>CAXTPP010000020.1:0-36279 GCA_964246185.1 uncultured Acetobacteraceae bacterium
CGCATGATGTCTGCCCCCGTCACCCCGGGAGCCGACCATGAGCCGCATCGCCTACGTGAACGGCCAGTACCTGCCTCAATCGGAGGCAAGCGTGAACGTGGAGGACCGCGGCTACCAGTTCGCCGACGGCATCTACGAGGTGCTCTACCTGGCGCACGGCCGCTTCCTGGACGAAGGCTTGCACATGGCCCGGCTGGAACGCTCGCTGGCCGAGGTCGCCATCCGACCGCCCATGGGCCGCGCCGCGCTGCGCCGGGTGCTGCTGGAGGTGGTGCGGCGCAACCGGCTGCGGGACGGGCTGGTGTACATGCAGGTCACCCGCGGCGTCGCCCGGCGCGAGCACGCCTTTCCCGCCAGGCCCATGCCGCCGGCCCTGGTGGTGACGTGCCGCCGCACCCCGCCGTACCCGGCGGACGTGGAGCGCTGGGCCGCGTCCGCCATCACCGCGCCCGACCAGCGCTGGGCGCGCTGCGACATCAAATCGGTGGCGCTGCTGCCCAACGTGCTGGCCAAGCAGGCGGCGCGGGCGGCGGGCGCGTACGAGGCCATCCTGGTCGCCCCCGACGGCCGCGTGACGGAGGGCGCGTCCACCACCGTCTGGGCCGTGGACGCGCAGGGCACGCTGCGCACCCGGCAGCTCGGCCACGCCATCCTGCCGGGCTGCACCCGCGCCTCCCTGATCGCGCAGATGGCGGAGCGCGGCATCGTGGCGGAGGAGCGCGCGGTGACGGAGGCGGAGCTGCGGGAGGCGCGCGAGGTGTTCCTGACCAGCGCCACCTCCTTCGTGAAGCCGATCACCAGGCTGGACGGCGCGCCGGTGGGCGACGGCGCGGTCGGCCCGGTCACGCGGCAGCTGTTCGCGCTGTTCTCGCAACACGCCAACGGCAACGGCGATGTCACGGGATAGTGGCGGGCGCCATGGTTGCACCGCAGCACCAGCCAGCTACATTCGGCGGGCGCGGCCGGGACCTGTGTGCCCGATCCGGTGTCAAAACGTTTAAGGCTTTGCCAAAGCAACAACATAAGGAGTTGGCCCGATGGCCAGCGAAAAGACGCAGAACGTCCAGGACGTGTTCCTGAACCACGTCCGCAAGACCAAGGCGCCCGTGACGGTCTTCCTCGTCAACGGCGTGAAGCTGCAGGGCATCATCACCTGGTTCGACAACTTCTCGGTGCTGCTGCGGCGCGACGGGCACACCCAGCTGGTCTACAAGCACGCCATCAGCACCGTGATGCCGGGCGCGCCGATCCAGCTGTTCGACGCCGCCAAGGCCGAAACCGGGGCCCCGAGTTCAACCACCCTGACGGCCCCCACCTTGACGGGCGCGATCCGGGAGATGGTGTCTGACGACGTCTCCCTCTGACACCTCGGCCGGCCCGACCCGGGCCGCCGTGATCCTGCCCTGGGAGCGCCCGGAACGCTCGGACGCCTCCCGCGCCTCCGAGGCCCGGCTGGCGGAGGCGGTCGGCCTGGCCGCCTCCATCGGCCTGGCGGTGGTGCACACCGCCGTGCTGCCGCTGCGCACCCGGCGCTCCTCCAGCCTGCTGGGCGAGGGCCAGGTCGCCATCCAGCACGACGCGATCGAGGCCGGCGAGGTCACCGTCGCCATCGTGGACGCGCTGCTCTCCCCCGTGCAGCAGCGCAACCTGGAACGCGCCTGGGGCTGCAAGGTGATCGACCGCACCGGCCTCATCCTGGACATCTTCGGCGAGCGCGCCCGCACCCGGGAAGGCTCGCTGCAGGTCGAGCTGGCGCATCTCGACTACCAGCGCAGCCGGCTCGTCCGCTCCTGGACCCACCTGGAACGCCAGCGCGGCGGCTTCGGCTTTCTCGGCGGACCCGGCGAGACGCAGATCGAGGCCGACCGCCGGCTGATCACCGACCGCATCGTGCGCCTCAAGAAGGAGATCGAGCAGGTCCGCCGCACCCGCGGCCTGCACCGCAGCGCCCGCACCCGCACCCCGCTGCCGGTGGTGGCCCTGGTGGGATACACCAACGCCGGCAAGTCCACCCTGTTCAACGCGCTGACCGGCGCGGACGTGCACGCGCAGGACCAGCTGTTCGCCACCCTGGACCCGACCATGCGCGGCCTGCGCCTGCCGTCGGGCCGCCGGGTCGTGCTGTCGGACACGGTGGGGTTCATCAGCGAGTTGCCGACCGAGCTGGTCGCCGCCTTCCGCGCCACGCTGGAGGAGGTGGCGGAAGCCGACGTGATCCTGCACGTGCGCGACGCCGCCCACCCGGACAGCATGGCCCAGCGCGCCGACGTGCTGGCGGTGCTGGAGGGCATGGAGAAGGACGGCACGATCGACGGCGAGTGGCCCGGTCGCACCATCGAGCTGCTGAACAAGGCGGACCTGCTGGGCGGCATCGACAACGTGCCGCTGCGGGAGGGCGCCGTGCCGATCTCCGCCGTCACCGGGGAGGGCCTGCCGGCGCTGCTGGCCGCCATCGACGCCCGCATCGCCGCGGGCATGGAGCAGGCGGACTACGCCATCGCCCCCGCCGATGGCGCCAGCATCGCCTGGCTGTACGAGCATGGCGAGGTGGTCGAGCGGGCCGACCAGGACGATGCCATCCACCTGCGCGTGCGCCTGCTGCCGGCCGACCGCGCGCGGTTCGAGCACCGGGGCGAGCACCGGGGCGAGCACCGGGGTGCCGCGTGATCGGCGAGGCCCAACTGACGGACATCGTGCAGCTGGTCCGGGCGGCGGCGCGGGTGGAGGTGATGCCGCGCTTCCGCAACCTGCAGCCCGGCATGGTCCGCGCCAAGTCCGGCCCGACCGACCTGGTGACGGAGGCGGACGAGGCGGCGGAGGCGATGATCGCCACCGGGCTGCGCCGGCTGTTTCCCGGCTGCCTGGTGGTGGGCGAGGAGGCCTGCGCCGCCGACCCGGCGTTGCTGGGCCGGTTGGGCGAGGGCGGGCTGGCGTTCGTGGTGGACCCGATCGACGGCACCTCCAACTACTGCGCCGGGCTGCCGCTGTTCGGCATGATGGCCGCAGCGGTGCTGGACGGCGAGGTGGTGGCGTCCGTGATCCATGACCCGGTGATCGACGACACCGCCGTGGCGCTGCGCGGCGGCGGCGCATGGGGCATCACCCCGGCCGGCGGCCGCACCCGGCTGCGCGTGTCCCAGCCGGCCGGGCCGTCCCGCATGACCGGCTGCCTGTCCTGGCGCTTCATGCAGGAGCCGCGGCGGAGCGCGGTGCTGCGCAACATGGTCGGCCTGGGCGGCGTCTGCGACTACCGCTGCGCCGCGCACGAGTACCGCATGCTGGCCGCCGGGCACTGCGACTACCTGGTGTTCAACCGCCTGATGCCGTGGGACCACCTGCCAGGCTGGCTGCTGCACCAGGAGGCGGGCGGTTTCTCGGCGCACTTCGACGGCTCGCCGATGCGGGCGACGGATACGACGGGCGGGCTGGTCTGCACGTCGGACGAGGCGGGTTTCGCGGCGCTGGCGGGGATGCTGTTCGAGGGTGTCGAGACAGGCTGACGTGATTGCCGGTAAGCGAGCAAGGCCAGAGGCTCTGCCTCTGGACTCCGCCGAAGGCGGAGCCTTTGGAATCCTTTTGCTTAATCAAATGGTTTCCAAAGGCCTCCGGCCTTTGGCGGGTCTGGGCAGAGCCCAGCCTTGCTCGCCAACGGTTCAGTGCCTGAGGCCGTTGTTATCAAAACTCCTACGACGTGCTGTCAGTCGTTGAATGTCCCCCGCATCACCGCCACGCACTGCCCGCCCACATGCGCGCTACGGACACCGCCTTGCACCTTCACCACTCGCGTGAGCAGCGTGCTCGGCCGCCCCATGTCGCGGCCCTGCTCCACCCGCAATCTCGCCTCGCCATCCGGCCCGGCCTCCGCCAGCAACGCGGCCAGCGCCACGGCGGCGCTGCCGGTGGCCGGGTCCTCGGTCATGCCCTCCGCAGGCCAGAACATGCGGGCGTGCAGGTCGAAGCCGCCGCCATCGCGGCAGTGGAAGTGGATCCCGTCCGCG
The DNA here is from genome assembly GCA_964246185.1 of uncultured Acetobacteraceae bacterium. Taxonomy (GTDB): domain Bacteria; phylum Pseudomonadota; class Alphaproteobacteria; order Acetobacterales; family Acetobacteraceae; genus LMUY01. The sequence continues at coordinate 3,999 of CAXTPP010000020.1, forward strand.
CCGCCTTGCGGAAAATGCCGGGCGAACGCCGCCCTGTCGCACCGTGCCCGACGCAGCGCATCCCGCGACGCCACCTCGGCGAACGTGAAAGCCACGCCCACGCTGGCCGCCACCGGCTGCCCCACGATGTCCGCCGCGGCGAGGGACAGGCATTCCGCGACTACCGCGGGCATGACGGCCGCCAGGCGCTGCAAAGGCTGCGGCGCGGTCAGCTCGGCGCCCACGGGCACGCCGCCCTCCCGCAGCACGTCCACCGGCACGATCCCGGCCGCCTCCTCGAACAGCATCCGCGGCGCGCCGTCGCCTTCCAGCGCCAGCACGTAAGCGGTGCCGACGTTGGGATGGCCGGCGAACGGCAGCTCGCTGCCCGGCGTGAAGATGCGGATTTGCGCGGTGTGCGCCGGGTCGCGCGGCGGCAGCACGAAGGTGGTTTCGGAGTAGTTGAACTCCCGTGCGATGGCCTGCATGGCGGCGGTGCCCAGCCCTTCGGCGTCCAGCACCACGGCGAGCGGGTTGCCGCCGAAGCGCCGCTCGGTGAACACGTCCACGGTTCGGTAGCGGCGTTGCACGGGCTCTCCTCAGGCCGATGGATGGGGCGTCGATCCCGCATCCGCTCTCCGCTGCCGTTTCACGGGCTGAAGGAGCCTGCGGAGCCTCTGGCAGCTCCGCCCTCTCCCGAAAGGGGAGAGGATTTGACGTGGCCGCGGGAGATGGTGTGGACGACGACGGGGGTGGACTGGGCGCCCGTTGCCCAGGGCGCGGCGGCGAGGGCGTGCTGCAAGTCCGCATACCCGGCTTGGCGACGCTCCGCGAGGGACGGGCGGGAGAACTCGGCGTCGCTGTTCGGGATTTGGCCGACGGCGGGATGGTACACGACGTGGACGATGTCCATGCGCGCGTCGTCCGGGCGGCGCAGCTTGGCGGCGGCGGCCTGGATGCTTTGCGGCGTGCGGCTGGCGTACTGGATTTGCTTCTGCCGCCATTGCACCTCCTCGATCGTGGCGGGCGGGGGGCCGGAGGCGCTCCATAGATCCAGCATGAACACCAGCGTGGAGCCGCGTGGCTCGTCCGCCGACACCGCTTCGAGCGGGGTGTTGGAGACGACGCCGCCGTCCCAGTACACGCCGCCATCGACGGCGACGGGCGGGAAGCCTGGAGGCAGGGCGCCGCTGGCCATCACGTGCTCCGGCGTCAGCGTCCGCTTGGGCGTCACGTTGTCGAAGAACACCAGCTGGCCGGTCTGCACGTCCGTGGCGCCCAGGCTGAGCCGAACGGGCGCAGCGTTGATGCGCCCGAAATCGACCAGCCGGAGCAAGGTGGCCCGCAGCGGGGCCGTATCATAGAAGCTGGTGGCTGCCGCCGTGCCCGGCGGCGAGAGATACGGGCCGGGCACGCGCGGCGTGAAGAAGTTGGGTTGCCCAGCCAGCAGGGTCTCGGCATTGCTGCCGGCGTTGAACAGCGTGCGCGTTGGCGCTGCGAGCAGGCTGCCCCAGCCGTCGGGGCGGGATATGTCGTGCCAGAACGCTTCCAGCTTGCCCAGCTGGTCCTCGGGCGGGTTGCCCGCCAGGATCGCGGCGTTGACCGCGCCGATGGAGATGCCGGCGATCCAGTCGGGCGCATAGCCAGCCTCCTGCAAGGCCTGGAAAGCGCCGATGTGGTAGGCCCCGAGCGCCCCGCCGCCTTGCAGCACCAGGATGACGGTGCGCTCCGTCACGGCTCCCCACGCTTGACGGCCTGCCAGGCGGCTTCCATCCGGTCCAGCCCCGCCTCGGCAGGCGTGGTTCCCTCCGCCTCCAGCCTCGCCTCCACGGCCTCGAACCGGTGGGTGAACTTGGCGGTGGCGGCGTGCAGGCAGGTTTCCGGGTTCAGCCCGAGCTTGCGCGCCAGGTTGGCCAGCACGAACAGCATGTCGCCCAGCTCGTCGGCGAGGCGGGCCGGATCGGCATCCGCAAGCTCGGCCCGCAGCTCCGCCGTCTCCTCTGCCAGCTTGTCCAGCACGGCCGCCGGGTCCGGCCAGTCGAACCCGACCCGGGCCGCGCGCGCGGTGACCTTGGCGGCGCGGGTGAGGGCAGGGAGCGCCACCGGCACGCCGGCCAGCGTGCCGCCCTGCTGCCGCGCCGCGCGCTCGGCGGTCTTGTGGGCTTCCCAGTCCACCGCTTCCGTGCCCTCGAACAGCTGCGGATGGCGGCGCACCATCTTGTCGGCGATGCCGCGGGCCACGTCGGCGAAGGCGAACCGGCCCGCCTCCTCGGCCAGCCGCGCGTGATACACCACCTGGAACAGCAGGTCGCCCAGCTCGTCCGGCAGCCCGGCCCAGTCCCGCCGGGCGATGGCGTCCGCGACCTCGTAGGCTTCCTCGATGGTGTAAGGCGCGATGCTGTCGAAGTCCTGCGCCCGGTCCCAGGGGCAGCCGTCCGGCGCGCAGCCGGGCCATCACGTCCAGCAGGCGGCGCAGCTCGGCTTCGGCCGGGACGATCGGCTTGGCCATGTCCACGATGGTGAACTCGGGGCGGCGCGGGTGGGGGCGGCGTCCGGTCTCGACGAACCCGCGCCTCGCGTAGATCGCCAGGTTCTGCGTCATCACCGCGTTGGTGTAGAGCCGCAGCTCCGGCAGCCCCCACGAGGCAGCCATCCGTTCCGCAGCGTCGAGCAGGATGCGCCCAAGACCCGCGCCTTGCTTTTCCGGGCAGACCGCGACGCTGTAGATCATGGCATGGCCGGAGTGCCGCTCCATCACCAGCACGCCGTCCGCGTCCAGCAGCCACACCTGGCCGCTGGCGATGCGCGGCGCGTAGTCCTCGTGCATGGGCATGGGCGAAAGGCCGAGGACGGCTACATACTCCGCATAGGCATCCCGGCTGATTGCGGCCACCAGTGATTCGTCCGCCGCCACGGCCAGGCGGATCACGCGTTGCCGCCGCGGATCGCCTCGCACACGGCGCGCGTGACCTCCTTGGTGGTGGCCTTGCCGCCCAGGTCCGGCGTCAGCAGCCCGGCGGCGCACACCTGCTCCACCGCCGTCATCAGCCGCCGCCCGGCCGCGGCCTCGCCCAGGTGGTCCAGCATCATCGCCGCCGTCCAGAAGCTCGCCACCGGGTTGGCGATGCCCTTGCCGGTGATGTCGAAGGCGGAGCCGTGGATCGGCTCGAACATGGAGGGGTAGCGGCGCTGCGGGTCCACGTTGCCGGTGGGCGCGATGCCGAGCGAGCCGGCCAGCGCCGCGGCCAGGTCGCTCAGGATGTCGGCGTGCAGGTTGGTGGCGACCACCGTGTCGAGGCTGCCGGGCCGGTTCACCATGCGGACCGTCATGGCGTCCACCAGCTCCTTGTCCCAGGCCACGTCCGGGAAGTCGGCCGCGACCAGGGCGGCGACCTCGTCCCAGAACACCATGCCGTGGCGCTGCGCGTTGGACTTGGTGACCACCGTCAGCAGCTTGCGCGGCCGGGCCTGGGCGGACTGGAAGGCGAACCGCATGATCCGCTCGACGCCGACGCGGGTGAAGATCGCGACCTCCGTGGCGACCTCCTCCGGCAGGCCGCGATGTGCCCGCCCGCCATGGCCGGCATACTCGCCCTCGCTGTTCTCCCGGACGATCAGCCAGTCCAGGTCGCCGATGCCGACATGGCGCAGCGGGCTGGTGACGCCGGGCAGGATGCGGGTGGGGCGGACGTTGGCGTACTGGTCGAAGCCTTGGCAGATCGGCAGCCGCAGTCCCCACAGCGTCACGTGGTCCGGGATGTCCGGCGCGCCGACCGCGCCGAAGTAGATCGCGTCCGCCGTGCGCAGCTGGTCCAGCCCGTCCGCCGGCATCAGCGCCCCGGTGCGCCGGTAACGCTCGCTGCCCCAGTCGTAATGGTCGACCTGCAAGGCGAACCCGGCGTCGCGTGCAGCCAGCGCGTCCAGCGCCTCCAGCCCGGCAGCGATGACCTCGGGGCCGATGCCGTCGGCGGGAATGGCGGCGATCCGGTGGGTGCGCATGGGGGTTGGCTTACCCTGAGAGTGACCGTCAAGCCAGGCCAGAGGCTCTGCCTCTGGACTCCGCCAAAGGCGGGGCCCTTGGAATCCATTTACATAGCAAACGGTTTCCAAAGGCCTCAGGCCTTTGGCGGGTCTGGGCAGCGCCCAGCCTTGCTTCTCGATAGGTTGCTACCCGAAGCAAGCAGGTTCTCGAACGCCGCGAGTTCCGCCGCCGAAGCAGTTGATGCGACCGACTCGATCCGGCGGTATAGTCCCAGGACTGCCTCGCCCGTCCGGGTGAGGCGCGCTCCGCCGCCGGCAGCCCCGCCGCGCGCCGCCTCCACTACCCCCCCTCGGAACGACGCATTCATGTCTTCGATCAAGTCCCAGGCCCGCTTGTAGCTCATGCCGATGGCCCGCCCCGCCGCCGAGATCGAGCCGTGCTCCCGCACCGCCTCCAGCAGTTCGGCCCGGCCTGGCCCGATCGCCACGCCATCCGGCAGCACGACCCGCAGGTGCAGGCCCAGGCGGTCCGGATGCCGCAGCTTGACGATGGCGGCTACTCCCTGCCTTGGCGCAGGGGGATGCTCTCAGAAAGTGACGCGCGCCGAAAGGATCCAGTTGTGCGCATAGACCGGGTCGAGCGGCCCCACCGTGCGCACGTTCGGCGACACCGCGAACTGGTAGCCGACGCCGAAGTTGGTGCGCACCCGGCCCGCGATCTCGAACCGGCCGAGGATGATGCCTGGCGTCAGGAACAGCTGGTCCTTGCCGCCGCGCTGCGAGCCGCCGAGCCAGATCGTGTCGTTCAGCTCGAACTCCGGCCAGAAGTACTTCCAGAGTTCGTACTGGAACGTCACGTTGGTCAGCATTTGCGCGCCGGTGTCGTTGAAATGCCCGATCGGCAGGTTGAAGCCCAGCGTCGCCTGGATGTCGAAGTCGCCCCATCCCTTGCCGCCGGCGATGGTGGGCGCGATGATCCAGGCGTTGCCGGTATACGGCGTGGCGCCGGTGGGCGCCACCACCTGAAGGAAGGCGGTGACGATCGCGTTGCCCTGCTGCTCGTTCTCGCTGAACAGGCGCTGCTTGACCAGCACGGCCGGGTAGTCGCCGTAACCCGTCACCAGCCGCCCGCGGCCGACCTGGCGCTCCTGGTAGGCCGGCACGCCCAGAATCACCTCGTTGGTCGTCGTCGGGATCAGTTCGAGGCCGCGGCCGCCGTCATAGCTGTTCAGGCTGCCGCCATTGGGCAGGTGCTCCCAGAACTGGTCGTAGCGCACCTCTTCCTCCAGCCTAGGCGTTGTGGTGGCGAGTGGGGCGATCCAATGCGGCTGGCTCGCCTGCGCTTGGTCAACGCGGTTGAACCAGTTGGCGAAATACGCGCCGATGCCGCCCTCGGAGGCCGGCGCTGCGACCGGTGCGGCCGGTCCGGCAGCCTGGGCCGGGGCAGCTCCGGCAGCCTGGGCCGGGGGCAGGCCAGGGTCCAGGTTGACGCGCGCCGGCCCTTGCGGCGCAGCGCCGTCCGGAAGTTGCTGCGCGAAGGCGGCTGGCAATCCGCAGAGACTGACGCCGGCAACCACGGCGATGACCTTCGAGGCACGCATGGGGAACTCTCCTGAACCTCGATATGTTTGCACGGATATAACGGAGTGTGAAGCTTTCCCGGATCATCCGGCGGCGTTGACCCGGCGGCGTGCCGGGTGTGTCATCCGCCGCCGAAGCAAGGGGAGGCTGGAATGCGCGCCTGGGCCGTGGTCGAGAACGGGGCCGCTCTGCGCGAGATGGACATGCCGACGCCGGAGCCGACCGGCAAGCAGGTCCTGCTCGAGGTCACCCATTGCGGCGTCTGCCACTCGGATTTGCACATCTGGGAGGGCTACTACGACATCGGCGGCGGCAAGCGCATGTCGTTGAAGGACCGCGGCGTGGTGCTGCCGCTTGCCATGGGCCACGAGATCGTCGGCCGCGTGGCCAAGCTCGGGCCGGATGCGGCGGGCGTGGCGGTGGGCGACGTGCGGATCGTCTACCCTTGGGTCGGCTGCGGCCACTGCGACCGCTGCCTCGCCGAGGAGGACAACATGTGCGCCCAGGGCCGCTCGATCGGCGTCCACCAGAACGGCGGCTACGCGACCCACGTGCTGGCGATGGAGCCGCGCCACCTGGTCGATCCCGGCACGATCGACCCGGCGCTCGCCGCCACCTACGCGTGCAGCGGCATCACCGTTTATTCCGCGATCAAGAAGATCATGCCGCTGCCGCCCGACTCCCCCGTGGTGGTGGTGGGCGCCGGCGGGCTGGGGCTGAACGCCATCGCCGTGCTGAAAGCGCTGGACCACCGCAACGTCATCGTGGTGGACATCAGCGAGGATAAGCGCGCCGCCGCCGCCGCCGCCGGCGCCACGCAAACGGTGGACGGCTCCGGCGAGGGCGTGACCGACCGCATCCTGGCGGCCGCCGGCGGCCCGGTGCGCGCGGCGATCGACCTGGTGAACGGCGCCGCCACGGCGCGCTTCGCCTTTGCAGCCCTCGCCAAAGGCGGCCGGCTGGTGCAGGTGGGCCTGTTCGGCGGCGACTTCACCGTCATGCTGCCGGTCATGGCGATGCGGGAGCTGACGGTCGGCGGCAGCTACGTCGGCAACCCGAAGGAGCTGCGCGAGCTGGTGGCGCTGGCGCAAACCGGCAAGCTACGGCCGATGACCTACTCGACGATGCCGATGGCGGAGGCGAATGCCGCGCTGATGCGGCTGCGGGACGGCAAGGTGACCGGGCGGGTGGTGCTGCGGGCGGCGTGAGAGGGCGAAGTCTTGACACTCTGGCGGCAGACAGGACTACAGCCTTGCTCACGAATTGGTGAACAGTGGATCGAAATCACTTCGCGGCCTTCTGTGCAGCCTTCCTTCTGGCTGGCTGCACGCATGGCGTTCGAATGCAGGCGGACCACGGCGGCTTCCTGACCGATCAGGAAATCCAGCCGTCGGACGTAGTCGCCCGTCAAACGGCGGCGACGGAAGCTGCGACTCTGACGGGCCGCAGTGGTCCGGTGCTGCCGGAGTACGTCTTCGCATTCCAGCCTGGCTTCGACGTGGGCAAAGTGACGAGCTGAAGCATTCAGCCGTTCACATCGCAGATCAAGGACGGTGGAAGCATAGCGCGGGACATCCCGCCAGCCCTCGTTGCACGCGCGGCGGACGAGAAGATCATACCTCCGGCTGTTCTGGTGTCCGGCCCGGTTGCGCCCGACGCATACGTGCTGTCCGGCGCAGTCACCCGGGTCATCAACTACGACTTCTCGGCAGCGACTCTTCAGGCGTTGCATGAAACGAGCGTTGCTTTGCGGATATCGCGAAACAACGATGTGGTCGGCGTGATCCAGATCAACGTCGTCGGACGCCAGCCGTCTCCATTCCTGCTGGCGCCGGCATTGATCTTTTCGGCGTTGCAAGGGTCACGCGCGACGCTGGTAAGCCGGCGCGTGGAGGAGATCTTCTCCCAGCTGCGCTCGGGCCATCTGTCCGGGGCATCTGCGAGCCCGAGCGACTATGCATTTACGCCCGTTCGGCCGGCGCTGCCGCAATAGGCTGCGCCTATGGTTAGTTGGCCTGAGACCGACCCTCAGCCGCAGGCTCGCGTGGAGCCGCCGTGTTCGCCGGCGCTCCGCTGCCCACCCGCAGCAGCGTCGCCAGGAACGTGCGGCCCCACAGCACCGGAGTTGCCCCGTCGATCGCGCGCCAGCAGGCCTGCCAGCGTTGCTGGCGCTCCGCCAGCGGCATGCGCAGCGCCGTGTCCAGCGCGTCCGCCACCTCATCCGGGTCGTGCGGGTTCACGATCAGCGCCGCGGCCAGCTGGCGGGCGGCTCCGGCGAAACGGGACAGCACCAGCACGCCGGGGTCCTGCGGGTCCTGCGCCGCCACGTATTCCTTCGCCACCAGGTTCATGCCGTCCCGCAACGGAGTCACCAAACCGACGCGCGCCTCCCGCATGTAGCCGCCCATGGTGTTGCGCGCGCTGGCGCGGGCCACGACGCGCAGCGGGGTCCATTCCGGCTCGCCCCACTCGCTGTTGATGGCGCCCGCCTCGTGCTCCAGCGCCTCGCGCAAGTTGCGGTAGGCGGTGACCTCTTTCCGGCTCTCGGCCGCGATCTGCAGCATGGTCACCCGGCGGCGCCAATCGGGCCGCGTTTCCAACAGGCGGCGGTAGCCGTGCAGGCGTTGGATCAGACCCTTCGTCGGGTCGAGCCGGTCCACGCCGAGTACTAGCTTCTGGCCCTGCAAGCTGCGGCGCAACCGCTCGGCCGGGGCGCTGCGCCAGGCTTGCTCCGATGCCGCGGCAAACTCCCGCGCCTCGATCTCGACCGGGAACGCGCCCAGCCGCACCCGGCGGCCATCCACGTGCAGCCATCCCCCGGTCAGCCGCGTGGCACCTGCCAGGCGGTGCGCCGCCTCGGCGAAGTTCTCCACGTCGTTCTGGGTCTGAAAGCCGATCAGGTCGGCCGAAACCAGGTCCCGGATCAAGGCGCCGGCTTCCGGCACGCTCGCCAGCATGTCGGCCGAGGGAAACGGGATGTGCAGGAAGAAGCCGATCGGCGCGGTGATTCCGCGGGCGCGAAGCATCGCCGGCATGGCCATCAGGTGGTAGTCGTGAATCCACAGCTGGTCGGTCGGCCGCAGCAACGGCACGAGCGACGTCGCCATCCGCTCGTTGACCGCGTGATAGGCCTGCGCGTTGCGCCGGTCGAACGTCATCAGCTCCGGCATCGAGTGAAGCAACGGCCATAGGGTGCTGTTGGAGAACTCGTTGTAGTACCTGTCGTGTTCCGTCTCGGACAGGTCGATGGTGGCGTATTGCACGCCGCCCTCGACGTGGGACTTCACCTGGTGGTCGTTCGAGACCGTCCCGCTCCAGCCGAACCACAACCCGCCGCGCTGCGCCATCAGCCCGGACAGCGCCACCGCCAAGCCACCGGCCGATGCGCCGCTGCCGGGTGCTGGAACACGGTTGGAAACGACGACGAGACGGTTCATCTGATCTCCAGGAGTGCCACCGGCAGGCTGGCCAGTATTTCGGACACGGAAAGCTGCCCGGTTTCCATCATGCCGCCCTCCGTTTCGTCTGCAAACACGTTCACGCTTCGACGCCCAATGATGTTACGCGGTATTTCAATGAAAGTTGCCCCCCAACCAGCTGCATTGGGCAGCGGGTTCGGCCCGATGCCTGGAAGTTGCGCGGGCAGCCGGGTCGCCACTGTGATGCACGCGCGGCCTTCATGAACCCGGGCGAACGCCAGCACGTTGTCCGCCCGCTCCCCCTCCACCTTGAGCGGGACGTAGCTCCCTTCGGTGAACAACCCCTCGGAGGCGGCGCGGAACCGCAGCGCGCGGGCGATCACCGCCTGCTTGACCCGGCCGTCCTGCCACTCCGGCAGCAGCGCCGCCGGGCTTTGTGCCGCCGCCAGCGACGCTTCCCGGGCGGGAAAGTCCACCGGACGGCGGTTGTCCGGGTCCACCAGGCTGAAATCCCAGTATTCCGTCCCCTGGTAAAGGTCGGGCACGCCGGGCGAGGTGATCCGCAGCAGCGCCTGCGACAGGGCGTTCACTGCGCCGGGGGCTGCGATCCGTTCCACGAACGCCGCGATCTCCTGCAGCACGCGAGAAACCCGGTCCGGGTCCATCACCTGGTGCAGGAAGTCGCGGCAGGCAGCCTCGTAGTCCACGTTCGGCTCGGCCCAGCCGGTGTGGCGCTTGCCTTCGCGCAGCGCCTTCTCCTGCCACGCCGCCAGCCGCTCCTCCAACGCCGCGACGCCTTCGCGGTCATCGGCCGACAACCCGAGCGGCCATGCGCCGACCAGGCTCTCGTAGAGCATGATCTCGTCGCAGGCATCCGGCGCCAGGCCGCCGTCGATCTCCTTTTTCGACGCGGCGTTGAGCCGGGTCCAGCGACCCAGCGCCGCCTCCCACTCGCCCGGCAGCTCGCTGATGACCGCCAGGCGCGCCCGCGTGTCCTCGCCGCGCTTGTGGTCGTGCGTGGCAGTGGCCAGCAGCGCCCGCGGCAAGTGCTTGCGGCGGTCCCGCATGGCCGCGTGGTACGCCGCCGGCGAAAGCGCGAACTGCGACGGCTCGGTGCCGACCTCGTTGCGCGAGATCAGCCGGCCGTAGCGGTAGAACGACGTGTCCTCGACCGACTTTGCCGCCGTCGGCGCGGAAAGCTGCTGGAACTTGACCATCGCGCGCAGTCGTTCCTGGCGGCGGCTGCCGGCCGGCACCTGGCGGATGCCCTCGCCGGACAGCCATTGCCCCATTAGCTCCAGCAGGCCGCGGTCGGTCGCCCGCACCGTGCGGCGCGCGCCGGCCATCGCCCAGTCCATCTCCCGCTTGTCGGTCTCCGAGATGCCGCCGAGCCCGGCGTAGATGCGGTAGACGTGGAAATGGACCAGGATTTCCGTCAGCGTCCGCCGCACCGCGGTCAGCGTGTAGTCCCGGGTCGCCAGGTCCCGGCGGGCGATGCGGTGGATCGCCGCAGCGGTGGCGAACAACTCGCTGGACAGGCTTTCGCGTAATATCTGACGCCTGGCCGCCTTGGCTTCCGCCTCGAAGGCGGCGGGCCGTCCGGTCAGCGCCACCCACAGCGCGGTCAGCGGCGCTTCCCCCGCGCCGTCGTGCAGCACGGCGGAAACCTCGTTCATGTAGTCGTAGCCAGTGGTCCCATCAGTCAGCCAATCGTTCGACAGCGTCTCCTGCGGTGCCAGGATCTTCTCGATCCACAGCCCGGCGCGTTGGCCGCGCAACTCCGCGGGGCGCTGCTTGGCCACGGCGTCCAACTGGCGACGCAGCTTGCGGCAGTAGCCGCGCGGGTCGGCCAGGCCGTCCACGTGGTCGATGCGGACGGCGTCGATCAGGCCCTCGGCATACAGCCGCAGGATGGTGCGGTGGGTGTCGTCGAACACCTCCGGCACCTCGGCGCGCACGCCGGCCAAGCCGTTCACGTCGAAGAAGCGACGCCAGTTGATCTCGTCCGTCGCCGCCCGCCACCAGCTCAGCCGGTAGCTCTGGCGCTCCAGCAACCGGTGCAGCCGGTCGCGCCCGGCATCGGTGGCCGGGTCATAGGCGCGCAGGCACTCCGCGATGGCCTGGGCGTAGTCCGGCGAGCGCAACGCCTCGCGTGCCTTGGCCGCGTCCTGCCGCATCGCCTTGCGGTCGTTGGTGGACAGCTCGCTGAACGCCCGCGCCGGCTCCTCCAGCGGGCCGCCCTCGGTCAGCAGCACCGAGGGGTAGTCGCGCGGGTTGATCGGGAAGCGGTGGGAGTAGTAGCCGACGAACAGCCGCCCGTCCTCCGGGTCGAACTGCAGCGTCAGCTCCTTGTTCTGCAAGCAATCGCCGTAGGGCGAGCCGAGGAACGGCGCCAGCATCCGGCCGCGCAGCGAGGCGTCCGGCGGGTCCCAGTCGATGTCGAAATACTCGGCGTGCGCGCTGGCCCGGCCCCATTCCAGCACGTCCAGCCACCAGGCGTTGTCCGCGCCGCCGACGCCCATGTGGTTGGGCACGATATCCAGCACCAGGCCCATGTCGTGCCGCCGCAACTCGGCCACCAGCCGGTGCAGCGCCGCCTCGCCGCCTAGCTCCGGGTCGATCTGGTTGTGGTCCACGATGTCGTAGCCGTGGGTGGAGCCGGGGCGGGACTTCAGCAGCGGCGAGGCGTACAGGTGCGAGACGCCCAGGCTGGCGTAGTACGGCACCAGCGCCGCCGCGGCGTCCATGGTGAAGCCCTTGTGGAACTGCAGCCGGGCCGTGGCGGTGAAGGGCTTCATGATCGGTTCCTCGCAGCGTCCAGGCCTTGCAGCCGCGCCGCCACATCGGGGGAGTCGAGCAGCGTCGCAGCCGGGCCTGGCATGCGACGCCGCCAGTTCGGGTGCTCGTCCAGCGTGCCGGGGAAGTTCGGCTGTTCCGGCAGGGCCAGCGCGTCCTCCAGCGGGATCAGCGTCAGTGCGCACGCAGCGCCGCCGACGTGCCGGATCGCGGCGTCCACCGCGCCAACCGGCTGGCTGGGCGGCGGCGGGTTGCCCTGGGCCGCGCCGCTGGCCTGCATGGCGGACCACAGCATGGCACGGTCGCGGTGGCGCTCGCCGTGCTCGCGCGCCACGCCCGCCTCGTCGATCTGTCCCAGCCGCTGCCGCCACTCGGTGTCCCGGCCCGACCACCAGCCCGACACCGTCGCCAGGTCGTGTGTGCTCGTCATGGAAGCGGCGCCGCGGTCCCACAGGCTGGGCGAGGTGAATCCCTGGTCGTCCGCCCGCTCGAACCACAGCACCCGCATTCCCAGCACCCCGGCGGAGCTGATGCGCTGCTGGAAGCCCTCCGGCAGCGTGCCGAGGTCCTCGCCCAGTACGATCGCACGGTGGCGGTGCGATTCCAGCCGGATCAGCCGCAGCATGTCGTCCACTGGGAAATGCAGGTAGACGCCATCCGCCGGGCTGGCGCCGTCCGGCAGCACCCAGAGCCGGGCCAGTCCCATCGCATGGTCGATTCGCACGCCGCCGGCGTGGCGCATGGCGGCCCGCAGCATCTCGATGTATGCGCCGTAGCCGTTCAGCTGCAATCCGCGCGGCGAGAACGCCGCCAGGCCCCAGCTTTGCCCGCTGGTGTTCAGCAAGTCCGGCGGTGCGCCGACCGAGAGGCCGAGCAGGGTCTGGTCCGGCCTAGCCCAGCATTGGCTACCCACGGGATCGACGCCCACCGCCAAGTCGGAGATGAGCCCGATCGCCATGCCGGCCTGCTTGGCAGCCGATTGGGCCGCGCCCAGGCTGCGGTCCGCGACGAACTGATGAAAGCCGTGGCGGAACACCTCACGCTCGTTGTCCGCCGCGAAGCTGGCGACGGCCTCGCTGCCGACATCCGCCAGCCCGCCTGGCCAGTCGCGCCAGCGCCACGGCCCGCCTGCCTTCGTCACGCTGGCGTAGATGGCCTCGAACCTGGCATGGCCGTCCAGGGCAGCGCCCATCGCCGCGCGGAACCGCAGGAACTCCTCCCACACCGGGCTGCCGCGTTCCGCCTCGGCGAACATCCCATCCAGGCGGGCCAGACGCAGCCGGCCGCTGGCGGCCCAATCCACCAGGTCCAACGCCTCCAGCCGCTGCGCCTCCTCGCCCGTCATGTCCAGGGTCGAGTGGAGCACGTTCAGCAACGTCCGGCTGGAGGGCGAGTAGGGGCTAGACCGGCCGGGGGCTGCCGAGAACTGCGCGTGCGCCGGGCTGATCGCGACCGCCGCCGCCCCATGCCTCGCGGCGTTGCCGACGAAATCCGCGAGACCGCCGAAATCGCCCAGCCCGCCATCCCCGGCCCGACGCAGCGAGTAGAGCTGCGCCGCCAGCCCCCATGGCCGGCCAGGCGCCGCGTCCGCCACGGTCCAGCCCTGGGTTGGGGCCACAGCCACGACCGTCTCGCCGCCGCCGATGCGGAGTCGGTGGTAGCCAGGCTCGGTCGGCAGGGACAGAACTGCCCCGCCATCATCCCGGGCCGTGCCGCCCACGACGGAGCCGCTCTCCAGCTCGATCTCGTAGGCGCCCGGCGGCATGGGCAGGCGCAACGTGCCGCCAGCATCCCCGGTCACCAGAGGCGGCAGCCGCCCTGGGCTGCGCAGGGAGTGCAGGCTGTCCGCGAGGGCGGACGGGGCATCTGCGGGCAGGCCGAGCGCCGCCAGCACGGCGCGCAACGTGTCGTCACCTACGTCGTGCCATCGCCCGTGCACGTCCTTCCACCGGGCGGCGAGCCCTGCCGCCTCCGCCAGTTCATGCAGGCTCAACGCGCCGGCTCGATCCAGGCGGTGGCGGACCGCTCGACCAGGAAGCCGTACATCACGCCATCCCAAGCGCCGACCGGCGTCTCGAAGATCGTGTCGCCGGACGGCATGGGGATGCTTGGCTTCTCGTTGCCGAGGTTGACCGCAATCGCCAGCGTCTCGCCGGTGCCGAGGGTCCAACGCGCCACCAGCGCCTGCTTGCCCAGCACGTCCACCCCGGCGCTGCGTGCGCCCAGGATGCCCGGCACGATGCGGTCCCGCCGTACCTCCAGCAGCTTGCGGACGAAGGACGCATCGCCGCTGAAATCAGGAATGGAAGCCTGGAACGTGCCGGCGGCGTTCGGGTCCGGGATGCTGTCGCGGCGCGCCGGGTCCTGGAAGGCGGCGAAATGCTTGAACTCCTCGCGCCGGCCCTTGCGCACCAACTCCGCCAATTCGTCGTTGTGGTCGGTGAAGAACAGGAAGGGGGTCTTGCTCTCGACCTCCTCGCCCATGAACAGCAGCGGAATGAATGGGGACAGCAGCAGCAGCACCTGGGCGGCGCGCAAAGCCTGTGGGTCGGCCAGCACCGTCAGCCGCTCGCCGAGAGCGCGGTTGCCGATCTGGTCGTGGTTCTGCAGGCATATGACGAAGGCGGTGGAGGGCAGATGGCCAGACGGCTCCCCCCTCGGCTCGCCGCTGTGCTTGGAGACCTCGCCTTGGTAGGCGAAGCCCTCCGCCATGGACCGCGCCAGCTTATGGATCGGGTCTGCAAAATCCTCGTAGTAGCCCTCGGACTCGCCCGTCAGCAGCACGTGCAGCTCGTGGTGCACGTCATCCGTCCACTGGGCGTCAAAACCCGGCGCATCCGGGGCGGCGCGGAGATGGCGGGCAGCGTTGCCCTCGTGCTCCATCACCAGGTGCACGTGGCGGCCAGGCTCGACCCCGGCCCGGATCGCCTTGGCCAGGTCGTCCAGGAACTCCGGGTCCCTGAAGGCGTGCACGGCGTCGAACCGCAGGCCGTCCACGCGGTATTCCTTCAGCCAATACAGGGCGTTCTGCTGAAAATACTGCTGCACCTGCGCGCGCCGGAAGTCGATCGCCGCTCCCCATGGAGTGTGCAGGTCTTCCCGGAAGAACGGCTTGGCGAAGGCGTGGATGTAAGCGCCGTCCGGCCCGAAATGGTTGTACACCACGTCCAGGAACACCATCAGGCCAAGGCCGTGCGCGGCGTCCACCATGGCCTTGAACTGATCCGGCGTGCCATAGGCCGCCGCATCCGGCGCATAGGGCAACACGCCGTCGTAGCCCCAGTTATGCGCGCCGGGGAAATCGGCGACCGGCATCAGCTCGACCGCCGTCACGCCCAAGGCGGCCAGGCGGGGCAACTGGGCGCGGATGCCGTCGAACCCGCCGAACGCCCCGGCGTGCAACTCGTAAATGACCGTCTCGTGCCAAGGACGGCCAGCCCACTCCGCATGCTTCCATCCGTAGCTGCGCGGGTCCACGACGAGGCTCGCATCGTGGACGTCGCCGGATTGCGCGCGGGCCGCCGGGTCAGGGAACACCATGCCGTCGGGAGCGGCAAACTTATAGCTGTCGCCCGCCTTGGCAGGGACTGTGACGGTGTAAACGCCGTCCGCTTCCGCGGTCATCGGGTGATCGACGCCGTTCAGCTGCAGCGCGAGGCGCTCGACGGAGGGCGCCCAAACCCGGAAACGCGCCTCTTCCCCCGCAAGCTCGGCTCCGAACGGCAAGGGGTGGGCGAACCGTTCGGTCATGCTGCGCTCCGTGCCAGCCGCGGAACTACTCCGCGGCGAGGATAATGGTCGCCAGCGGCGGCAAGGTCAGCGACAGCGAGGCGGGCCAGTCATGGTAGGGCGCGCCATCCGCCTGCACAGCGCCATCGTTGCCGAGGTTGCTGCCGCCGTAGATGTCCGCGTCCGTGTTCAGGACCTCCCGCCAAGTGCCGCCCTGCGGCGCCCCCAGGCGGTATCCGTAACGCGGCACGGGCGTGAAGTTGCAGACGACCAGCATCGGTGCTGCGCCTTCGCGGCCGAGGCGGAGATACGCGAACACGCTCTGCTCCGCGTCGCCGCCGACCACCCAGCGGAAACCTTCCGGCTCGCAATCGAGCTGGTGCAGCGCCGGCGCGTCGCGGTACTGCCCGTTCAGGTCACGCACCAGCGCCTGCACGCCGCGGTGCTCCGGCTGGTCCAGCAGATGCCAGTCGAGGCCGTGGTCGTGGTTCCACTCCCGCTCCTGCGCGATCTCGCAGCCCATGAACAGCAGCTTCTTGCCGGGATGGGTCCACATGAAGCCGAGATAGGCGCGCAAGTTGGCGAACTTCTGCCAGCGATCGCCAGGCATTTTGCCAAGCAGCGAGCCCTTGCCGTACACCACTTCGTCGTGGCTGATCGGCAGCACGAACTTCTCGCTGTAGGCGTACACCAGCCCGAACGTCATCTCGCCATGGTGGTACTTGCGATAAACCGGCTGCTCCTCGACGTAGTGCAGCGTGTCGTGCATCCAGCCCATGTTCCACTTGTAGGTGAAACCGAGCCCGTCCTCGTCAGCAGGGCGGGTGACGCCGGGCCAAGCGGTGCTCTCCTCCGCGATCAGCATGGCGCCGGGCGCACGCTCGGCCACCGCACGGCTCAAATCCTGCAGGAAGGACACCGTCTCCAGGTTCTCGCGCCCGCCGTACTTGTTGGGCACCCACTCGCCGGCCTTGCGGCTGTAGTCGCGGTAGAGCATTGAGGCCACCGCATCCACCCGGATGGCGTCGGCGTGGTAGTGCTCCAGCCAGAACAGGGCCGACCCGATCAAGAACGCGCGCACCTCGTTGCGGCCGAGGTTGTAGATCAGCGTGTTCCAGTCCTGGTGGAAGCCCTCGCGCGGGTCCTGGTGCTCGTACAGCGCCGTGCCGTCGAAATGGGCGAGGCCGTAGTCATCGGTCGGGAAGTGCGCCGGAACCCAGTCGAGGATCACCCCCACCCCAGCGGCGTGGCAGCGGTCCACGAAGCGGGCGAACGCCTCGGGCGGGCCGAGCCGGGAGGAAGGAGCGAACTGCCCCAGCGGCTGGTAGCCCCAGGAGCCGCCGAACGGGTGCTCCATGATCGGCAGCAGCTCGATGTGGGTGAAACCCAGCCCAGCCGCGTAGGGCACCAGCTGGTCTGCCAGCCGGTCCCAGCCGTCCACGCCCATGCTGGCCGCCGGCGACCATGACCCGGCGTGCACCTCGTACACCGAGATCGGCGCATCCAGCCCTTGCCGCGCGGCGCGGCTGGCCACCCAATCGCCGTCGGTCCAGGGATACGGCGCGTCATCGGCCACGATGGACGCCGTCAGCGGCGGAATCTGCGCGGCCCAGGCCACTGGATCGGCCTTCAGCGGCAGCCGCTCGCCATGCGGGCCGAGGACTTCATACTTGTAAAGCACGCCGGCGCCGATGCGCGGCACGAACAGCTCCCACACGCCGGGTCCGTGGCGCTTGCGCATCGGGTGGCGGCGGCCGTCCCAGCCGTTGAAGTCGCCCACCACGGAGACGCGCTGCGCGTTGGGGGCCCAGACGGCGAAGCGCACCCCGGCCACGCCCTCGACCTGCGCCGGGTGCGCGCCCATGCAGCGGCCGAAATCCAGGTGCCGGCCTTCCGCGAGCAAGTACACGTCCAGGTCGCCCAGCACGGGTGGGAAGGAGTACGGATCCTCCGTCTCCCAGCTCGCAGCGCCCTGGTGGATGCGCAGGCGATAGGCGTGGTGCGTGCCAGCAGGGCCTGCGAAGAACCCGGCGGGATGCACGCACCGCAGGTCGGCCACGGTCAGCCCGGTGTCCCGTTCCACCACGGAGACGGCGTCGGCGCCCGGAATGAAGGCGCGGATCGTGCCGTCATGCGGGCCCAGCACGGCGAACGGGTCGCCGTGGCGGGCCTCGACGATGGCGTTGACCGCGCCATGGTCGAGGCCGGGCTGCGCGTCCGAGATCACGTCAAGCATCGGCGGCACCCTCCGGCGGCAGGTTCAACAGGCGGGCGGCGATCGCATACAGCCCTTGCAGCGGGATGCCGATCCAACTGGGGCGGTTCGCCGCCTCGTAGCGGATTTCATAGGCGGCCTTCTCCAGCAGGAACAGGTCGAGCATCGCGGCCTCGCCGGCTGGCGACACCCACTTGGCCGGCGCTTCGGCCAGCACGGCCCGGTAGGCGTCGAGGAACGCCGTCTCCGCCCCGGCCTGGAAGTGCCGCAGCAGCTCGGCCCGGCGGCCAGATGCGGCGGCGCTGCTCGCCACCCGGCCCGGCAGCGCCGCGGCAGCCAGGTAGTCGAACGAACGCAGCAGCCCGGCCACGTCGCGGATGGCGCACGACTTGGCCCGGCGTTGCTCCATGGTGCGCGCCGGCTCCCCCTCGAAGTCGATCAGGTAGGCGTCGCCTTGCACCACGAGCACCTGGCCCAGGTGAAAATCGCCGTGCACCCGAGTCCGCAGCGAGCCGCCGCCAGCCGCCGCCAGCCGGTGCGCCGCCTGCCGCAGCCCGTCGGCATGGCTGGTCATCGTCCTGGCCAGTTGCTCGGTTTGGGCGCTCGGCCATTCCGTCACGCGGCCGAGCATGCCCAATGCGAGGTCGATCTGCTCGATGGCGCCGGCCGCCCATGCCTCCAGTCCGCCGGCATCGACCGGCTCAGGAGAGAAGGCTGGGTCGTCGCTGGGGGAGGCGAAGACGGCGTGCAGCTCCGCCAGGCGCTGGCCGATCGCGGCGGCGAACACGTTGTAGGAGGCGAACGCGTCCGCTTCGTTCTCGCCCGCGTCGTCGCTGGCCGTCGTCAGGTCGTCGAGCGTGCGCTCCAGGAACTCTAGGCTCCAGCCCCAACCGTCGCCCTGGTTGCGTACGAAGCCTTGCAGAAGACTGATCGTGTGTGGCGTGCCGTCCGGGTCCACCCGCACCACTTCGCCATAGAGCGGGGCCGTGTTGCTGAAGCCGCGCTCGGTCAGGAAGCGGGTGATCTCGCCCTCGGGATGGACCCCCGCGCTGACCCGGCGCACCACCTTCAGCACGACCGCGTCGCCCACGATCAGCGAGGAGTTGGACTGCTCGGCGGACAGGCGGCGGATTTCCGCATCCTCCGCCAGCTCCAGCCCTGCCATCAGCGAAGTCGGCCGGAACTCCAGCTTGCCGCCCTCGAAGCTGACCACGGCGCTGCTGCGCAGGTTGCGCAGCGTCGACAGCGTGAACGCGTCGAGCACGAACGCGTCGGTCAGGTAGCCGACCCGCGGCCCCATGCGGACCCGCGCCAGGGCGAGCTGCGACGGCAGGTTGCCCACCGACTCGTCATCCCAGGAAACCCCCAGCGGCAATACGTAGCGCTCCGTGCGGTCGCCCAGCTGCACTTCGACCTCCGTCATGAACACGGCGTCGGGCACCGGATTGATCTGGACGAAATAGGCCACCGTCACTCCGGTCAGCGTCTCCGTCTTGGAGGCGAACCAGCGTCGCTTCGGCAGGTACGCCGGCAACGCCTCTTTTTCCAGCACCGAGCGCCCATAGCCAGGTTGCACCCCTTCGATCGGGGTGCGCAGCACGATGGTGGAGAACTCCGGCAAGGCTTCCGGCTGCGGCGAGTACCAAGTTGGCATTTGACCATCCGATGCGATCTGGAACCAGTAGAACGCGTAGGCTGGCAGCGTCAGCAGGTAGGTCAGCTGGCCGATGGCGGGAAACACAGCGCCGCCCACGATGTCGATCAGCACGCGCCCGTTGTAGGCGGACATGTCCAGCTCCACCGCCTGCGCCGAGCGCGACAGGTTGAAGACGCAGAGGATCGTCTCCTCCGTGCCGTCCTCACGGGTCCACTCCCGCAGGTAGGCCAGCACCTTGCGGTTATGCGGGTACAAGAAGCGCTGGGTGCCGCGGCCGAACGCATGATGGCCTTGGCGCACCGCCAGCATCCGCCGCATCCAGTTCAGCAGCGAGTACTGGTCGCTGGCCTGCGCCTCCACGTTCACGGCGGCAAAGCCGTAGATCGGGTCCATGATGGGGGGCAGCACCAGCTTGGCCGGGTCGGCGCGGGAGAAGCCGCCGTTGCGGTCGATCGACCACTGCATCGGCGTGCGCACGCCGTCACGGTCGCCGATGAAGATGTTGTCGCCCATGCCGATCTCGTCGCCGTAGTAGATCACCGGCGTGCCAGGCATGGACAGCAGCAAACCGTTCATCAGCTCGATGCGACGCCGGTCCCGCTGCAGCAGCGGTGCCAGGCGGCGGCGGATGCCGAGGTTGAGCCGCGCGCGGCGGTCGGCGGCGTAGGTTTCCCACAGGTAGTCGCGCTCCCCGGAGGTGACCATCTCCAGCGTCAGTTCGTCGTGGTTGCGCAGAAAAACCGCCCACTGGCAGTTGGCGGGGATCGCCGGGGTCTGCCGCATGATGTCGGTGATCGGGAAGCGGTCCTCCCGCGCGATGGCCATGTACATGCGCGGCATCAGCGGGAAATGGAACGACATGTGGCACTCGTCGCCCTCGCCGAAATAGACCTGGGCGTCCTCCGGCCACTGGTTGGCCTCGGCCAGCAGCATCCGGCCCGGGGCGTGGATGTCCAGCTCGGCCCGGATCTTCTTCAGGATGGCGTGGGTCTCGGGCAGGTTCTCGTTGTTGGTGCCCTCGCGCTCCACGAGGTAGGGCACCGCGTCCAGCCGCAGTCCGTCGATGCCCAGGTCCAGCCAGAACCGCATGACGGAGAGCACCTCCTCCATCACCGCCGGGTTGTCGAAGTTGAGGTCCGGCTGGTGCGAGAAGAAGCGGTGCCAGTAGTACTGCCCCGCCGTGTCGTCCCAGGTCCAGTTGCTCTTCTCGGTGTCGGTGAAGATGATCCGGGTGCCGGCGTACTTCTCGTCCGTGTCGGACCAAACGTAGAAGTCCCGCTCGGGGCTGCCCTTGGGAGCTTGCCGGGCGCGCTGGAACCACGGGTGCTGGTCCGAGGTGTGGTTGATCACCAGCTCGGTGATGACCCGCAGGCCGCGCTCGTGCGCCGCCTGCACGAAGGCCTGCGCGTCGGCCAGGGTGCCGTAGTCCGGATGCACCCCGCGGTAGTCGGCGATATCGTAGCCGTCGTCCCGCCGCGGCGAGGGATAGAACGGCAGCAGCCAGATGGCGGTGACGCCCAGGTCGGCGATGTAGTCGAGCTTGCCGAGCAGGCCGCGGAAATCCCCCGTGCCGTCGTTGTCGCCGTCGAAGAAGCTCTTGAGGTGGAGCTGGTAGATGATGGCGTCCTTGAACCAGGACGGGTCCTCGGCGTCCGTTGCGGCCGAGGTGGAGTGTTGGACAGCGGTGTCGGGCAACTGGACCTCGGTTCGGATCAGGAGAGCAGGCGGATGGACCACACGGCGTAGGGACGGCTGGGATCGAGCCGCACGGATTGGTACTTGCCGCGCCAGGTCGCCCGGGTCCCGTCTAGCACGTTCTCGGCCTCGAAGGGCGCTGTCTCGTCAACCTGCCACAGCCAGAACGGGAATTCCCATCCTGTCGCCTGCGGCTGGTCCGGGTCGAACGAGATCGCCGCCACCACGACGTTGCTGCGGTCGGGCGTGGCCTTCATGAACACGCTCACCGCGTCGTTGCCAGCCGGCAGGAAGGCCGTGTTCAGGTGGGTGCGCAAGGCCGGATTGGCCCGGCGCATGCGGTTCAGCGCGGTGATCTCCGGCACGATGTTGCCCGGTCGGTCCCAGTCCCAGGCGCGCACCTGGTACTTCTCGCTGTCCAGATACTCCTCCTTGCCAGGCACGGGCGCGCCTTCGCACAGCTCGAAGCCGTTGTATACGCCCCACAGCCCGGACAGCGTGGCGGCTAGCGCGGCGCGGATCAGGTAGGCCGGACGCCCGGCGTTCTGCAGGTACACCGGGTTGATGTCCGGCGTGTTGACGAAGAAGTGCGGCCGGAAGAAGTCGCGCGGCCCCGGCTCGGCCAACTCGTCAATATACTGCTCCATTTCCCGCTTGGTCTCGCGCCAGGTGAAGTAGGTGTAGGATTGGCTGAACCCGACCTTCGCCAGGCGGTACATCACCTTCGGCCGGGTGAACGCCTCGGCGAGGAACACCGCGTCCGGGTAGCGTTCCCGCACCGAGCCGATCATCCACTGCCAGAACGGCAGCGGCTTGGTGTGCGGGTTGTCCACCCGGATCAGCCGGATGCCTTGCTCCATCCAGAACATCACCGCCTCCGCCAGCGCCACCCACAGCCCCGGGATGGCGTCGGCCCCATAGAAATCGACGTTGACGATGTCCTGGTACTTCTTTGGCGGGTTCTCCGCATACTTGATCGACCCGTCCGGCCGCCAGTCGAACCAGCCGCGGTGCTGCTTCAGCCACGGGTGGTCGGGCGAGCACTGGATCGCGAAATCGAGGGCGATCTCCAGCCCGTGCTCGGCAGCGGCGGCGATCAGGTGCTGGAAGTCCGCCATGCTGCCGAGCTCGGGGTGCAGCGCGTCGTGCCCGCCATCCTCCGAGCCGATCGCATAGGGGCTGCCCGGGTCGCCCGGCGCCGGCGTCAGCGTGTTGTTCGGCCCCTTGCGGTTGGTGCGGCCGATCGGGTGGATGGGCGGGAAGTACAGCACGTCGAACCCCATCGCGCGCACGCGGCCCAGGTGGCGCTCCACGTCGCGGAAAGTGCCATGGCGCGCCGGGTCGTCGCTCATCGAGCGCGGGAACACCTCGTACCACGCGGCGAAGGCGGCGCCGCTGCGCTCGGC
Source organism: uncultured Acetobacteraceae bacterium (assembly GCA_964246185.1). Lineage (GTDB taxonomy): Bacteria > Pseudomonadota > Alphaproteobacteria > Acetobacterales > Acetobacteraceae > LMUY01. Next base: position 26,457 of record CAXTPP010000020.1, read on the forward strand.
GTCGATGCGGACGGATCGCGGCAGGGTGGCGGCGCGGGGGCGGTCGTCCGCCTGCGCCATCAGCTCCGTCGTCTCGGCCGCCAGGAAACGCGCCAGCTTGGCCGGGTCGTCCACCGTGCCAAGTTCGGTCAGCATGGCCTGCAGCGCCACGCGCACGCTGCCCTGGGCGCGCTCCGCCGTGCGGGCCAGCAGATCCATGCCCTCCCGCAGCTCGAGCGCCACGTCCAGCCCGGCGGCGCTCTTCTTGGCGATCTCGTCCTTGTAGCTGGCGAAGGCGTCACGCCAGGCCTGCACGCTGTACTCGTAGTCGCCGATCCGGGTCAGCGGCAGGTCCGCCACGAACCGGTCGTTGCCGGCCGGCTGCATGCGGACCTCGTGGCGCAGATGGCTGCCCGGCTCGCGCCAGAACAGCGCGACCCCCAGCTTGTCGTGCCCGTCGCACACCACGTCCACCGAGACGCTCACGACCTCGCCGACCAGCCGCTTGACCGCCAGGGAGCCGTCCCCGACGCAGGGCGACGGCGTCTCGATCGCCACGCGCGGCCCGTTGGCGAAGCGCCGCGCGGCATCGGCGTCCAGCTTGCCCGCGAAGCCCGTCTTGGCCACGGCGTCGGCCGTGAACATCAGCAGCTCGCCCGGCGCCAGCGTGACGGGAGAACCCGGGCGCAGCATCCCGTCCCCGCCAATCTGCCGGAACGGCGCGAACGCCCCGTCGATGGCGGATAGCAGCCGAGCCGGGTCGAGCGGCTGCGGCCGGGCTTCGTCCAGGTTGAGCAGCGCGATCGCCGCATGGCCGGCAAAGCGCGCGTCGGCGGCGTCGGTGCGGAGCAGGGCCAAAGGGGCCGCGCTGGACAGCAGCTGCATGCCCTTGCCGAGATCGCCGGCTTGCCCGATCAGGCTGTTGTAGCTTGCGAGGTCGAGGGCGGCCTGCCGTGCCTCGGCCTGGTCCGCGCGGCCTTGCGGGTCCATCACGCGCCGTGCCCCGGTTTCGAAGCCCTCGGCCACCAGCCAGCCATCCCCGGCGACGCAGGCCAGTCCGGCAGCCCGGCGCAGCGTTGACCCGAGCCGCGCCGGGTCATGCACGGCCGCGCCGATCCGGCGGCCGAACGGGTCTTCGGGGCATGCCAGCACGGGCGCCACCTGCCGCAGCGCGGCCAGCCGGTCCCAGAACCACTCCGCCTGCCCGTCCCACTCCGCCAGCGACGCGGCGGCGTAGGTGGCGCCCTCCAGCCGGACCAGCGCCGCGTCGGCCATGCCCGTGGTCCAGGCGATCAGCACGGCATCCGGCGCGGCCCGGCGCAGGGCGGCAAGGGCTTCCGGCGCTGCGGACAGGCCCAGCACGCGAAAACCAGCCAAGCCGGCCTTGACGCACGCCCGCACCGTCGGAGCCCACCACTCGCCCAAGGCGGCCGGGTCGGCGACCCGGCGCTGCCGTGCCACCCCGCCCTGCCGCGGGTCGAGCAGGTTCGGCTGCTGCGCGGGCGAGAAAGGGGCGGCGTCCGCGCTGAACTCGGCCGCGATCGAGGCGACCGGCAGGTCGATCATCGCCTGCATGCCATGGCTGCGGCAGGAGGCGGCGAGCTGGGCGAGGTAGGCGCCGGCCGCCCCGCCGCCGAGGCCGGGATGCACGTGCTCCAGCGTCGCAGGGGCGAACCGGTCCCCGTCCGCGCCTGGCGGCCAGGGCGGCGGCACGAGGATGGCGGTGAACCCCAGGGCCGCCGCCTGCGCCAGGGATGCGTCGAACGCGCCCGGAGCGGCGCTGCCGAGCGGGTCGATGTAGCGGATGCGGGCGCACGCATGGCTGGCCGCCGTGCCAGGCCCTGCCGTGCTGGATGTGGGCGCTGCTGGGCGGTCGATCGCATTCATGCCGTCAAGCCTCGCATACGGGAACATACCATTCGAGAGACGTTCGGGCCTGCGGGCGGTTCCCGACCATGCGGCGAGACGCTCGGCATGGTCAGTCCAGCCGGACGCCGCCGGTGACGGCCTGGTAGGTGGCGATGGCCAGCGTCAACGGCTCGAACGGCTTGGTGATGACGAAGGCCGGCTCCAGCGCCTCGCCCGTCAGCAGCCGCTCCGGATAGGCGGTGACGAAGATCACCGGGGCGTAGTGGCTGCGCATGATCCGCGACACGGCGGAGCTGCCATCCCCGCCGGCGCCCAGGTTGATGTCGGCCAGGATCAGCCCGGGGCGGCTGCGCGCGGCGATGGCTACCGCATCCGCCTCCGTCGCCGCCACCCCCACCACGCGGTGGCCGCAGCTGGCCACCAGCTCCTCAATGTCCATGGCGATGATCGGCTCGTCCTCGATGATCAGCACGTCGGTGGCGGCGGCGGTGCGGAGATGGTCCCTCGCGCTGGCCAGCAGGCTCTCGGCCTCGGCGCTGCCCAGGCCCAGCAGGGACGACGCCGTGGCGAGCGGCAGCTCCTCGAGCGAGGTGAGCAGCAGCAGCTTGCGCTGCACGACGGACAGCCCGGCTTCCATGCTGCTCCCCGGGCTGCTTCCCGGGCTGCTCCCCGGGTCACTCGGTGGGCCTTCCGCTGGCAGCGAGCCCCCGGAGCAGGCGGTGACTTCCCGGTAGAGGGCGACCCGGGCGTCCTCGCCTGCCTGCGCCGGCGCGGCAAGCAACCCGCGCACTGCCTGCGTGACCAGGGCGTCGCCGCTGGCTTGGCCGCCGCACAGGGCGCGGGCATAGCGCCGGGCATAGGGCAGGGCGCGGACCAGGTCGTCACGTTGGTGGCCGGTCATGACGAAACCTCTACTTGCCCGCGGGCTGCGCGGCAGGGATACCCGGCGGCGCAGCGGTGAACTGGGGGGAAGGCTTGGGCGACGCGACGTGCAACGCGCCAGACAGGAACGCGCCGGACAGGGTGGACGAGATGCGCCAGGACATGCTGGCGTTGCTGCCGGACCTGCGCGCCTTCGCCCGCTTCCTGGTGCGCGACCGCGCCATGGCCGACGACCTGGTGCAGGACACCATCGTGCGCGCCCTGGCGGCGCTGGCGCAGTTCCGTCCCGGCACCAACCTCAAGGCGTGGCTGTTCACCATCTTGCGCAACCTGTTCTTCGAGCAGGCTCGCCGCCGCCGTCGGGAGAGCGCCGCGCTGAGCGCCCAAATCCCGCCCCATGACGCCGTGCGGGCCGATCAGGGCGACGCATCCGAGGTCCGGGACCTCGCGCACAAGCTGTGGCGCCTGCCGCCCCTGCTGCGGGAGGCCCTGGTGCTGGTCGGTGCGCAGGAGCTGACGTACGAGGAGGCGGCCGGGATTTGCGGCGTTCCGGTCGGCACCATGAAGGCGCGGGTGTCCCGCGCCCGCACGCAGCTGACGCAGATCATGCAGCCGGTTGAGGCGGGGTGATGATGCCATGGCGGCATATGCCTGTGCGGCAGGTAAGGGCATGGCGCCGCACCCTAGCGGCGGTTTCAGGCGGGGCAACACGCACGGCCCCGGTGGTTCATCGTCTCGCGGTTTCGTGACAACGCCGACGCAACCGGATTCAAGCGGCCGTCATTGATCGGGAAATGACGGAGCGAGCGACGATGACGACTGTCTTCCATGACCAGGTTATTGCCATCCTGCCGAAGCTGCGCATCCAGGCCTTGGCGCTGACCCGCAACCGCGCCGCCGCCGAGGATCTCGTGCAGGACGCCGTGTGCAACGCGCTGTCCGCCCAGACCACCTTCATTCCCGGCACCAACTTCCCGGCCTGGATGCACCGCATCCTGCGCAACCGGTTCATCTCCAACCTGCGCAAGCGCCGCGACACGACCGACATCGACGACGTGCCGCAATCCGTGTTCGCAACCGACGCCCCGCACGAGGACCGGCTCGCGCTGAAGGAGCTGGGGGTCGCCATGAACCGCCTGCCGTCAGACCAGCGCGAGGCCCTCGTTATGGTCGTGGTCCACGGCATGAGCTACGAGGCCCTGGCGCAGGCGACCGGTTGCGCCGTGGGCACGGCCAAGAGCCGTGTCTTCCGCGCCCGCCGCCAACTGGAGGCTTGGTTGCTTGGGGAGACCAAGGAAAGCAGCCGCGCAGCCCAGCGCCTCACGCGGGACGCGCTGCTCGAGCAGTCACGGCTGCTGGCGGACTCCGCTGGCGCATAAAACGCCGATCATCGTCGCGTGCTGAGAGAAACCGGCCCGCTCGTGGCCGGTTTCTATTTCCGGAGCCTGGCATCGTGAAGCATCCGGACATGAAGCAGCCCAAGACGAAGATTGCGGATAAGCCCGACAAGCCGGAAGCGTTCGACCTGTGGCTCAAGCGGGGCTTGCACAAAATCTACGACGACGTGGCCAACGAGCCGATTCCCGATGAATTGCTCAAGCTGATCGAGGACGACCGGAAGCAGTGAACGGCCCCTGGCGGCCGGCATGGTGGTCCCGCATCGGGCACATCCGCGGCCGCCTCATCCTCCTCGCATGCATCGCGGCGATGCCGGTCGCCGCCATGGCGGCGACCATCGCATGGCAAGACTACCAGGCAGTCGCACAGGCGTCCCAGGAGCGTGCATCGCTGCTGGACGGCCAGGCGCTCGCGCAGTGGCGCGCAGCCCTGGCCGAAATCCGCGAAAAGCTCGCAACCCTCCCGGCACAGGACAAGGCGAATCCCTGCAGCTCGATCCCGCCAGGCGGGACTGGAAGGGAGGTGGTCGGCATCTTCAGGCTGGACATCGACGGGCAGGTGACCTGCCGCACCGGCGACGTGCCGCCGCTCAGCCCGCCGTACCGGTGGTTCGAGCAGGTCCGCGGCGGCATCGACATGACGCCCGGCATGGTGGGCGCGACGCCCGTGTTCGCCGCGCGCGCCGATGCTGGGGCAGTCGCGGTGGCCGTGCTGCAGCCCAGCTGGCTTGCCGAGCGCCTCCTGCTGGACGTCATGGAACCCGGCGGCGCGATCTGGCTGCTGGACGACCAGCGCAAGGTGCTCGCCTCCCGTGGCGACGCCGCCGCCGCGCTGCCGACCCTGAACAGCATGGTGCGCCTGATCGGGTCCGACCAGACCGCCATCCGGGCGAAATCGGCCCAGGGGCTCAGCTATGCCTACGCGACGACGCTGCTGCCCAACGAATGGCGGCTGATCGCGGCCACGTCCGCCCAGCATGAGCGCTTGCTGGGCATACGCGAACTCATCCTCCGGCTTGCCGAGCTGGCGCTCCTGCTCATGCTGGGCTTCGCTGCGGTGACGCTGGGCGCCGACGTGGCCTTCGGCAGCCCGGTCCGCCGCCTGACCGCCGCCGTCCGCGTGTGGCAGGCTGGCGGCCCGTTCGACCCCGGCCCGCTGGCCGGCGCACCTGACGAGGTGACCGATCTGGCGCGGTCGTTCCGAGACGCCACGGGTGTCCTCCGCCAGCGGGAGGCCGAGCTGGACCAAGCCAAGGAGCGGCAGGACTTGCTGGTGCTCGAAATCCACCATCGCGTGAAGAACAATCTGCAAGTGGTCGCCAGCCTGCTGAACCTGCAGGCGACCCGCATCCGCGTCCCAGAAGCCCAGGCCGAGTTCCAGGCCGCCCGCGACCGGGTGCGCGCGCTGGCGACGCTGCACCGGCACTTGTACGCCGATGGCGGGCTGCACACGATCAACATGCGCTCCTTCCTGACGGAGCTGTGCGGCCAGCTGTTCCAGGCCATGGGCGAGAAGGAGGGCGAGCGCATCCACCTGGTCATCGAGGCGCCGGAGCTTCGCATGTCTAGCGACCAGGCCGTGCCGCTCTCCCTGATCGTGACGGAGGCGGTGACCAACTCGATGAAGTACGCCTTCCCCGACGGACGTCCGGGCACCGTCAGCGTCACCCTGACCGAGCGCGGCGGCGGCCTGGACCTGGTCATCTCCGACGACGGCGTGGGCATCGTTGCCGGCAAGGGGGAGTGGGAGCCGGGCAGGCGGGACGGGATCGGCCTGCAGCTGATCCGCGGCTTCGCGCGCCAGCTCGGCGCCACGCTTGACGTGAAGGAGGGCGACATGAAGGAGAGTGACGGCACCCGCTACGCCGTCCGCCTCGTGGTGCAGCCGGCCACTGCGGCGCCCCTGGACGCTGCGGCCGCAGGGCAGGATACTGCCGCATGAACTCACTTCCTCCCGCCGGCTTCGATCCGGCCTTGGCCCAAGCCATGACGCAGTGGCGTCACCACCTGCACGCCCATCCGGAGCTTTCGTTGCAGGAACAGGAGACTGCCGGCTTCGTGGCCGAGCGGCTGACGGAGCTGGGCATCCCGTTCGCCACAGCAATCGGCGGCCACGGCGTGGTGGCCACCCTCAGCCGGGGCCAGTCCAACCGCAGCGTCGGCTTGCGCGCCGACATGGACGCCCTGGCCATCGAGGAGCAGACCGGCGCGCCGCACGCCTCCTCCGTCCCCGGCGTGATGCACGCTTGCGGCCATGACGGCCACACCGCCAGCCTGCTCGGCGCGGCTGCCCTGCTGAGCCGCGAGCCGGGCTGGTCCGGCACGGTGCAGCTGGTGTTCCAGCCGGCGGAGGAGGGCTTCGGCGGCGCGCAAGCCATGCTGGACGACGGCCTGCTCGAACGCTTCCCGATGGAGCGGGTGTTTGGCTACCACAACTGGCCCGGCCTGCCCGCGGGCGAGGCAGCGGTCCACGCCGGCCCGGTGATGGCGCAGGGCGCGCGGCTGGAAGTGGCGCTGGAGGGCCACGCCGGGCACGCCGCCATGCCGCACCTCACGCGGGACCCGGTGCTGGCCGCCGCCCACGTGCTGGTGGCGCTGCAATCCGTGGTGTCGCGCAACGTCGATCCGGTGGAGTCGGCCGTGCTGTCCATCTGCACGGTCGATGGCGGGATGGCGATGAACCAGATTCCGCACCGCGCCGTGATGCGCGGCACCTACCGCTCGCACCGCCCCGCCGTGCACGCCCAGATGGAGGAGGCGATCCACCGCGTGGTGGCCGGGGTGGCCGCCGCGTTCGGGGTGGCCGCCAGCGTGGAGTTCACCCGCGGCGTGCCCGGCGTCGCCAACGCCGCGGCGGAGGCCGAGCTTGCCGCATCCGCCGCCGCCGCCGCCGGCCTGCCGGTGCGGCGGGACCTGGCGCCATCCATGGCGAGCGAGGATTTCGGCGCATACCTGCGGCACCGCCCCGGCGCGTTCATCTGGATCGGCAACGGCTCCGGCGAGGGCGGACGGGAGCTGCACAACCCGCACTACGACTTCAACGACGCCATCCTGCCCGACGCCGCCCGCTATCTTGCGGAGACCGCCAAGGCCGCATTGGCCTAGAGGCCGCTTCCTTCTTCCAGGCCTGACGAAGGTTTAACCCCCCAGGCTGCTGACACGCGGCAAAGGAGCGGCCAAATGGCCGTATCATGAGCGAACAGACCGCAGCGGCGAAAACATGGCTTGGCGCCGAGATCAAGGCAGGCCGCCGGGCTGCCCGCCCCGTCGTGCTGTGCAGCGCCCTGGGCACCCTGCTCGCCATCGCGCAGGGCGGCTGCATCGCCATCATCCTGGGCACGGCGCTGCGGGACGGCTCGCCGCCAGCCGCCTGGGCGCTGGCCGGGTTCGGGCTGGCGGCGCTGGGCCGGGCCGCGCTGGCCTACGCGTCCGACCGGCTGGCCGCACGGGCCAGCGACCGGGCGCGGGCTGGGTTGCGGACCGACATCATGCGCCGCCTGCTGGCCGCTGGGCCGGCCATCCTGCGGCGCGAGCACTCCTCGCACTTCGCCACCACCGCCGTGGACCGGATCGACGCGCTGGACGGGCTGTTCGCGCGTTGGCTGCCCGCCGCCACGCTCGCCATCGTCTCGCCACTGCTCGTGCTGGCGGCGGTGGCCGCGGTGGACTGGCGCGGCGCATTGATCCTGGGCGGGGCGGGGCTGCTGGTGCCGGTGGCGCAGGCGGTGTCCGGCATCGGCGCGGCCGCCGCGTCCCGCCGCCAGCTCACGGCGCTGAGCCGCTTGCAGGCGCGTTTCCTGGACCGGGTGCGCGGCATCTCCACCATCGTGCTGGCCGGACGCGCCGGGGACGAAGCCGCTGCGCTGGGCCGGGCCGCCGATGAGCTGCGCCGCCGCACCATGCGGGTGCTGCGCGTGGCGTTCCTGGCCTCCGCCGCGCTGGATTGCGCCACCGCGCTGGCCCTGGTCATCCTCGCCATCCGCTACGGCCACGCCGCCATGGCGCACCGGCTCGACCCGGCGCACGCGCTGTTCGCGCTGCTGATGGTGCCGGAATTCTTCGCTCCCCTGCGCGCCTTCTCGCTTGCCTACCAGGACCGCTCCCAGGCTGCCGGCGCTGCGGAGGCCATTGCCGCCGTCCCGCCCGCCCCGGCCGTGGCGCTGCCATCCGCCCCGGTCCGCACCGTCGCCGCGCGCGGGGTGAGCATAGCCTTCGAGCACGTCGGCTTCACCTGGGACCCGGCGCGCGGCCCGGCGCTGGAAGACGTGAGCTTCCGCGTGCCCGCCGGGGAGACGCTGGTGCTGGCCGGCCCGTCCGGCGCGGGCAAATCGACCGTGATCGAGTTGCTGCTCGGCTTCGTGCCGCCGCAGAGCGGGCGCATCCTGGTCAACGGCGCGGACATCGGCGCCATCGTGCCGGAGGCGCTGACCCGCATGACGGCGGCCATCGGCCAGCGCCCCGTGCTGTTCGCCGGCACCATCCGCGACAACATCCGTTTCGCCCGCCCCGACGCGACCGACGCCGAGGTGGACGCCGCGGCCCAGGGCGCACGCCTGGCCAGCCTGCTGGACACCCTGCCGCAAGGCCTCGACACCCCGTTGGGCGAAGCCGGCTTCGGCATCTCCGGCGGCCAGGCGCAGCGCGTGGCCATCGCCCGGGCCTTCCTGAAGAACGCCCCCTTGCTGCTGCTCGACGAGCCGACCGCGCACCTGGACCCGGCGACCGAAGGCGACGTGATCGACAGCCTGCGCCGCCTGGCCGTGGGCCGCACCGTGGTGATGGCCAGCCACTCCGCCGTTGCCAGCCGGCTCGGCACCCGCCGCCTGGACTTGCGTGACGGCCAGGTCGTCGCGGTCCAAGGCGTGGCAAGGGGTGCGGCATGAACGCGGTCCTGGCCCCGTTGGGCCACATTCTGGCGCTGTGGCGGCGGCGCTGGCCCGGGCTGGCGTTCGCCGCCGCCGTGGCGCTGGCCTCGGGGCTGACGGGAGCCGCGTTGCTGGCTTTGGCGGGCGCCAACGTGGCCGTGCTGCTGCTGGGCGCCGGGTCCGCCTTCGCAGTCCCGTTGGCCGTGCTCGGCCCGGCGCGGGTGGCGCTGCGCTACGCCGAGCGGCTGGCCACCCACAACGCGACCTTCCGCGCCCTGGCCGATCTCCGGGTGTGGTTCTTCCGCCGCCTGGCCCTGCGCTCGGCCGGCGGGCTGGGCATGCAACGCTCGGGGGACCTCACGGCCCGGCTGGTGGCGGACGTGGAGGCGCTGGACGGGCTCTACCTCCGCATCCTGGTGCCGTTGCTGGTCGCCGCGGCGCTGTTCGTGGTCTTGCTGGTGGCGCTGGTCGGCTCTGGCGGGGCGCTGCGGCCGGAGGCGCTGGCCGCCACCGGCCTGTTCGCCGTCGCCGCCTTCGTCCTGCCGCTGCTCGCCGCACGCCTGGCCGCCACGCTGGGCGCGGAAGCGACCGAGCGCACGGCGGCCCTGCGCGTCGCCGTGCTGGATGCGCTGTCCGGCCTGCGGGAGGTTCGGATGTTCGCCGCCGAGGGCCGCACCCTGGCTGCGGTGCAGGCGCGGGACGCCGCGGCCGGGCAGGCGCGCCACCGCCTTTTTGGGCGCGCGGCGCTGGCCAACGCGGGCGGCTTCCTGTGCGCCCAGGCCGCGGTCGGCATCATGCTGCTCGGCGCGGGCGTCCGCCCGGTGTTCGCTG
>CAXTPP010000021.1:0-35842 GCA_964246185.1 uncultured Acetobacteraceae bacterium
GGGCAGGGCGTGGGGCGGGCGCGGCCTTCGGGGCAGCCGGCTGCGGCGGGACGAAGTAGCCCTGCGCCAGGGCCTGTCCAGCGCCGGACAGCAGGCAAGCCACGGCGAGAGCGGCAGCCAACCGCATGGGGGAACGCATGATCTTGGTGCTCAATTCAGAACCTCGTGCCGAAGCCAAACCGGAATATCTGGGTCTGGTCATACCGCCTCTTTAGCACCGGGTCAGCCAGGTCAACGTTTATCAGGCCGAACGGTGACTTCCAGGAAACCCCGAAACCAGCGCCGACCCGGGGCGTGAGGTCGTTCTGGCTGTAAAGCGGCTGCCTTACGCCACCGGGGATGATGTTGTTGTAGAAGTCCGTGGCGAACTGCGCCGGGGCGGTGTTGACGAACGCCAGGCCGCCTGCGTCCACGAAGGCGCGTCCGGAAAGCCCAAGATCCGCTGAAATCGGCAGCGGAAAGCGAAGCTCGGTGGACTGGGTGTAGATGAGCTTGCCGCCAACGCTGTCGCTGCCGTACAGCACGCTGTGCGCCGGGTCGAAGATCGGGACCGAGTGCGGCCCGGCGCCGCCTGACAGGAAGCCGCGCAGATTGTCGCCGCCAAGGAAGAAGCGGTCGATCAGGTTTTCCGGCCGGCCGATGGGAGCGAGGTAGCCGGCGCTGGCGGACACCGCGATTCCCCAGTCGCTGTCGCCGGTGTAGCGTTCGAGCGGGAAGAAGAACGTGCCGTCGATCTTGTTGCGGACGTAGGTCGTCGTCCCGCCGAGGCCGGCAAAGTCGAAGCCGTAGCGGATGATGAAGCCGGCACGCGGGTCCGCGCGGCTGTCTCGGTAGTCCAGCGTCAGCGTCTGGCCGACTTGCGACAGGAAGCTGGCCCCGGACTGGTCTTGGACATAAAGGCTGGCGCCGGGGATGATGTTGTTCACGTTGCGCGACACGGCGGAGTAGGTGATCGCTTGGCGCAAATGGTCGCCGATCTCGTATCCGAGCCGCAACGCGCCGCCAAGCCGCTGCTCGTTGTAGTTCGATATCTGCTGGTTGTTGTTGTTGACATCGAACAGGTCGATGCCGCCGACCAGGTTGCGGTCGAACAGGTACGGGTCGGTCAGCGAGAAGTCGATTTCCGACCGCAACTGCGCCAGCACGCCCGAAAGGCTCGCGTCGAGGCCAGTGCCGACTAGGTTCTTCTCACGCAACCCGGCGCTCAGCAGGGCGCCCGCGTCGGTCGAGAAGCCGCCGCCGAGGCTGATCTCGCCCGTCGCTTTCTCGTCCACGACCGTCGTGACCACCGCCTTGTCCGACGCGCTGCCGGGCGCCGAGGTGATGTTGACCGTGTTGAAGTAGCCCAGGTCGGTCAGCCGCTGGCGCGAGCGGCGGATGGCGGCGGCGTTGAACGCGTCACCCTCCCCCATCTGCATCTCGCGGCGGATGACCTTGTCCTTGGTGCGGGTGTTGCCCTCGATGTCGATCCGCTCGACATAGACGCGCGGGCCTTCCGTCACGTCGAAAACCAGGTCCACCGTGTGCTTGGCCGCATCGCGCGCGATGCGGGGACGCACGAGGACGAAGTTGTAGCCGCGTCCTTGCGCCGCATCCTGCACGGCGTCCACCGAGCGTTCGACCGCCTCGCCGTCGTAGATCTGGCCCTTCTCCTGCTCGACGCTGGTCAGCAGGTCCTCGCCTTTGAGGTTGGGCAGCCGTGACTCGATGGTGACCGAGTTCACGGTGTAGCGCGCGCCTTCGTTCAGCGTGAAGGTGACGAAGAACGAGGTGTGGTCGGGCGCCAGCTCGGCAGTGGCATTGCGGACCTCGAAGTCGGCGTAACCGTTCTTCAGGTAGAACCGGCGCAACAGCTCCTTGTCGTACTCGATGCGCGACGGGTCGTAGTTGTCGCTGCTGGAAAGGATGCGGTAGAACGCCTGCTGCCGGGTGCTGACGATCTCCCGCAACCGGTCCTCGCCGAAGGCATGGTTGCCGACGAAGCCGATGCGGCTGACGAGGGTGACCCTGCCCTCGTTGACCTCGAACACCAGGTCCACGCGGTTGTCCGCGAGCCGGATCACCTTCGGCGTCACGGTTGCGCCGAAGCGGCCCTTCTTTGCATACAGATCGAGAATCTTCTGCCGGTCGGCCTGCGCCAGGTCGGCCGTGAACACCGCCCGGGGCCGCAATTCCAGCACCGGACGCAGGGTGTCGTCGGTGACCTTGCGGTTGCCGTCGAACATGATGCGGTTGATGATCGGGTTCTCGACCACCTTCACCACAAGGGTGGAACCCTCCCGCGTGATCATCACGTCCTTGAACAGGCCGGTGGCGTACAGGGTCTTGAGGCTGCGGTCGATCCGGTCCGCCTCGAAACGGTCGCCCGCCTGGACCAGCATGTAGGACGCGATGGTCCCGCTCTCGATACGCTTGTTGCCAACGACGTTGATGGCCGAGACCGTCATGCTCGGGTCGCCCAGGCCGATGTCTGCGACGGGCCGGACCTGGGCCGCAACCGGCCGCTTAGGCGGCGTCTGGGCATCCGCGCCAGCAGGGAGTCCGGCAACGCAGGCAGCGGTGAGAAGCAGGACGCGAGTTCGGGACAAAGAGTTCAGACCCTCCGGGACGGGCGCTTGTAGGCAGATCGTGGCCAACCGCCAAGCCATGGCTTCGCTGGTTTGTCAGTGCAGTGCCGCCGGCGCCCGTCCGGGAGGCACCATCAGGGGCGTCAGCCGGGTCAGCCGATCAGGCCAGCCATCCAGCGGAACAGCCCGAAGCTGGTCAGGTCGTTCCATGTCGCAAAGACGAACAGGCATGCGATCAACGCCAAGCCGGCGCGGAAGCCGATCTCCAGCGCGCGGGGCGGCAGCGGGCGGCCGCGGATGGCCTCGGCTGCGTAGAACACCAGGTGGCCGCCATCCAGGATGGGAATCGGGAACAGGTTGATCAGGCCCAAATTGACCGACAGCAGGGCGATGAACGTCACCAGGCTGCCAAGGCCGTGCTGCGCGACCTGGCCCGACAACTGCGCAATCTTCAGCGGCCCGCCAAGCCCGGACGCGCCCCGCTGCCCGGTGACGATCTGCCAGACGCCGGCAAGCGTCTGCGCAGCCACGTCGTAGGTGTGCTGCACGCCGTCCAGCACCGCGCCGACCGGGTCGACCGGGCGCAGCGCACCCGCGATCCCGAGCACGCCGAGCTTGCCGCCGCCGCCGTCGTCCTGCGACCCGGGCGTGACCCCGATCGTCAGCGGTGCGCCGGCGCGGAGGATTTGCAGTTGCAGAGCCTGGCCAGGACTGGCCGATATAACGTGAACGATGTCTTCGAAACTGTTGATCCTGCGGCCAGAGATGTCGGTGATGCGGTCCCCGTCCAGCAAGCCCGCCGACGCGGCGGCCGAACCCGGCAGCACCGTCTGCACCACCGGGTCGCCCGGCTCGCCCTGGATGCCGAACATGATGCTGAACAGCACGGCAGCCAGCACGAAGTTGGCGACTGGACCGGCGGCGACCACGATGGCCCGGGACAGCACCGGCTTCTCGTGGAAGGTGCGCCCAGCCTGCCAACCTGCCTGCACCTCGGGCGACACGTCCTGCGGGCGCTCCTGGCCATGCAGCTTGACGTAGCCGCCGAGCGGCAGCCAGCACAGCCGCCATTCCGTGCCGACCCGGTCGGTCCAGCGGGCGATCGGATGACCGAACCCGATGGAGAACGCCTCCACGTGAACCCCGCGCCACCGCGCTGCGAGGTAGTGGCCCATCTCGTGGATGAACACGAGCACGCCGAGCACCAGGATGAAGGAGCCGATGGTGCGCACGGCATCAGGCAGGAAGGTCATGGCTTCGTCCTCATGCTGCGGGCAGAGCGGACTTGCCCAGCACCGACCTGGCCGCCATCCGCCCACCGGCGTCCAGCGCCATGATTTCTTCCAGCGTGGCCGCTGGCGGCGCGCCCATCCGGTCCAGCACGGCTTCCACCACCGCTGCAATCTCAAGGAAGCCGATCCGGCGGCCCAGGAACGCCTCGACGGCGACCTCGTTGGCGGCGTTGAGGATGGTGGGAGCGCCGCCGCCGGCCCGCAAGGCATCCCGTGCCAGGCGCAGGGCGGGAAAGCGCACCGGGTCGGGCTCCGAGAACTCCAGCCGGGCGACGGCGGCCAGGTTCAGCCGGGGCGATGCCGTGGGCAGACGCTCCGGCCAGGCCAGGGTGTGGGCGATCGGGATGCGCATGTCCGGGCTGCCAAGCTGGGCCAGCACGCTGCCATCCGCGTAGCAGACCAGGCCGTGCACCACCGATTGCGGGTGGATCAGCACCTCGACCTGGCTTTCCGGCAGGCTGAACAAGCGGGCCGCCTCGATCAGCTCCAGTCCCTTGTTGAACATCGTGGCGGAATCGATGCTGATCTTGCTCCCCATCGACCAGACGGGATGGCGCAGCGCCGCCTCAGGCGTCGCGGCCCGCATCTCGGCCATGGATGCGGTGCGGAACGGGCCGCCGGACGCGGTCAGGATGATGCGCTCCACCGCCCCGCCATTGCCCTCCGCCATGGCCTGGAACACCGCGTTGTGCTCCGAATCGACTGGCAGGAGAGTGGCACCGGCGTCCTGCACCGCTTGCAGCATGATCTCGCCGGCGCAGACCAGGGCTTCCTTGTTGGCGAAGGCGATGACGCCGCCGCGCCGGATGGCGGCCAGGGTGGAGGGCAGGCCCGCTGCCCCGGTGATGGCGGCCATGGTCCAATCGGACGGGATCGCGGCTGCCTCGGTCACGGCATCGGCGCCCGCTTCAGTACGGATGGGGTGGCCCGCCAGGGCGTCCCGCAAGGCGGCGTGCTGCGCCGGGTCGCTGATGACCACGAGCTCGGCGCCGAGGGCGATGGCCTGTTGCGCCAGCACGGCGGCGTTGCGCCCGCCGGTAAGGCAACGGACTTGGAAGCGGCCCCGGTGGGCGAGCAGCAGATCGACCGTGCTGCAACCGACGCTGCCGGTGCTGCCGAGGACTGTGACGGTTCTCATGGCCAAACGCTTCCGCCCCTCGAAACTTCGGCTGCCAGCACCAGACCTGCGACGATCGAGGCTGCCATGAGCCCGTCCAACCGATCCAGCATGCCGCCATGGCCTGGAATCAACCGGCCAGAATCCTTCACGCCGTAGCGGCGTTTGAGGGCGCTTTCGCCAAGGTCGCCGAGTTGGGACGCGACACCGAGCAGGGCCGCAACCAGCATGACCGAAACGTTGATCCCAGCCGTCAGCATACCGCCTGCCATTGCCGCCAAAAGCCCTCCGGCAGCTCCGCTCCAAGTCTTACCCGGGGAAATGGACGGAGCCAAACGTCTCCCGCCCACAAACCGGCCAGCTCCGTAGGCGCCGATGTCGCTGCACCATACCACGGCAAGGATGAAGAACACGCCCATGGCCCCGAAGAGGGAGCGAAGGACGGCGAGGGACGCCATGGCGATGACGGCATAGAGCAGGCCCAGCGCCAGGGGGACAGCCCGCCAGCGGCACATGCTTCCCCATTCCCAGGCCAGCCCGGCCAGAGCCGCCGCAAGCAGGATGAGAAACGGCCAGCCGCCGTGCCAGGCGCATAGCAGGACCAAAGGCGCCAACACCGCCGCCGAGGCCATCCGCAGCCGCAAATCCGCCCAGCGTGTGCCGCGCTCAGCCAGGGCGTGCGCCGAACCGCCGCTCGCGGCGGGCAAACTCGGCCAGGGCATTGTCGAACTCGGCCTCGCCGAAATCCGGCCACAGCACGTCGGTGAACACCAGCTCGGCGTAGGCGGATTGCCAGAGCAGGAAGTTGCTCAGCCGCCGCTCGCCGCTGGTGCGCACCACCAGGTCCGGATCCGGCATCCCTGCCGTGGCGAGCAGGCCGGAGAACGCCGCCTCGTCCAGGGTCGCCGGGTCGAGCGTGCCGTCCCGCGCGGCTTCCGCGGCGCGGCGGGCGGCGGCGGCGATTTCCGCCCGCGCGCCGTAGGACAGGGCGATGTTGAGGTTCAGGCGGGTGTTGATGGACGTCTCACGCTCGGCCCTCTCGAGGCTGCCGCGGATGTCGGCGTCGAAGCGGTCGCGGTCGCCAATGATGCGCAGCCGCACGCCTTGCCGCTTCAGCTCCGCCAGCTCCTGCCGGATGTAGTGGCGCAGCAGGCCGGTCAGGTCGAGCACCTCGGAGGGCGGCCGGCTCCAGTTCTCGCTGCTGAAGGCATACAGGGTCAGCCAGCCGACCCGGCAGCGTATCGCCGACTCGGTCGCGCGGCGCACCGCGTCTGCGCCGGCGCGGTGGCCCGCCACCCGGGGCAGCCCCCGGCCGGCCGCCCAGCGGCCGTTGCCGTCCATGATGATGGCGACATGGGCCGGGAGCGAGCGGTCTGCGGCCGGCGCCATGACGGGCGCCCTCGCGTCCGCCTGCCCTCCCAGCGTGATGGTGCCATAGCGCCGCATCAGACTTGCTTGATCTCGCGTTCCTTGTCGACAAGGCCCTCGTCGATGCGCTTGATATACTGGTCCGTCAGCTTCTGCACTTCGTCGGACCAGGTCTTGGCTTCGTCCTCGCCGATTTCATGCTTCTTTTCCGCCGATTTGATCTGCTCCATGCCGTCGCGCCGCACGCCGCGGATCGCGACCTTGGCGCCCTCGCCATACCGGCCCGCCGCCTTGGCCAGCTCGGTGCGGCGTTCGGCGGTGAGCTGCGGGATGGGCACCCGCACGACCTGCCCATCGGAAGCCGGGTTGAGGCCCAGGCCGGAGTCGCGGATGGCGCGTTCCACCGCGCCGACCATCGACTTGTCCCACACCTGCACCGTCAGCATGCGCGATTCGGGCACGCCGATGGTGCCGACCTGGGTGATCGGCACCTCCGTGCCGTACGCCTCGACCTTCACCGGCTCCAGCAGGCCGGGGCTGGCGCGGCCGGTGCGCAAGCCGGCGAACTCCCGCCGCAGCGTCTCCATGGCGCTGTCCATGCGGCGGGTCAGGTCAGTCTTGAGGATGGGCAGGTCGGCAGGCACGGCAGCACCTCGTCATCCAGGTCGATTGAAGCTCGGCTCTATCTAGGGCTTTTCGATGATGGTGGTGAAGCGCCCTTCGCCCCGCATGACCTGCGCGAACGCGCCGGCGGCGTGGATGTTGAAGACGATGATCGGCAGCCCGTTCTCGCGGGCCACGCTGATGGCGGCCGCGTCCATGACGGCGAGATCGCGCGCCAGCACGTCATGGTAGGTGAGCTGCTCGTAACGCTCCGCGTCCGGCTGCTTGCGCGGGTCGGCGGCATACACGCCATCGACCTGGGTGCCCTTGAGCAGCGTCTCGCACCCCATCTCCACCGCGCGCAGGGCGGCCGCGGTGTCCGTGGTGAAGAACGGGTTGCCGGTGCCGGCAGCGAAGATCACCACCCTGCCTTTCTCCATGTGGCGCATGGCCCGGCGGCGGATGTAGGGCTCGCACACGCTGGCCATGGGGATGGCGGACTGCACCCGGGTCGGCACGCCGGCCTTCTCCAGCGCGTTCTGCAAGCCGAGCGCGTTCATCACGGTCGCGATCATGCCCATGTAGTCGGCCTGCGCCCGGTCCATGCCGCGGGCCGCAGCGGAGATGCCGCGGAAGATGTTGCCGCCGCCGATCACCAGGCAAACCTGGTGGCCCTCCGCCGCCACGTCCGACACGTCCGTCGCGATGCGTAGCAGGGTGTCGCCGTCTAGGCCGTAGTCGCGGCTGCCCATCAAGGCCTCGCCCGACACTTTGAGCAGCACGCGCTTCTGGGTCGGTCGGGCGGTCATGCAGTTCCTTCGGTGCGGCGAGGGCTCACCGTAGTTCCGCATGGGCTGGGTCACAAGCATGCCGGGTCACAAGCAGGGAGCGAGTTTCGGACGGCCGGTCCGGTCCGCCATGCCCGCGGGAGAGATCGCCTTGAGTAGTTTCCGACCCTCGCCCTGGAAGCTGGCAAGCCGGTAAAGTGCAACGTCGAACAGCTGGGCAGCACCTTCACCCTGAACATTCGACCATGCTTACAAAGGAATACCTTATGCAGATAGATGATGCCGTTGTCGCCGTGTTCGGCGACCATGCCGGCGCGGATTCGGCGATCAAGCAGCTCTCGGCCGCTGGCTTCAACCCGAAGCAGCTCAGCGTGATCGGCAAAGGCTACCACACCGAGGAAAAGGTCGCGGGCTTCTACAACGTCGGCGACCGGGTGAAGTTCTGGGGGTCGCGCGGCGCTTTCTGGGGCGGGATGTGGGGCCTGTTCTTCGGCGGGCTGTTCCTGACCATTCCCGTCATCGGCCATGTGGTCGTGCTGGGATACCTGGCTGCCGCCGCCCTCTCCGCCGTCGAGGGCACCATCGTGGTGGGCGGGCTGAGCGCAATCGGCGCTGCCATCGCCAGCATCGGCATCCCCAAGGACAGCGTCATCGAGTATGAGACGGCGATCAAGGCCGACGATTTCCTGGTGATGGCGCACGGACCGGCGGCAGAGATGGACCGTGCCCGTGCCATCCTGGAAGCCGTACGTCCCAAGAGCCTGGAGCACCATCGCAACATGGCCGCCACGCCGGCATACGCCTGAACCTGGGCGTTTCCGCCACAGCCCAACCCGTCATGCCATCGGAACGGCCGCCTTTGTCCAGGCGGCGTTCCGGTGGGCGTCGATGATTGGCGTGGACCGTGTCAACAAGCCCACGGTCCACGCTCCAACGCTCTGCTTCTGCGGGTCTTTTATTTAACGGAGCGCTCCAGCAAGTCGGACGGCGGTCTAGGAAGTGGGGGTCATCGACGCTGCGAAGGCGGCGTCACGCTTTCCGGCCCGCTGGCCAAGGAGCATCCGCTTCAACACCTTGCCGACGTGGCGGTAGTGCCGCTCGAACAGCAGGTACATCGCGATAGCGACCAAGTGTGCCGCTGCCAACGCAACTGGAAGCGTCGCTGCTCCCAAGATGCCGCCTAACGTCTGACGCACCACGATGAAGACGGTGTTGTGCACGAGGTAGAGGCTATAGCTGTATGACGCGAGCACCGTGCAGGTGCGGCGCACCAGATGCGGCAATGCGGGGATGCCATCCATGATCGCGATCCCGCTGAGGAAGATCACCGCCTCGCATGCGGCCATGCCGAGATCCTGCAGGTTCCAATCCGTCTTCAGGCCGCGCCCGACCAGGCAAGCGAGGGCCAGTGCGCCGAAGATGCAGCCGAGGTGCAGCTTGCGCGCGCTGTGCTGTGCCGTCGTTACCCAGAAATAAGCCGTCACGGCGCCAAACAGCCAAACCAGGCTCAGGCCGTTGCCGCCGCCCGCGGCCGCATTCCATATGACCACGGGTAAGGCGGCCAGGCCCAGGCCTGTGCCGACCAGCCAGCTGACGCGCTCCTGGCGGATGAGCTGGAAGAACCCCAGGCCGAACACGATGTAGATCGAGAACTCAATGGGAATGGTCCAGAACGGTTCCGCCGTGTTGTAGGGCCGGATGTACCAGGCATCCCCGACCAGGCGGTGCGCGGCCTGGAAGAACGGATAGTTCTGGAGCAGGAGCATGTTGCCCAGCAGGGCCGTCAGCCCTGTCGATGTGCCGTCCTGCCCTTTATAGTGCAGATCGACGGCGGCATTGACCAGGGCGACCAGGACCAGCGCGGGGATGTAGGCTGTGAAGATGCGCGAGAACCGGTCGATCAGGTAGGGGCTGAAATGGGATCCTGGCCGTTGCAGCCGAACCAGGCTGGACTGACAGATCAGGAATCCCGACAAGATGAAGAACACGCTGACGCCGAAGGCACCCGAAGCGACGTGGTTTGATCCAAAGAGTGAGCTGGCATGATCCAGCAAGACGAAGCTGGCTGCCAAAGCGCGCAATAGATCGATGAATGTGACGCTATTTGAACTCAAAATTGGTTTGCTTACGACTTTGATGTGATCTTTGCCGATCCAAGCTCTAGGTGAAACGACTGGTCGTTCCTGAACTATGCCGGAGAGAGCTTGCGCGCCGCTTGTTCTATTTCTCGTGCTCAAGTATTCGGGGTCCTCAGCAAAAGGATTTTGAGTGAGAGACATTCAGGGTAAACTCCTGGCTAGACCACGCTGGAAACCTATTTGACCCGTCTGATAAGTTATAAACTAAATACAAATTAGTCAACTCTGCGTGAAAATTAATTTTACGCTGAAATTTGAACGAATTTGTTTTCCTAATTAGATAAAAATAATAACAATTTTTATACTGTGTCTTAAAAAATACCATTTTTGTTGCGTTAGTGTTTTCTAGCGTCATCCAGAGATGAGTAAGTAGGGCAATGGTATGAACAAAACGTTAATCACTCCAGGGTCTGCCCTGGCCAGATAGGCCGAAAAGCGGATGCCGCCGTTGGAATTGCTCTACAAAGGTATTGCAAAGAACTATCAATGATATTCTTGTTGCTTTAGGCGAGTGGGTTGCTTTTGCAGCAGATGACACGGCGCGCTGGCCTCAGCGGCAATCCAGCCGCGCAGCATTGCAAGTCGGCTCGACAGGCCGCCAGTATGCAAGTGCCCGAATTACCGGGCGACCACGACCAGGAGTAGGCGTTCCGTGAGATTGCTATCGCGTCCAGGGCTGCTTTCCAGTCTTGTCGTCAGCGTGTCGGTGGCCAGCGGGGTCGCCTTCGGGGCTGCAGCCGTGCTGGCCGCGCTGGCTCTGCGCCGGATGACGCAGCCGCCTGGAACCAACGCATGAGCCTACTCTATCTGGCGTTACTCTCGCTGATCCACTTCATCTCAGGCAGCCTGCTGGGCGGCCTGGCTATCCTGTCAGGCAAATCCGTCAGGGACATGCGGAACGGGAGGCGCAGCCGCGCCCCGTGACGGACCGCGTCGTCATGGTGCCGGCGCGCGGAATTGAACCGCGGACCTACTGATTACGAATCAGTTGCTCTACCCCTGAGCTACGCCGGCGCACGCCGAGGATATACCGTTCACTCCCAACTGCCGCAATGCCGGGTTCTTCCCCGGAACCGCCGCCGCAAGAAGGCCCAATCCGTGCAACGCACGTCATCGCGTACGCCTGCAACCACCCTGGCCACTGTCCGGCGATTCAGGCATTTTCGACTGGCATGACAAACACTCTCGACGACGACCGGGCGCGGGAATGCCCCAGTTGCGGCCTGATCCAGGCAATCCCGGAGCTGCCGCTCAACGCCGAGGCCAACTGCGTGCGCTGCGACGGGACGCTGCGGCGCACCCGCTCCCACGGGCTCAAGCGCTGCCTGGCGCTCACCCTCACTTCCCTGGTGATCTACCTGGTCGCCATGACTTCGCCCTTCCTGTTCGTCGACATCCTGGGGCAGCAGCGCCAGACGACGGTTCTGTCGCTGCCGGGAGCGCTTTGGGTCGATGGCACCTGGGAGCTTGCCTGCATCGTCACGATCACGGCCATCATGGCGCCGCTCGCCAAGATCTCCGTCATGCTGACGGTCATGCTGGGCTTGCGGACGGCAAACCCGCCTCGCTGGCTGCCGCAGCTTTTCAAGCTCTACCGGGTCATCGGGCCTTGGGCGATGGTCGAGGTGTTCCTGCTCGGCGTCTTCGTCGCGTTCACCCGCCTGGGCGCGATCGCCACGGTGGAAACCGGAGCGGCGCTGTATGCCGTGGCCGCTCTGATGATGACCATGGTCACGGCCGACTACCTGCTCGATTCAGACGACGTCTGGGAGGCCATGGAGGCGCGCGGCATCGTCCCGACGGCGCGGCCGGCCGCACGGCCCGGCCGCGTTGGCCCCCAGCTCGGGTGCGACGTGTGCGGGCTGGTGAGCCATGCCGAACCCGGCGGTCGCTGTCCTCGCTGCACCGCCGTGCTGCGCCCGCGCAAA
This sequence comes from uncultured Acetobacteraceae bacterium, assembly GCA_964246185.1. GTDB lineage: Bacteria > Pseudomonadota > Alphaproteobacteria > Acetobacterales > Acetobacteraceae > LMUY01. The sequence continues at coordinate 11,802 of CAXTPP010000021.1, forward strand.
CGCAACAGCATCCCCAACACCTGGGCGCTGCTGTTCGCCGCAACCATCCTCTATGTGCCGGCCAACTACTTTCCCGTCCTCACAACGACCCGCCTGGGGGCGTCGGCGCCTTCGACCATCATCGGCGGAGCCCAGGAGCTGCTCAAGGCAGGCATGTGGCCGTTGGCCCTGCTGGTCTTCGTCGCCAGCATCATGGTGCCGCTGTTCAAGCTGGTCAGCCTGTCCGTCATGCTGGTCATGACGCTCCGCCATTCGTCCTGGCGGCTTGCCGACCGTACCCGGCTCTATCGCCTGGTCGATTTCATCGGCCGCTGGTCGATGATCGACATCTTCATGCTCGCCACCCTGACCAGCCTCGTGCGGGCCGGGACCGTCGCCACGATCACGCCCGGGCTGGGCGCCATCTGCTTCGGCACGGTCGTCGTCTTGACCATGGTCGCCACCACGTGCTTCGACCCGCGGGTGATGTGGGACGCCGCGGACTCGAACGCTTCCGCCAAGCCGCGCAGGCCGGCCGCCGTTCCCAAGCGGCGGCCCGGCATGACAGCCCGATCGAGAGCCGCATGAACGACGCTCCGCCCGCTCCCGACCGGCCCGATGCGCCCCAGGCCACCGTCAGGCGCCAATCGGCGTTCTCCTTCGTATGGATACTGCCCATCGTCGCGGTCCTTATCGGCGGCTACCTGGCCTACACCACCCTGTCGCAGCGCGGCTCGGAGGTCGTGCTGACGTTCAAGGGCGCGGAGGGGCTGACGGCGGGGCAGACCAAGGTCAAGCACAAAGCGGTCGATCTCGGCACCGTCAACAGCATCCGCCTCGCCCCGGACATGAGCCACGTCATCGTCACCGTGCGCATGACGAGCGAGGCCGACCCCTACCTCACGGACCAGGCGCGCTTCTGGGTCGTCAAGCCGCGGCTGTCCGGCAGCAACATCTCCGGGTTGGAGACCCTCATCTCTGGCGGCTACATCGAGATGGACCCGGGCCAGAAAGGCAACCGGACGGAGAAGGAGTTCACCGGACTCGAAAATCCGCCGGGCGTCCGCTCGGACGAGCCTGGCACGACGTTCATCCTGACGACGAACCGCATCGGCTCCCTCGGCTCGGGATCGCCGGTGTTCTACCGGGACATCGTGGTGGGGGAAGTGCTCGGCTACCAGCTTCCAGAGGGCAACGGCGCCATAACGGTGCGTGTCTTCGTCAAGGCCCCCTATGACAAGTGGGTGCGGACAGCCACCCGGTTCTGGAACGCGTCCGGCGTCACGCTCTCGTTCGGCGGCAAAGGTCTGCACGTCGAGCTGCAGTCCTTGCAGGCCATCCTCTCGGGCGGCGTCACGTTCGGCACCGCCCAGGACGGACGCGACACCCCGAGTTCCAAGCAGGATGCGAGCTTCGAGCTGTACCCGGACGAGACGGCCGCCGATGCCGCCGGGTTCAAGCAACGCATTCCTTATGTGATGTATTTCGAGTCCTCCACCGCGGGCCTGGCAGGGGGGTCACCCGTGCTGGTGTATGGTCAGCAGGTGGGCAACGTCACCGACATCCGCCTGGAGCTTGACCCCGCCAAGGCGACCGCACGCGTCCGCGTGGCGATCGAGGTGCAGCCCGAGCGGCTCAGCTCGGTCGGCGGCGACACGGTCGATGACCCATTGTCCGTCAGCAAGCGCCTGGTGGCGCACGGGATGCGGGCGGAGCTGGAGACGACCAGCTATGTCACCGGGGCGTTGGCGGTCTCCTTCGCCTTCCTGACCAACCCGCCGCCAGCCCAGGTCACGTTCGAGGGCGACCACATGGTGCTGCCGACCATCGGCGGCGGCGTCGGTTCGCTCGTCAGCTCGGCCACACAGATCCTGCAGGGCGTCAACGCCATCCCGTTCGCCCAGATCGGCAGCAACGCCAACTCGCTGCTCGCCACCTTGACCACGACGGTGGGCGGCCCCGAGCTGAAGCAGGCGGTCAGCGCTGCCACGGCGACCCTGGTGGACCTGCAGGGCCTCATCAAGCGGACCGATGCCGGGTTGAGTCCGCTGATGCGGCGGTTGCCCGACATCAGCGCCGATTTGGAGCAAACGCTCGGCCACGCCAACAAGCTCGTCGGCTCGGTGGATGTGGGATATGGCAGCAACTCCCAGTTCTCCCGCGACCTGGAGCGGCTGATGTCCCAGTTCAACGATGCCGCCCGGTCCATCCGCCTGCTGACGGATTTCCTGGACCGCCATCCGGAGGCGCTGATCCGGGGCCGCGCCAACCAAGGGGCCGAGCGATGAGGCTGCGGGTCGCCCTGCCGGCGCTCATGGCCCTGGCGTGCTGCACCTCGGCAGACCCGGCGGTCTACACCTTGCGGGCCGTGCCGGGCCAGGCGGCGGCCAGCGGCCCGGTGGCCGTGAAGATCGCGCGGCCCGGCTTGGCCGGCTACCTGGACCGTCCGGAGATCGTCCGCGACAGCTCCTCCAGCCGGCTGGAGCTGAAAAGCGGCGAACGCTGGGGCGAGCCGCTGGGCGACATGTTCGGCCGCGTGCTGGCGCTGGACCTGGAGCAACGGCTGCCCGGCAGCAGCGTGTTCACCGAAGCCGGCACGATCTCGGTGGACCCGGCCGCCACGGTCGAGCTGGACATCCAGCGGTTCGACCTGGACCCTACCGGCGTCGTGGTCCTGCTGGCGCAGGTCGCGGTCGAGCAGGGCCGTAGCCGCGACCCCTCCGGCACCCGCTCGATCCGGGTCACGGCGCAGCCGGCAGGGCCTGGCACACCGGAACTGGTGTCAGCGATGAGCCTTGCCCTCAGCCAGCTGGCCGACCAGGTCGCCGCCGCGTTGCGCAGCCTCTCGCCGATCGACATCAGCGGGCAGGCTGCCCGGCGCTGAGGCGCTTTGGGCCGGCCCCACTTTTGGACACGCCCGGGCTGGCCAGGAATGCCTGGCTGCCGATGAGATTTAGCAGAACTGACATCGAAGCGACACGGACGACCAGTGCCGGACAAGGTAGCACTCGGTTCGGCTGACGGTGCCGAGGCACCCGGTTTAGTTCCGAACTCGGAGATTTCCCATGCTCAGGCTGAAAAACTCATTCCGGATGGCTTTGCTGCTGAGCACGGTGCTGGCCGCTCCGCCCCTCGCCCGCGCGGACCAGGCCGCTTCCAGCAGCGCCGCAGGAACGATGCTTCCCACCGGCCTCACCATCACGCCGACGATCCTCGCCAGCGCCGTTCAGCAGCCGCTCAACCCCGGGCTGCCGGCCTATCCGAATTTTGTCGCCGGCGAAGCGGTCCAGTCCAGGCTCAGCCCTGACGGCACCCTCCTAGCAATCATCTGCGCCGGGCAAAACTCGCTCAACGACGCCAGCGGGAACACCGATGCCGCCAACTCCACCCAGTATATCTTCCTCTACGACGTTTCGGGCCGCAACAAGACGCAGCCGGCGTTGAAGCAAGTCATCAAGCAGGCCAACGCCCATGTCGGGCTGGTCTGGGCGCCGGACGGCAAGACGCTCTATGCGACCGGCGGCAACGACGACGCGGTCTATGCCTACACCAACGCCACCGGCGCCTACGCGCTCGCTGCGAAGATTGGGCTGAACCACAACAAGCAGGGCGTGGGCCTCGCGGTGCAGCCCAACGCGAGCGGCCTTGGGATTTCAGCCGACGGCGCCACCCTCGTCGTCGCCAACAACTACAACGATTCGGTCAGCGTGATCGACACGGCAAGCAACGCCGTCCGCTACGAGTATGACCTGCGGCCGTATTCGGCCAGCAACGAGAACACCAGCGGCGTCGCCGGCGGCGAATACCCGTTCGCGGTGCTGGTAAAGGGCAACGGCACGGCCTACGTGTCATCCACGCGCGACCGGCAGATCGTCGTGCTCGACGTGTCTTCGCCGACGACCGGGCGCTTGGTCGGTCGCATCCCGCTCGCCGGCAACCCGTACGGGATGGCCTTCAACGCCGACCAGACGACGCTCTACGTCGCGGAGGACAACACCGACCAGGTCGCGGTGATCAGCACCCAGAGCAACACAGTCGAGAAGAAAATCGACGTGCGCGCGCCCGAAGGCGTCCTGTCAGGCTACCGTCAGCGCGGTGCGGCCCCCTATGCCGTCACCATCTCGCCGAATGGCAAGCTGCTGTATGTCGTGAACAACGGCGCGAACAACATCGCCGTCGTGCCGCTGGCAGGTGGCCAGGCTGACTCGGTGATCGGGCTGATCCCGACCGCCTACGCGCCCAAGGATGTCACGTTCAGCCAGGACGGCTCGTGGATGTACATCATCAACGGCAAGAGCGACACCGGGCCGAACCCACTCAACCTGGCCGGCGGCACCGCCAACATCACGAGCATCACCTACCCTGGAGGGAATGCCGCGGCGGCTGCCGCGTCTCGCGCGTCCAACGAGTACCAGTTCCAGCTGGAACACGCCTCGCTCGTCAGCGCGCGCGTTCCGGCGGCACGCGAACTGGGGCCGCTGACCGCCCAGGTCGCGGAGAACAACGGCTATTCCACGGAGCAGAGCCAGTCCGACGCGCAGGTGATGGGCTTCCTCCGCCGCAGGATCAAGCACATCATCTACATCGTCAAAGAGAACCGCACCTTCGACCAGATACTCGGCGACCTTCAGAACGGCGCGAACGCCGACCCGTCGATCACGCAGTTCGGCCAGGCGCTCACCCCCAACTTCCACAAGCTGGCCAGCGGTTTCGTGACGCTCGACAACTTCATGGACCCTGCCGATGGCAGCATGGACGGCTGGTCCTGGTCCATGCGCGGCCGCATCACCAACGACGAGGAGGTGACGCAGCAGATCAACTACGCCTTCGTCAACCGCGGCCTGTCCTACGAGTCCGAAGGGTCCAACCGCAACGTGCCGGTCGGCCTCGCCGCGCAGGCCGACCGGGATGCTGCGACCGGCGGTCGATACTCCACGCTGTCCGCCAACCTACCCGGCGGCACGGCCAACCTGCTGCCCGGGACCGCCGATATCGCGACCACGGACTTCGATGGCGAGAAGCAGACCGGCTACATCTTCGACGACGCCTTGCGAGCCGGCCTCAGCGTTCGGAACTACGGCTTCATGGTCAACAACATCGGCCCGACCACCGACTCCAGCGGCAAACCGATCACCAACCCGGGCGCCGCCGGGGTGGTGCAGGCCGCCGAGCTGAACCCGGCGCTCGTGCCGATCACCGACGTGTACTTCCGCGGTTTCGACCAAACCTTCTCGGACCAGTGGGATGTCAACGAGTGGTACCGCGAGTTCCAGCAGTATGCGACGTATGGCGACCTGCCAGCGTTCGAAACCGTCCGCCTGTCGCACGACCACACCGGCAGCTACGCCACCGCGCTGGCGGGGGTGAACACGCCGGACACCCAGGAGGCGGACAACGACCTCGCGGTCGGCCGCATGGTGGACTACGTGGCCCATAGCCGGTTCGCGCGCGACACCCTGTTCATCGTGACCGAAGACGACAGCCAGGACGGTCCCGACCACGTCGATTCGCACCGCTCGACCGCCTACGTCGTCGGCCCCTACGTGAAGCAGGGCGCGGTCGTCAGCACGCGCTACAGCCAGATCAACGCCCTGCGGACCATGGAAGACATCCTTGGCCTGCCGCACCTCAACCTCAACACCGCCTTCCAGCGGCCGATGTCCGACGTCTTCGATATTCACGGCAAGGGTGTATGGTCCTACACCGCGGTCGCGTCGACCATCCTGCAAACGACGCAGCTTGCGATGGCTGACACCGGCGTGAAGTACGCCGAAGGGCCGTGCGTCTATCCTCGCCAGGATGCGTCCTACTGGGCGAAGCACACGGCCGGGTTCGATTTCTCGGCCGAGGACCGCGTGCCGGACGCGGTGTTCAACCAGGTTCTCTGGGAGGGCACACGTCCTGGCATACCGTATCCGGCTGTCAGGGCCGCCGTTGTTCAGCCAGCCATCAAGTAAGCAAGGCCAAAGGCTCTGCTTCTGGACTCCGCCAAAGGCCTCAGGCCTTTGGCGGGTCTGGGCGTAGTGGCCTCAAGGTTCCGGTTGCCTCCTTCAGGCAATTGGAATGGCCACGGAGGGAGAGCCCAGCCTGGCTTTCTAATCCTCCACCAACGCCTCTTCGGCTTCCAGCCACGCCGTTTCAGCCCGCTCCACCTCGCGCATGAGGGCAGACAGCCGAGTGTTGGCCGCCGTGACCTCTGCCGCGTGGCCGGCGGCATACAGCGCCGGGTCAGCCAGCCGCGCCTCCAACGCTTTCCGCTCCACCGACAGCCGGGCCAGCGCGCTCTCCGCGTCTCGTGCCTGCTTGCGCAGGGGCGCTGTCTGCACCCGGGCGTGCGCGCGGTCGCGGCGGTCGTCCCGCCGGGTTGGCGCCTCCGTCCGCATGGGCCGGGCGCGTTCGGCCAGCAGGCCGCGGTAGTCGTCGAGGTCGCCGTCGTAGGGCTTGACGGCGCCGTCTCCCACCAACCACAGCCGGTCCGCCACCAGCTCGACCAGGTGCGGATCGTGCGTGATCAGCAGCACTGCGCCGCCGAACTCGGCCAGCGCGCGGACCAGCGCCTCGCGTGCGTCGATGTCCAGGTGGTTGGTCGGCTCGTCCAGGATCAGCAGCTGCGGCGCGTCCCGGGTGGCGAGGGCCAGCAGCAGCCGGGCGCGCTCGCCGCCGGAGAGCTGCGCGGTTGGCGTGTCGGCGCGGTCGGCGTCCAGGCCGAACCGGGCCAGCTGCGCCCGCACCGCCGGGGGCAGGGCGGCGGGCATCGCGCGGGCCATGTGGTCCACCGGCGACTCGGACGCGACCAGCTCGTCGGCCTGGTGCTGCGCGAAGTAGCCGACCCGCAGCTTGGGGCTGCGGCGCATCTCACCCAGCATCGGCGCGAGGCGGCCAGCGAGCAGCTTGGCCAGCGTGCTCTTGCCGTTGCCGTTGGCGCCCAGCAGCGCCACCCGGTCTTCCATGTCCAGCCGCAGGTTCACCCCGCGCAGCACCGCCCGGCCGTCATACCCGGCGTCCACCCGGTCCAGCTGCAGGATCGGCGGGGCCAGGAACGCCGGCTCGGGGAAGGCGAAGCGGGTGACGGCGTCCTCCACCACGCTTTCCATGGCCGGCAGCCGCTCCAGCGCCTTGAGACGGGACTGCGCCTGGCGCGCCTTGGTGGCCTTGGCGCGGAAGCGGTCCACGAAAGCCTGCATGTGGGCGCGCTGCGCCGTGATCCGCTCGGCGGCGCGCGCCTGCTGCATCGCCTGCTCGGTGCGGATGCGGACGAACTCGGTGTAGCCGCCTGGCGTCAGCGACAGGCGGCGCTGATCCAGGTGCGCGATGGCCTCCACCGCACGGTCCAGCAGGCCGCGATCGTGGCTGACGATCAGGCACGCGCCGGGAAAGCGGGCGAGCCAGCCTTCCAGCCACATGGTGGCTTCCAGGTCGAGGTGGTTGGTCGGCTCGTCCAGCAGCAGCAGGTCCGGCTGGGCGAACAGGGCGGTCGCCAGCGCCACCCGCATCCGCCAGCCGCCGCTGAACTCGGACACCGGGCGGGCCTGGGCGGCGGTGTCGAAGCCGAGGCCGGCCAGGATGGCGGCGGCGCGGGCCGGGGCGGCGTCGGCCCCGATGGCACGCAGCCGCTCGTGAATTTCAGCTAGCCGGGCAGGGGGCGCCAGCTCGGCTTCGGCCAGCAGCGCCAGGCGGTCGGGGTCGCCTTCCAGCACGGTCTCCACCAGGCTCGCCGGGCCGGACGGCGCTTCCTGGCGGACCTGCGCCATGCGGGCGGCGGCGGCCAGGTGGATCGCGCCGCCATCCAACGCCAGCTCACCGGCGATGGCGCGCAGCAGGGTGGACTTGCCCGCGCCGTTGCGCCCTACCAGGCCGATGCGTCGCCCGGCATCCACCCGCAGCGAGGCATGGTCCAGCAGAGGCCGGCCGGCCATGCGGATGGTGGCGTCGTCGATGACCAGCAGGCTCATCCTGCCGATGTAGTGCGCGGCAGCGCGTCAGGCTACCGCGCCAGGTTAACGTGCCAAGCTACCGTGGTGGGCCTTTCAGCACCCGCAGCACCGCATCGACCGTCAAGCCGTACGCCACGTGCCCAATGAAGCCGCGGCCGTGCGCCTGCCAGGGGTAGCGCGACGGCGGGCCGGCCAGGCCGAGGCGCGAGGCCGCCCACTCGTCCTCCACCGCCCAGGTCGTGACTCCGAAGGCGAAGCCGCGCCCGGCGGTCAGGCCGCCCAGCCGGTCCCGCAGCACGCCCAGCAGGGCGGCGGGCACGATGCCGATCGCGTACTTGATCGCCAGCCCGACCGCGTTGTGGTCGGGGTTGTCCAGGTCTGCGCCGAGGGCGAGCGCCGCGCGGTTGGCCAGCTCGTGCGCCGCGTCCATCCCGTTGGGCCGGCCCGCGACCGTGGCGGCGCGGCTGGGAGCGCCCTCCCGCACGGCGAGGTACTTATCCACCTCGTGCAACGCCCACACGCCCGCTGCCCCGGCGATGGCGCCGCGCACCAAGCCGCCAAGGACGCTGTCGCCCGCCCGATCGGTCATCGCCTGTTTCCCCTCTGCCGTTCTGCCGCAACGTGCCCCGCCATGGCGGGGTTGCCCGGCAAACCCGCCTCGTTTACAGCCGCGTCCAAACCCTCAAAGGCTGACGGACCATGGCGACCGAGCGCACCTTTTCCATAATCAAGCCGGACGCCACGCGGCGGAACATCACCGGCAAGGTGCTGGCCACGTTGGAGGCGGCCGGGTTGCGGGTCGTGGCGCAGAAGCGCGTGCAGATGTCGCAGGAGCAGGCCAAGGCGTTCTACGGCGTGCACAGGGAGCGGCCGTTCTTTGCCGGGCTGGTCAAGTTCATGACCTCCGGCCCCGTGGTCGTGCAGGTGCTGGAGGGCGACGACGCCATCGCGCTGAACCGCAAGGTCATGGGCGCCACGGACCCGAGGAAGGCTGAGGCCGGCACGGTGCGCGCGCTGTTCGCCGAGGACATCGAGGCCAACACGGTGCACGGCTCGGACAGCCCTGAAGCTGCCGCCACCGAGATCGCCTTCTTCTTCACCGGGTCCGAGATCGTCGGCTGAACGCCTCGCGCCCTGCCGGGGCGGCGCTGGCTGTGGTCCTCCTGGCCGGCTGCGCCAGCAGCCCCAAGCCGCCCTTGCCCGTTGCGCAGGCACCTGCCGCGCCGCCACAGCAGATCGACGGGCAGTATCGCGGCATCGCCCGGCTGGCCCGCGCCACGGTGCGCGGCTGCCCGCGCAGCGGCCCCCGCACCGTCATGGTCGAGGGCCAGGCCCTGTCCCTGAACTACCGCGGCCCCACCGTGTCCTACGCGCTGACCGCGACGGTCGCGCCGGACGGCAGCATCCAGGGCAGCGACGGCCGCGGGTCCATCCAAGGCCAGATCAGCGGCCGCCACATGGACCTGACCGTGGAGTCGGAGTACTGCGTGGTCCGTTATGCCCTGGAGCGGCGGTAGCCGGCCATGCTTGCCCCGTCGCAGCCCTTCCGTCGCAGCCGGGCGTGAAGACGCCGTTCTACCGATCGCTGTACGTGCAAGTGCTGATCGGCATCGCGCTGGCGATCGTGCTCGGCTACTTCGCGCCGCCGCTCGCCGTCGAGATGAAGCCGCTGGGCGACGGGTTCATCAAGCTGATCAAGATGATGATTGCGCTGGTGGTGTTCTGCACCGTGGTGTCCGGCATCTCGTCCATGGGCAGCATGAAGAAGGTCGGCCGGGTCGGCGGCAAGGCGCTGCTGTACTTCGAGATCGTGTCCACGATGGCGTTGCTGCTCGGCATGCTCGTCGGCAACGTCCTGCAACCCGGCGCCGGGTTCAACGCAGACCCGGCCAAGCTCGATGTGAAGGCGATCGCACAGTACGCGGGTGCGGCGCAGCACCAGGACACGGTCGATTTCCTGCTCAACATCATCCCCAGCACCTTCATCGACGCTTTCGCCAAGGGCGACATCCTGCCCGTGGTGTTCATTTCGATCCTGTTCGGCTACGCGCTGACGGCGCTGGGCGAGCGGGCGGGGCCGCTGCGGGTGGCGATCGACAGCCTGACGGCGGCGGTGTTCGCGGTGGTGAACCTGCTGATGCGCCTGGCCCCGTTCGGCGCGTTCGGCGCCATGGCGTTCACCGTGGGGCGCTACGGCATCAGCTCGCTTGGGCCGCTGCTGAAGCTGGTGGCGGTGTTTTATCTCACGGGCATGATCTTCGTCGGCGGCGTGCTGGGGGTCATCGGCGCAGCGTTCGGCTTCAACGTGTTCAAGCTGCTGAACTACATCAAGGCCGAAATCCTCCTCACCCTCGGCACCTCCTCCTCCGACCCGGCGCTGCCTTCGCTGATGGAGAAGCTGGAGCGCGCCGGCTGCTCCCGCCCGGTGGTGGGCCTGGTGGTGCCGACCGGCTACGTGTTCAACACCGACGGCACCAGCATCTACATGACGCTGGCCGCCCTGTTCGTGGCGCAGGCGACCAACACGCCGCTAAGCCTCACGCAGCAATTCGCGCTGTTCGCAGTGGCGATCCTGACTTCCAAGGGGGCCAGCGGGGTCACCGGCGCCGGGTTCGTGGCGCTGGTCGCGACGCTGAGCGTGGTGCCGTCCATCCCGCTGGCCGGCATGGCGCTGATCCTGGGCATCGACCGCTTCATGAGCGAGGCGCGCGCCCTGGTGAACCTGATCGGCAACGCGGTGGCGACGGTGGTGATGGCGGCGATGGAGGGCGAGCTGGACCGCGGGCGGCTGCGGATGGCGCTGGATGGGAGGCTGGCGGAGGATCCATCGGACCTGCCGCCAGCCTTGGTTGCGCTGGAGTAACCGGCGTCAGGAGGCTGCCCGGGTGCTGCCCGGATGCTGGATCGCCTCGCCCAGCCGCCGGCTCAGGAAGGCGGTGACGGCGACCTCTTCAGCCGTCAGCCCCGTCTTCCCGTCGTCCAGGACGGCGTCGGCCCGGTCCTTCAGGCCTTCGAGCAGGCTGCCGTCCAGGTAGCCGTCGAAGATCGCCGGGTGGATGTAGCACTTGCGGCAGACCGATGGCGTGTTGCCAAGCATCCCGGCCACGTGCTCGACCGCCTGGACGACGTTCTTCTTGTTCTTCGCCTCGGTGTCGAACCGCTCCAGCTCGCGCAACGCTAGGGCGGCCAGGTTGGTCGCGGCCCAGGTGCGGAAATCCTTGGCGGTCACCTCCTCGCCGCTGATCTCGTGCAGGTAGGCGTTCACGTCGTCCGAGCCGATGTGATGCACCTCGCCGTCATGGTCCAGGAACTGGAACAGGTGCTGGCCCGGCAGCTCGCGGCACCGCTTGACGATGTTGGCCAGGCGGCGGTCCTGCAGGTTCAGGTGATGGTCGATCCCGTGCTTGCCGCGGAAGTCGAACTTGATGCGGCTGCCTTCTACCCGGGTGTGCCGGTTGCGCAGCGTCGTCAGGCCGAAGCTCGCGTTCTGCTGGGCGTACTCCTCGTTGCCGACGCGGGCCAGGGTCTTCTCCAGCAGCTTTACCAAGGCGGCCAGCACCCGGCGGCGCGGCAGGCCCTCCAGCGCCAGGTCGTGGTCCACCTGCGCCCGGATCTTGGGCAGTACCTGCCCGAACAGCAGCATCCGCGAGTACTTCGCCTCGTCCCGGATCATGCGCCAGCGCGCGTGGTAGCGGTATTGCTTGCGTCCCCGCGCATCCCGTCCCGTTGCTTGCAGGTGCCCGTTCGGATCGGGGCAGACCCATACGTCGGTGTAGGCCGGCGGGATGGCGAGCTGCTTGATGCGCGTCAGCTCCGCCTCGTCCGTGATGGCGACGCCGTCCTTGCGGCGGTACTCGAACCCGTCCCGGACCGGCACGCGGGCCAGGCCGGGCTTCCTGTCGGTGACGTAGTGGAGCTTGGCAGCCTTGGCGGCCAGCTTGGCCTCGTCGGCATCCAGCGAGCTGGCGTGTGTGGGCGCAGGAACGGCCGTGGCAACCTCCTCGGGCTGATGGGTGGACAAGTTGCCATCCCTGGTGGCTTCCGCAAGCGGTTCAGCAGACGGCCACCCTGGTCCGCAGCGCCATCTGCCCGACAAAGCCCGGCCAAAGCTGCGCCCCGGCGACCATGGCGTCGCGGACGGCGCGCGACCTGGCGAGGCGCGACAGCCCCGACGCCAGCCTGACCGGCCCGGCTGCCGCACTGCGCATGGCCCGGTGATAGCGTTCTGCGCCGGCCCCCGTACGAACCGCTTCGGCCGCGAGCCGTGCGCTGTGCAACGCGATCGCCATGCCGTCGCCGCAGAACGAGGGGATCACCGCCGCCTGGTCGCCCAGCCGGAACACCCCCGCCTGCTCGGCCCCGCGATGCACGAAGCCGTACGGCACGCGGAAGATGCTGAGCGGACGCCCCCAGCACGCGGCCGCGCCGTCCAGCCGGCATCCGAGATGGACGACCTCGTGCGACAAGGCTTCGAGCAGGGCCGTCCAGCTCTGGCCGACCGCCTGGTAGCGCGCCTGGTCGATCAGCAGGGTGAGGTTTGCGGTGCCGCCCTCGACCATCTGCAGCCCCGCATAGCCTCCGGCGAACAGGATGACTTCCACATGGCCGCACAGCGCCGCCTGCTGCGCCGGCCGCAGCGTGAAATACATCTTGAACCCGATCAGCGGCTCGGGCGGCTTGCGCAGCGGCCGGGCCAGCCCGCGGAGGTCGTGCTTGCCGGTCGCCAGGAACAGGCAGGGCGCGGAATGGACGCCCTGGTCGGTCTGCAACGCCGTGCCCTCGGCATGCAGGACGCGCACGCCGCGGCGGATTTCAGCGCCGAGCCGGGCCGCCCGTTGCAGCAGCGCCTCGTCCAGCGCCTGCCGCGACAGGCTGGCCGCCGGAAACGGCAGGCGGCTCTCGGCCACCCGCCGATGGTTGACCAGCCGCATCCCGGTGATCGGCACGGCTCCCATGGCCGCCGGGTCGACGCCCAGGGCGGCCAGGTCGAGCAGGGCCTCGCCGCTGAGGAACTCGCCGCAGACCTTGTGCGACGGCGCACGCTCCCGCTCCAGCAGCGTGACGGGGATGCCGGCCTTGGCGAGCCGGCACGCCGCCGCCCCGCCGGCCAGCCCGCCGCCGGCGATCAGCACCCGCGTCACCGCAGGCGGCTCACGCAGAGGCGGAACGGGAAGCGCCGCCGCACCTCGCCGGGCACGCCGGCCTGGCGGAGCAGGCTTTCCCATTCGCCGGGGCGGAAAGCGCGGGCGATGGAGACGGTGCCGTCATGCGCCACGAAGCGGTGCCAGCCCATGGCGCGGGCCAGCAGGCGGAAGCCGAAATGCGGCAGCGCGTGCCGGTGCAGGTCGTTGATGAACCAGCCCAGCCGCGCGTGCCGCTCCATCCAGCGCAGGAACGCCACGACCTGCTCGTCGGTCAGATGGTGGGTGAACAGTGAGCTGATGATGAAGTCGGGCTGGCCCGGGTCGGCTTGGAACACGTCGCCGACCGCCAGGTCGAGCGCGAGGCCAGGGGAGGCGGCCAGGGAGGCGGCCAGGGAGGCGGCCAATGCGGCCGTCCTGGCCTGCGGGTTCTGGTCGATGCCGCCCAGCCGGACGGTGCGGCCCCGGCGCTTCGCCCAGCCCGCCACGGCGCGCAGCATGTCGCCATGCCCGAACGCCACGTCATAGACGGAGACGACGCCGCTCGCAGCGCGTCCTCGGACGGCCCGGTCGAGCCAGGCCAGGGTCGGACGCCGCGCCAGGGTGAGCGTGTTCGCCCGCGACAGGTCGCGCAGGCAGCGCGCGTAGTCGGCCGGGTCGGCGCAACCGGTGTCCATCAGCTCCGCAGCGTGGCTGCGCACGGCCAGGCTCATGCAAGGCTCATGCAAGGCTCATGCAAGGCTCATGCAAGGCTCATGCAAGGCGGAAGCGGAACGTCTCGGCGCACAGCCCCGGGCCGAACGCCATGGCCAGCCCGTTCTGCCCGGGCGCGCCGCCGCGCAGCATGCGGTCCAGAATGAACATGATCGTGGCCGAGGACATGTTGCCGCAGTCCCGCAGCACCCCGCGCGACCAGTCGAGCGCCCCGCGGCTGAGCCGCAGGCCCTGCTCGACCCCGTCCAGCACCGTGCGCCCGCCCGCGTGCACTGCCCACAGGTCGATCTGCTGCGTGGCGAGGCCGCGCAGCAGGCCGCCGTCGTCCGCCCGCTCCATCTCGCCGCGCAACGCCCCGGCGATGCGGGCCGGCACCTTGCCCGACAGCCGCATGTCGAACCCCTGGTCGCCGATGCGCCAGGTGATCAGGTCGGCCGAGTCGGGCAGGGTGGTGGAGCGGAAGTCGATCATGCCGATCCCCTCCGGCTCGGCCGAGACCAGCGCAGCGGAGGCTCCGTCGGCGAACAGCATGAAGGACAGCACCGTTTCCAGGTCCGACGTTTCCTGCAGGTGCAGGGTGCACAGTTCGAGGTTGACGACCAGCACGCGGGCCGCCGGGTCGGACCGCACGATGTGGAACGCAGCGCGCAGGGCGCTCACGGCGGCGTAGCAACCCATGAAGCCGATCAGGGTGCGCTCAATGCTCGGCGGCAGGCCCAGGCGGGCAGCGATCAGCTGGTCCAGCCCCGGGGCGGTGAACCCGGTGCAGGAGGCGACGACGATGTGGGTCAGCCGGCTCGTGTCCGCGTCCAGCGCGGCCACGGCCTCGGCCGCGAGGTCGGTCGCGTGCCGCTCGTAGCGCGCCATGCGGGCGGCCGTTGCGGGGAACCGGCCGCGGGGCAGGAAGCCCTCGGCATCCACCGGGTCGCTGCCGGGCAGCCCCGGCCGCAGCACGGAGAAGCGGTGCTCAATGCCGCAGCGCTCGGCCATGCGGTCGAACACGGCCCTGGTTCTGGCGTCTGGCAGCAAGGTGCGGGCGAAGGCGATGAACGGGGCGTGGATGTCGTGCGCGGGCACCGACGTGCCGATGCGGTTGACGTGCGGCGTCGCCCTCACGCGCCGGCCCAGCGTCGCGCGACCAGGACGGCGTTGAGGCCGCCGAAAGCGAACGCGTTGGACATGGCCCAGTCGGTCTCCCCAAGACGCGCCCGGTTGGGCACGCAGTCGATGTCGCAGTCCGGATCGGCCGTGTTGAACCCGGCGGTCGGCGGGATGAAGCCGCCCCGCAGCCCCGCCGCGGTAGCGATGAGCTCGAGCGCGCCGCCCGCCGTCATGCAGTGCCCTATCATGGATTTGGTCGACGACACCGGCAAGCCGTCGAGCTGCCGGCCGAACACCTGGCGCAGCGCCGCCGTCTCCGTCTTGTCGTTCAGCCGGGTGCCGGTGCCGTGCGCGTTGACGTAGCCGACCTGCTCCGGCGCGCAGCCTGCGTCCGCCAGCGCCGCCCGCATGGCCCGCGCCGCGCCGTCCGGGCTGGGCGCCAGCAGGTCGCTGGCGTCCGCGCTCATGCCGAAGCCCGCGACCTCCAGCAACGGCGTCGCACCCCGGGCCTCGGCGTGGCGGGCCGCCTCCAGCACCAGGATGCCCGCGCCCTCGCCGATGGCCAGGCCCGTCCGGTCCAGCGAGAACGGCCGGCAGGCGCTGGGGCTGAGCACGCGCAGCGCCTCCCACCCCTTCATGAAGCCGACGACGACCGAGGCGTCGCTGCCGCCCGTCACGGCCACGTCGACCATCCCGGACCGGATCATGTGCATGGCCTGGCCGATGGCGTGGTTGGCGGAGGCGCAGGCGGACGCCACGGAGTAGCACGGCCCGCGCAGCCCGAACTCGATGGAAACCTGGCTCGCCGCCGCGTTCGGCATGATCCTGGGAATGGTGAACGGGTGGACGCGGGACAAGCCCTGGCCGTAGAGCTGCTCGTAGGCGAAATCGAACGTCTGCTGGCCGATGGCGGCGGCGAGGACCACGGCGCCATCCGGCATCGACCCAGGAGGCAGGCCTGCCTGGCCCATCGCCTGCCGGGCGGCGATGAGCGCCAGCTGCGCCGTGCGGTCCAGCACCGCCAGCCGCTTGGCCGGGAAGTGCGCCGCCACGTCCAGGCCGCGGATTTCCCCCGCGATCCGCACGGCGAGGCGCTCGGTCGGGATGTTGGCGATCGGGCCGATCCCCACCTCGCCAGCCCGCAAGGCGGCCGTAAACGACGCCACGTCATGCCCCACGGCGCAGACCGCGCCCATGCCGGTCACCACGACCCGGCGGTTGGCGCCGGCTGCTGGTTGGCTCAAGTTTGTCGGCTCAAGCGGGGGGCTTGTTGTCGATCGCGGCCAAGGCCTGCTCCACCAGCTCGCCCATGGTCTCCGCTTCCCGGCCGCTCTGCTCGGACAGGACCGGGATTTCGACGTCGAACCGGCTCTCGATGGCGAAGATGGCCTGCACCATGTCGAGCGAGGCGATATCGAGCGAGACGATCGTGGCATCGGGGATCAGGCGGTCCTTGGCGATCCCGGTCTCCTTGGCGACGATGTCCAGGACTTCTTGCACCCGCGGATCGTCTTGCGGCCAGCTTGCGGCTGTTTCTGTCACGCGACGCCTCCTCGCTAGTTTCAAGCTGATACGGCTTGGGGGAACCCAGTCATTTTGCCTGGTTGGGGAACCAGGGGCATTTCGGCTTGTTGGATGCCGTATCTGGGCAAGGAGTCAAATGCTATGGACGAAAATGAGATTGCGGGAACCGCCAAGAACCTCGGCGGCAACGTCAAGAGTGCCGTCGGCGACCTGACCGGGGACAGCAAGACGCAGGCGTCGGGTGCGGTGGACCAGGTCGTCGGCACCGCCCAGCGCGCCTACGGCAAGATCAAGGACAGCGCGGGCGGCTCAGTTACTGACCAGCTGGACGAGGCAAGCGCTTTCCTGGGCGACACGGTGGCGGAACGGCCGCTGACCTCGCTGCTCGTCGCCGGCGCGGTCGGCTACGTGCTCGCGATGCTGACCCGGCGTTAACGGTCAACAACCGAGCCTATTGTCCCGACCCTCAAGCAATGGCTGACTAGAACCCTTGTCGAGGGTTTGAAGCATGGCGCGAGCGGTCCCCAGTCCAAAGGCATTCGCCCCGGACGTGTCACAACGTCCAGGGCCTCGAACCCTGGCGGTCGACATCGGCGGCAGCAGGATCAAGGCCGGCCTGCTGGACGCCGGGGGGGCCATGATCTCGAAGGCCTCGCGGGTCAACACGCCTCGCCCGAGCGGCCCTTCCGCGGTCATAGCCTCCCTCATCGAGTTGGTGAGGCCGATGGGTGCCTTCGATCGGGTATCGGTGGGCTTTCCGGGCGTGGTGCGTGCCGGACGGATTCTGACCGCGCCCAATCTGGGGACCGAGGCCTGGCACAGCTTTCCACTCGGCGCCGACATCGCCCAGCGCCTTGGCAAGCCAACCCGGGTCCTGAACGACGCCAGCGTGCAAGGCCTCGGAGTCATCTCCGAAACCGGCCTGGAATGCGTCATTACGTTGGGCACCGGCTTTGGCTTCGCCTTGTTCCAAGATGGCAGGATCGCGCCGCATCTGGAGCTTGGCCAGCATCCGATCGCCAAGGGCAAGACCTATGACCATTACCTGGGCACCGCCGCGCTCCACAAGGCCGGTCGGCCCAAGTGGAACAGGCGTTTACAGAAGACACTCTTCATTCTCGACACGCTGGTGACCTACGACACTTTGCTGATCGGCGGCGGAAACGCGCAGGACATCGACTTCGACCTGCCTTCCAACGTCCGCATCGTGCCGAACGCGGCTGGCATCACTGGCGGCGTGAAACTTTGGGCGTCCAGGATGGACGAGGCGTTCAAGGAGCAAGGCTCGCTGCACCGGCCCGCTCCGGAAGGCGTGACTGCGGCCCCGGAAGTGCCAGCTTCACAAGGATAGGGTGCTTCCGACGCTGCACCCCATCTTCCATCAATGATGAAACCTGAACAGCGAGGCTGTCTGGTGCGGACGCTGGCCACCTTCCTGGTCCTGCTGTGCACGCCGTGCCTGGCCGCGCCGCCCGATGCGTCCGGGCTGGAGTTCAAGCAGCACCCAGGCGCTCTGGTCCCGCTCGACAGCCAGTTCACCGACCATGAGGGCCGCATGGTCGCTCTGCGGGACTTGCTGAACGGCCGTCCAGCGGTCCTGATGCTCGGCTATTTCCACTGCCCGAGCCTGTGCGGCGTGGTGCGGGACGATGCGTTCAAGGCGCTCTCCCAAACGGGGTTCGACACGCCTGGCGCGTTCGGCGTCATTGACCTCAGCATCGACCCGCACGAGGGGCCGAAGGACGCCGCCAAGGCGCGCGACGAGGATTTGGCCCGCTTCCCCACCCCAGGCGCGCCGGCAGGCTGGCATTTCCTGACCGGGTCGCCGGAAGACCTGTCGGCCGTGACGACGGCCGTGGGGTTTCCGAGCCGGTGGGACGACGGGCTGCAGCAGTTCCTGCACCCGGCGGGGCTGGTGTTCCTGACCTCGACCGGGATCGTGTCATCCTACGTGCTCGGCGTCGGCTACACCGGGACAGCCATCCGGGACGCCTTGCTGGAGGCGCAGGCCGGCACGGTGGCCCCCGTCGCGTCGCCTTTGCTGCTGCTGTGCTTCCATTACGACTCGACGACCGGGAAATATTCGCTGGAGGTCATCAAGCTGCTGCGGGTCGGCGCTGCGCTGACGCTGCTGCTGATCGCGGGACTGTTGGTGGTGATCCAGCGCAAACGCCGGGTCAGGGCGGGGGCGTAAGACGCCAAATGGTTACCCGCCCCGCCCCGTGCATCCGGTCCGCCAGAAATTCGCCCAAGGCGGGTAGGTCGCCGCGGCCCGATTCCGCGACCACCAACGCGCCCGGCGCCAGCCATCCCGCACTTGCCAAAGCCGCCAGGCTGGGTCCGAGCAGGGCCTCCGCGTAAGGCGGGTCGAGCAGGACCAGGTTGCAAGCGCGTCCGGGCGGCGGCCTCAGCACGTCGGTGGCGAGAACCTCAGCCGCAGCACCCTGGCAGGCCGCGACGTTCGCCCGCAGCGCCTTCAGCGCATCCCGGTCCCGCTCCATGAACACGGCGGACGCAGCCCCCCGCGACAGTGCCTCCAATCCCAGGGCGCCGGTGCCGGCGAACGCATCCAGCACGGCCTGGCCTTCGAGCCGCCCGCCCCAGGGAGCGTGCAGCAGCATGTCGAACAGGGCCTGCCGCAGCCGCTCCGCCGTCGGCCGCGTCACCGTGCCCGGCGGCGCTTGCAGGGTCCGCCCGCGCCACCGGCCGGCGATGATCCTCAACGCGCTGCTTTGGGCGCTGCTTTGGGCGCTGCTTTGGGCGCTGCCTTGGGCGGCTCCTTGGGGATGTCCGGCAGCTGCTCGCGCAGCACCTTGCCGCTGATCTCGTCCACCGCGCCCCGCTCCAGGTTGCCGAGCTGGAACGGCCCGTAGGCCACGCGGATCAGCCGCGTCACCTGCAGGTTCAGGTGGGTCATGACCCGGCGCACCTCGCGGTTGCGGCCCTCCCGCAGGCTGACGCTCAGCCAGGTGTTGCTGATCGCCCGCGAGTCGACCGCGGCCTCGATCGGGCCGTAGCGCACGCCCTCCACCACGACCCCGTCCGCCAGGTGCGCCAGCGCCCGCTCGGGCACCACGCCGTGCACCCGCACCCGGTAGCGGCGGATCCAGCCGTTGGACGGCAGCTCCAGCCGGCGCGCCAGGCCGCCATCGTTGGTCAGCAGCAGCAGGCCCTCGCTGTTGAGGTCCAGCCGGCCGACGCTGACCACCCGCGGCAGGTGCTCCGGCAGCCGCTCGAACACGGTGGGGCGGCCTTCCGGGTCGCGGTGGGTGGTCACCAGGCCCTCCGGCTTGTGGTAGCGCCACAGCTTCGCCCGCTCCGGGTTGTCCACCACCCGGCCGTTGACCTGCACGATGTCGTCCAGGCTCACGAAGGTGGCCGGGTGCGTGACCGGCGCGCCGTTGAGCTTGATCCGCCCCTCCGCCAGCAGCTTCTCGGAGTCGCGCCGGCTTGCGACGCCCGCGCGGGCCAGCCACTTGGCGATGCGCTCCCCGCGCCCGGGCGCTTCCTCGGTCACGACGCGGCGGCGATGAAGGCGTCGAACACGAGACGGTCGCCGGGGTCGATCAGGAACTCCGGGTGCCATTGCAGCCCGAGGCAGAACCGGTAGCGGCCATCCTCCAGCCCCTCGATGACGCCGTCCGGCGCGATGGCGTTGACGACGGCGTGCGGCCCAGCGGTGGCGACTGCCTGGTGGTGCGCGGAGTTCACCATCATCATGTCCGAGCCGACGATGCGATGCAGCAGGGTGCCTGGCGAGAGCGCGACCGCATGGCCCGGCTCGTCGCGCGGGTTGGCCTGCTCGTGCGCCAGGGCGTTGGGAACCGCGTCGGGGATATGCTGGATCAGCGTCCCGCCCAGCGCCACCGCCAGCAATTGCTGCCCGCCGCAGATGCCCAGCACCGGCATGTCCGACTCCAGCGCACCCCGCACCAGCGCCAGCTCGGCGGCCGTGCGCAGGTCCTTCAGGGTGACGGTGGGATGCACGTCCGCGGCGCCGTAGAGCGCCGGGTCAACGTCGAACGCGCCGCCGGTGACGACCAGCCCGTCCAGCCGGGCGAGCAGGCCGGCCGCGAGCCCCGGGTCGTGCGGCAAGGCCACCGGCAACCCGCCCGCGGCGGCCACGGCGTCCATGTAGTTGGCGCGCAGGGCATACCATGGGAAGCGCGACCAGCCGCCCGGCTGCTCGCTGTCCAAGGTGATGCCGATGAGGGGGCGCGCCATGTCCGTCCCTAGACCCGGCGGGCCGCAGCGGGCAAGACGTGCGCCATGGACGCGATGTCGCTCGCCCTGGAGGAAGCCGTGGCGGCCGGCGCCCGCGGCGAGGTTCCGGTCGGCGCGGTCGTGGTCTCGGCGGCGGGCGAGCTGCTGGCCCGGGCCGGCAACAGCGTGGAGGCGGAGCGGGACGCAAGCTGCCATGCCGAGATGGCGGCGATGCGCCTGGCCGCCCGCCGCACCGGCTCGCCACGGCTGGCCGGCTGCACCCTGGCCGTGACGCTGGAGCCGTGCCCGATGTGCGCCGCCGCCGCCGCCCACTTCCGGGTGCGGCGCATCGTGTTCGGCGCCTACGACCCGAAAGGCGGCGGCGTCGAGCACGGCCCCCGCATCTTCGACGCGCCCGGCTGCCTGCACCGGCCCGAGGTGGTGGGCGGCGTGCGGGAGGCTGAATCCGGGGCGATGCTGCGGGCGTTCTTCGCCGGGCTGCGGTGAAGGCTCAGCGATAGGCCGCCTTGGGCCAGCGTCGGTGCATCCACAGCCAGCTTTCCGGCTTCTCGGCGATCCAGCGTTCCAGCGTGTCGTTCATCGCCTGGGTCAAGGCTTGGATATCCTGCCGCCGGTCCCCCGTGTCCGGCAGCGTCATCGGCGGTTCACAGACCAGGCGGAGGCGGGCCGGGCCGATGCGCTGGATGTGGCCAGGGACCACCGGGCAGCGGAAGCGTAAGGCCAGCGCAGCCATGGCGGGGGCCGTCATCGCGGGATGCCCGAACAGGGTGGCCTCGATGCCGTCGTTCATTTTCTGGTCCACCAGCAGGCCCAGGTAGCCGCCCGCCTTCAGGTGGCCCAGCGCCGCCTTCGCCCCCGCCGCGCCCTTGCTGAACATCGGCGCAGCCCCGCCGGTCGCCTGTCGCCGCAGCCCGGTGACCATGGCGTCGATGGCCGGGTTGGCGGCAGCCCGGAACATGGAGGAGAACGGCAACCCATACGCGGCACAGGCCGCAGGCAGCATCTCCCAGTTGCCGATGTGGCCGGAGAAGAAGATCGCCGGGCCGCCTCGCGCCGCCACGGCCCGCAAGGTCTCGGCCCCATCCACGACCCACCCCGGGCCGCTCGGCGTGTCCTGCCTCAGGCTGGCGATGTGCGGGAACTCGCCCATCGTGCGGCCGAGGCTCTCCCATGCGCCGCGGATGACCCGGCGTCGCGCCGCCGCATCAAGCGCCGGCAAGGCAAGGCGCAGATTGGTGTCCGCCACCCGCGTCACCGGCAGGCGAGGCCCGACGGCGCGCGCGAGGCCGCCGCCGAGGTTGGACGCGCGCACCGGCCCGAGCGCGCGGAACAGCCACAGCAGGCAGCGGGCGGCCCAGGCCTCCAGCCGGAAGGCGAGCCGGGTCAGCACAGCCCTCCCAGCAGCGCCTCGACCTGCCGCTCGTCCTGCCATGCCAGATCGACCCCGGCGACCTTCACCTCATGCCGCCACTCGGGCGGCAGGCGGACGGCGTCCTTGGGCGTCGTGACCAGGATGGCCCCCAGCGCCTCGGCCCGGCGGTGCAGGCGGCGCAATTCGGAGGAGCGGAAACGGTGGTGGTCGGCAAAGGCCTGCCGCGCCGCAACCACCGCCCCGGCCTCCGCCAGCGTGGCGAAGAACTTGGCGGGGCGGCCGATGCCGGCGAAGGCCAGCACGGTGCACCCGGCCAGTTCCGGCGCGTTCGTCCGCAGCCGCGCCGCCAGCACCGGCAGCCCCGGCGGCAGCGCGGCCGCAGCGCCCGCCATATCCTCGCCGATGAGCACCGCCGCCTGGCAGCGCGCGGCCCCGGCGGCGATGGTCTCCCGCAACGGGCCGGCCGGCAGCACGCGCCCGTTGCCGAACCCGGCAGCGCCGTCGATCACCAGGAAGGCGAGATCCTTGGCCAGGCCGGGGTTCTGCAACCCGTCATCCATCACCAGCACGGTCGCGCCCCCGGCGATGGCGGCGCGGGCGCACGCAGCCCGGTCAGCGCCGGCGTAGGTGTGCGCCATGGCTGCGAGCAGCAGCGCCTCGTCCCCCACCTCGTCCGCCGTATGCCCCGGCTCGACCCGGACGACGCCGCGCACTCGTCCGCCGTAACCGCGGGTCAGGAAGGCGACCTGCCGGCCTTGCCGTGCCAGCCGCGCGCCGAGATCGAGGGCGAGCGTCGTCTTGCCGGTGCCGCCGACCGACACATTGCCGCAGCAGAGCACGGGCGCCCCGGCGCGCGACCCCGCCCGCGCGACCCGCCGTGCTGTCACGTCTGCGACAAGGCTGCTGACAGGAGCGAGCAGGCGCGGCAGCACTCCGTCATGCTGCCAGAACTGCGGCGCATGCATCAGCCGATCATGACCCGGCCATGGCGATCAGCGCGGCGGCGGCCCATTCAGGCAGGCCTGCATCCGCGCTCGCCACGGCCTGCGCCGCCTGCCCGGCGGCGCAGCGGCTGGCCGGGTCACGCAGGCAGGCATCGACCCATGCGGCGAGCGCGGCCTCGTCCGTCACGGTGGCGAGGCCGCCGGACTGCGCCAGCACGGCGGCGGCTTCCGCCTGGTTGGCCATCGCCGGGCCAGCCGCGAGCGCGCAGCCCAGCCGCGCCGGTTCCAGCGGGTTCTGCCCGCCGCCCTCGCCGCCGAGGCTCTTGCCGATGAAGACGGTCGGGAACAGGCGGTACAGCAACCCCATCTCGCCCAGCCCATCGGCAAGCCAGATTCCTTGCCCCGCCGGCGGATCGTCGCCGCCGCCGCGCCGGGACGCGGGCAGCTGCGCCGCCAGGGCGGGCGCGCGGTCCGGGTGGCGCGGCGCCACGGCGGTCAGCAAGCCCGGGTGCGCCGGGCTGAGCCTGCGGTGGATGGCCGCGGCGATCGTCTCCTCGCCGGGATGCGTGCTGGCGGCCAGCCATCGTGGCCGGTCGCCGAGCAGTGCCCCCAGCCGCGACAGCTCCGCCGGGTCAGCGGGCAAGGGTGGGGCGGCGAACTTCAGGTTGCCGGGCGAACTGACGTTCTGCGCCCCCAGGGTGCGGAACCGTGCCGCATCGGCGTCCGACTGCGCCCACACGGCATCGAACAGGCCGAACACCCGGCGCGCGAAACCTGGCGCCCTGGCCCACCCGGCGGCGCTGCGGGCGGACATCCTGCCATTGAGCAGCAGCAGCGGCACGCGCTGCCGCCGGCAGGCCGCCAGCAGGTTCGGCCACAGCTCGCTTTCCAGGAACGCCGCCGCATCGGGCCGCCAGTGCGCCACGAACCGCCCCACCCAGCACGGCGCGTCCAGCGGCACGAAGCGGTGCAGCGCGCCGGGTCGGCGCAAGGCGAACAGCCGGGCGGACGCGACTGTCCCCGTGGTGACCAGCACGCCCACGCCGCCCGCCCGCAGCGCGTCCAGCACCGGCAGCAGCCAGGCCGCCTCCACGGCGAAATATTCGGC
>CAXTPP010000022.1:0-35041 GCA_964246185.1 uncultured Acetobacteraceae bacterium
CCTGCCTGGATGGCGCGCATGACCTCGGCCGACATACGCGGCCTCACGCCGCTGATCTGGGGGCATGTCAGCCCGTACGGGACGTTTGACTTGGACATGGAGGCTCGGCTCGACCTCGATTGGAGGGAGGCCGCCTGAACAGGGCAGACTTTTGACAGAAGGCGCATTCCGTCAAAAGTGGGATGTCCTGCGCGCAGGATCAGCAAGGGTTTCCAGCCATGCCGGCGGCACCACCCAAGGGGCGAAGTGCAAAGAGCGATGCATCGCCCGCTCCGGACAGGGCCGCCGACGGGCACGAGCGCGCCAAGGACTTCCTGACTGAGGGCGAGGTCGCGCGCCTGCTGGACGCCGCCAAGGACGGCCGGCACGGCGTACGCGACCACCTGCTGCTGCTCATGATGTTCCGCCACGGCCTGCGGGTCAGCGAGGCTGTCGCCCTGCGCCGCGACGAGCTGGACCTTGACCGGGCCAGGCTCTGGATATGCCGCCTCAAGGGCGGGCTGTCCGTCGAGCAGCCGGTCGCCGGCGACGAGCTGCGCTGCGTCAAGCGCCACCTTGCCACCCGCACCGACGCGCTGCCCTGGTTGTTCGTCTCCGAGCGCGGTCAGCCGCTCACCCGGCAGTCGGTCAACTACCTCGTCAGCGCCGCGGCCGAGCGGGCTGGCTTGCCGGACGTGCATCCGCACACGCTGCGGCACTCCTGCGGCTTCGCGCTGGCCAACAAGGGCTGCGACCTCCGCCTTATCCAGGACTACCTCGGCCACCGCGACCCAAGGCACACCGTCCACTATACCCGCACCGCGGGCCGACGTTTCGAAGGGATGTGGCGGTGATCCTGAACCGGCTTGCCGACGAGCATTTCCGCTAAGGTTAGGAGAGCGTGGTGGCAATAATCATTTTGGGCCACAGCAAATGCTTGATCTGTGGGAGTGTCTTGCAAGAGGGGGCCATCTTCCTGAACGTTCCTAGTATATTTAATGATCGAGCAAACAGGTTCTATGAACAGACCGACACTGGAATTCATCAGGCATGCTTTATACTATGGTCACTCGCTCCCGAGTTCCGGGAGGCGTATCGCCAGTTTTGGTTATACGAGCATCAAGCCGCCCGGCGTATGCTCAAGGACGGTTCCTTCGTGTCTGAGGAATAGAAATGCGGGACGGGGTAGCTGGCCAGATCGCAAATGGCCAAACTGCGCAGCTTCGCGGTCACTGGGCCTGCTTGGCGTGTCCAAGGCGGGCTATTACGCTTGGATCTATCGCCCGCCATCGGCCCGTGCCGTTGCCGACACGGCGCTGCTGAAGCGAGCGCGCACGATGCACGCCGGCTCGCGCCAGACGTATGGAGCGCCTGAACCATAACGCGGTGGCATTTCTGCAATAGGCGTCAATTAGGCCCATGGTCCGAAAGCTATGCCAGAGCACAACATGATCTCGGATGAATACCTAGGCCGTTTGTGCAAGTTACTTGATTGCCTCTGGACGAACATCCTGCATCGGCAGTCCCGCGTCACGCCACCCGTCCACGCCTTCCGGATACCACCCAGCCCTGAACCCGGCGGCCCCAGCGCGGCGTGCGGCGTTCCAGCTCATCCAGCAATCAGGCAGGCAGAAGAACACCACCGACCGCTCCGGGTGCCCGGCCGTGACCTCGTTCAGCCGCTGCTTCAACCGTGCTTCCGTGGCAGGTTGCAAGGTCCCGCGCCCGACCTCCGGCCACCACAGCGTACCCGGCAGGCTGGCGTGCGGCGGCGGCAGCCAGGGCATCCCAGCCCGCATGTTCGGAGGCTCGCGCGGCGCTGGAAGAACATCAACGAGGATTGCTTGCCCAGCCGCAACCGCAGCTTGCAGGTCCTTGGTGTGGAACACCGATGCACCCGGCACGCTGTCCGGCACGGGTGCGCGATAGTTGTCCATGCGGTAGCCGTCAGGCACGGCGACATCAGGGTCCGCCAGTGCGCTGGATGCCAAGCCCAAAACAAGCCACGCCGCCAGCGCCAGCCTCAATGGCCTTGGTCATCCATTTGTGGAATGCCATAGTCGACCAGGATCGCTGAAATCTCCGCCTGGTGCTTCACGATCGCCTGGTTGACCCGGCGGCGCCATTCCGGCTCGTTGATCCGCACACCCATTGCAATTCGGTAGTCGAGCCGCGGCTCATCCGGCTCGGGTTCGATGAAGCGCGCCGTCAATGGCAGTTGCTCGCGCTTGATGGCATACCCTGCTGACGGGCCCCAGACCAATGCCACATCGATCACGCCGTCAACCAAATCCTGCAGCATGGCGCGGGGCGGATTGCTGATGCGGGTATCGACCATGAGCGGATACGGCTTCACCTGGTCCATCAGGTGGTGCCGCACCAGCAAGTCGGTGGGCGGCGTCCGAGCGATGAGGCCAAACTTCTTGTCCGCAAGTGCTGGGTCACCGACCGAGCGTGCCGTGATGCCGTCAGCGGTGCGGGTCACGATCATGTAGCCCGTGTGATAGTATGGATTGGTGCTGTCCATGACCTCGTCGCCGCTGACAGTACCCATCACCAGATCGCATTCACGGGCTTTCAACGTGTTGCGAACGAAGCCGATCACCTGTGGGAACCACACCTCGGTGACCGGCAAGGCCAAGTCGGCACCGATGACCGCGGCGATCTTGTTTTCAAACCCATCGCCAGCCTTGTCCGAGAACGGCATGTTGTTCGGATCGGCGCAGACGCGAAGCTCAGTGCGGGAAACCAGTTCCGCACGCTGAGCCAGGGATGCGTCAGACAGCGATATCAACGCGAGAAGGGCGGCAAGCGTGAGCTTAGCTGTCCTCATCGTCGCCAATGCGCTTCGGCCGGCCACGCGGCAGCTTGTCGTCGGAGCGGGCCTTAAGGTAGCCGTAGATGTCGTCTATGTAGAGCACGACATCCTCGGTGGTGCCGAAGGCTGGCATGACGTTGTCCTGAGACTTGGTCACGTTCTGCCGGCCGTTGACGATGGTGCTTGCGAAGTCGTCGTACGACATAGTCTTGAGCGACAGCGTAAGGTTTGGCGCGTAGGAGCTTCCTGCGCCGTCAGGGCCGTGGCAGCGCATGCATGACTCGCCATAGCGCCGGTAGCCGTTGAAGGTGTGCTGATCAACTTCGCCGCTTTGCACGACGTAGACCGGGTCGTTCTCCGCCTTGGCGCCAGACAGCGTCACGCCGAAGGCAAGTGCCGCGAAACCCAAACCGGACAGCGCGAGGATCGTTCGATTTTGCATCAGCAAGTCTCCGAAAGCAGCTCCGGCCGCACAGCTCTGCGCGGCCGGAGCGCCCTTGTGTTGGCTGTTAGTCGAGGCCGAACACGGTTAGCACGCCACCCAGCTGGGTGTAGTTCGACAGCTGCTTGTAAGCGCCGACCGCGCCCAGGCCGTCCGTGTCGGTGGACAGGCCAGCCGCCATGCCGATGCCGGCCCAGCCACCCACGCCGGACAGGACGGCAATGTATTGTTTGCCGTTGTGCGTGTAGGTGTTGACGTTGCCGATGATGCCGGACGGGGTCTTGTAACGATACAGCTCCTTGCCCGTCTTGGCATCCACGCCCTTCAGGTAGCCATCGAGCGTGCCGTAGAACACGACGTCTCCGGCAGTCGCGAGCGCGCCGGACCAGACGGAGAACGGCTCCGGGTCAGACCAGACGATCTTGCCGGCACCAGCGTCCCAGGCGATGAAGTTGCCCAGGTTGTTCTGGCCCTTCGGCGGATACATCGAGAGGGTCGCCCCGACGTAGGGCTGGCCTGCGGTGTAGCTCACCTTGAACGGCTCGTAGTCCATGCAGACGTGGTTGGTCGGCACGAAAAACAAGTTGGACTTCGGCGAGAAGGCTGCCGGCTGCTGGTCTTTGGAACCGAGCGCTGCCGGGCAGACGTTGCGGGTGTTGTGGTCCTCGCCCTGCGCGCCTGGGCCGAACTTGGCGTCGAGCACAGGGCGTCCCGTCGTCATGTCGATCTTGCTGGCCCAGTTCACCGCCGGGTCGAACTTCTCGGCCACCAGCAGCTCGCCGGTCTCGCGGTTCAGCGTGTAGCCGAAGCCGTTGCGGTCGAAGTGAACCAGCGCCTTGGTGGGCTTACCCTTCACGTCGATGTCGGCCAGGATCATCTCGTTGATCCCGTCGTAGTCCCACTCGTCGTGCGGGGTCATCTGGTAGACCCACTTCGCCATGCCGGTGTCGGCGTCACGCGCGAAGATGGTCATCGACCACTTGTTGTCGCCGGGGCGCTGCACCGGGTTCCATGTGCTCGGGTTGCCCGTGCCGTAGTAGATCAGGTTGGTGGACGGGTCGTAGGAGTACCAGCCCCAGGTGCTGCCGCCGCCAGTCTTCCATTGATCGCCCTGCCAGGTGGAGAGCGAGGAGTTCTCGCCGATCGGCTTGCCCATCATCGTCGTCTTGACCGGGTCGACCAGCAACTGGCTGTCCGGGCCGACGGAATAGGCGTTCCAGGCGAGCGAGCCGTCCTTCAGGTTGTAGGAGGTGAAGCGGCCCTGGGTGCCGAACTCGCCGCCGGAGATCCCGACGTAAACCTTGTCCTTCACGATCAGCGGCGCCATCGTCATCGTCTCGCCCTTGGCGGGGTCGCCGTTCTTGACGTGCCACAGCTCCTTGCCGGTCTTGGCGTCGAGCGCCACGACCGTCGCGTCGGCCTGGTTCAGGATGATCTTGCCGTCGCCGTAAGCGACGCCGCGGTTCACGGTGTCACAGCACATCACGGCGATGACGCTCGGGTCCTGGCGCGGCTCGTACTTCCACAGCACCTTGCCGTTGTCGTTCAGGTCGAGCGCGAACACGTTGTTGGGGAACGGCGTGTGGACGTACATCACGTCGCCGACGACCAGCGGGCCACCCTCATGGCCGCGCAGCACGCCGGTCGAGAACGACCAGACCGGATGTAGCTTGGCGGTGTTGGTGGTGTTGATCTGGTCGAGCGCGCTGTAGCGCTGGCTGCCGTAGTTTCCGGCGGGCATGGCCCAATCGTTCGGATTGCTTTGCAGCTTGAGCAGTTCGTCGTTGGCTTGGGCCGGGGAGCCCAGCGCAAGGGATGCAACCCCCAGCATCATCGTACAGCTGAGCAATGACTTCTTGTTGAGTCTCACGTCCGTCTCCTCCTTTTCGTGGCAGAGCATGATGCCCAGCCGTCGGTTCCCTGCGATTCAGCGTCCCACCCCAGCAAAGCTTTCCGCTGACAATGGAATGGTTCGCGCCCAACATATGCAGGCATGGAGGCAACAGGCAAGTCTGAACCAGGCGCAATATTCGCATCTGCCGGACCATGCCGTCTTGTTGCAATGCAGCAAAAGAAATGGCCTCCGGCGCCCGTTGTTTGGGGCTGGATTCCATGACTAGTTGCGATAGTGTCAGGCCGCACTTGCAGGGAAACCTCGCTGCCGCCGTTCGCCTCGTGAAGCGGTCACGCCGGGCTTTGCTTCGGGTGATCGACCTCGCAACGCCAGCCTTGCAGGCGAAAGCGGGGGTGCTCCTCCACGTATTCCCGCGCCGTGGTTTGCGCCTTCATCGTGCATTCCATGGCGCTGCCGACTTCCTCCCGCATCTCCCGCTGCTCCAGGCAGCGATCGAGGTCGCTGGAGAGACAATAGACAAGGACCAGTTCGATCATGGCGCCGCTCCCTTTCCGCTTTTCATCCAAGCTAGGCTACGCCGCCGCAATGGCAATCCCGCTTGCCGGCCTGCTGCCGGCGCAAGCCCGTGCCGACGGCCCCGTGGCGGAAGACGCCCGCCCGCTCAGCCCGGCGCAGGTCGCCCTGTTCGAGACCCCGCACCTTCGCAACGTGGTGCGGCCGGAAACGCTCGAGTACGGCTTCGTGCAGGACGGCGCGGCCGGGTTCACGGACAAGGTCGCGGTCCAAATCCGCAGCGTGAACCCGGACGGCTCCAAGAACGTGTCGTTCGACTATCTGACCGGCGACCACCACCTGCGGTTTCCGGAACTCGACAACTTCCAGGGCAACCCGCTGCTCATGCTCATGCTCGATCATGACGTAAACGACATGAAGGAGGCGGTCGGCCTGTCCGCCTCCTTCTTCCGCAACAAGATCCGCGAGGCGTTCGTCACCGGGGCGGCGGTCAAGGACACGTTCTTCACCCTGGACGGCGCCTCGGTCCCGGCGCAGGAGATCACCATCCATCCGTTCGCGGCGGAGGAGCGGCTGAGCCGGATCACGTCGTTGCAGGAAAAGAGCTACACCTTCATCCTTGCGGACGCCGTGCCGGGCACGCTGGCCGAAATCCGCATCGCCACCCCGGCGGACGCCAACATGGCCGCCCCCGCCTTCAGCCAGCAGATCACCTTCGCCGGGGTTGAACCATGATCCGCGCCATGCTGCTCGCCGCCCTTGCCTTGCCCATGGCGCAGCACGCCCAGGCGCAGGCGCACCATCCCGCGAACGACTACCCGACCACGGCCCGGGCGGACTACGTGATCGGCTGCATGGCCAGCAACGACTTCAAGCGGGAGTTCCTGGATCGCTGCGCCTGCGGCATCGACACGATCGCGGACCTGATGTCCTACGAGGACTACGAGCAGGCCGACACGATCCTGCGCATGCAACAGGGCGGCCTGGGCGCGCGCGGCGCCATGTTCCAGGACACCCCGATCGCCAAGGAGCGGACCGAGCAGCTCCGCCGCGCGCAGGCGGAGGTCACGCTGCAGTGCAAGTGACTATGCCACTGACCTGTTGAAGCAAGGCTGGGCTCCGCCCAGACCCGCCAAAGGCCCTGCCTTTGGCGGAGCCCGGAGGCAGAGCCTCTGGCCTTGCTTAACGATCCTCCTCAGTGGCCATCGGCATCAGCTTCGCCCGGCAAGGTCGAAGTCATGGTGGAAGCTGGCCTTGGAGCTGTCCAGCAGATCGACCTGCATGGGGCCAGCGCCGTGCGGCACGAAGCCGAAGGTGATCGACGGGTCCTCGCTCAGCGAGATGTCCGACTCCACGTCCATCACCAGCTCGCCGCCGTAGGTGATCTTGATGTCTTGCAGGTAGCGCGCCGGGATGAAGTTGTGCGTCAGCTGGTCCACCTGCATGCCGTTGTTGTTCGGGTGGCTGACCAGCAGCGTCGCCGTCGCGGCCTCGCCGTCGTGCAGCGCGTCCTCGCCGTCGAGCCGCAGCCGGGTCTGGCCGAGGCGCGAGGCGGCGAGCTGCGGGTCCTTCGAGGATGGCGCCGAGCAACCGCCCGCCGCCTTCACGAAGCGCTGGGTGGCGAACAGCCGACCGTCCTCGGTTTCCGCGACGGCGTGCATCAGGGTGTACTGATCCACCCGGACACGGGTCTTGAGGGTGCGCGGGTCGCCCGCCGGGCCGAAGCGGAACATGCCTGCGAGCGGCGAGGGGTTGCCGTCCACCAGCAGCCACACCGCCTTGACCCGGTCGCCGCCGTTGCCGGACGACAGCGTGACCGTCACCGGCACCAGCGCCGCATCGAGGGCGCGCACTGGGGCTTCCAGCGCGATGATTCCGCTGCCTTCGGTGACGGCGCGGTCGCCGAACACGGCGTGCTTCAAATCCTGCCAGCGGGCCTGCGTGTCCGCGTCGTCCTCGGCCCAGGCCGGTGCGGCTGCGCAAACGAGTGCCGCCAGCCCCAGTGCGATCGCCTTCATGTGCCTCATCCCTTTGCCGGCCGGTTAGCTCCGGCCTATTCCCACTCTAGTTCCTTGAACGCGCTCGTCACGTTGCGGCCGTTGTAGTCGTCGAACAGCAGCCAACGGTCCCGCTCGGCCAGGCCCACGCTCGCCACCGCCTGCTCGATGTCGCCGCCGCTGGCGAGGATGGCGCGGATGTCCCGGACCAGGCCGTTCAAGTAACGCTCCTGCCCCGCGGCAGCCGCCGGCCACGCGACGCTGACCGGCCCGTGACCCGGCACCGCGCGGCTGGCCGGGATGTCCCGCAGCGCCGCAATCTGCGCCAGCCAGCCGAGGATGCTGCCGTCCAGCGCCGGCGCCCGGTCCACGAACAGCAGGTCGCCCAGCCACAATGTCCCCGTCGTTTCGTCCAGCAGGGTCAGGTCGTTGTCGGTGTGCGCGGTCGGGTGGGCCTGGAGGCGCAGCACGCGCCCGCCTAGGTCGAGCGCCGCCGTGTCGGCCACCAGCAGGTCCGGCTTAACGTAATCGCCCGCGCCGCCGGCCCCCAGCACCTCGGCCAGGCCGGTGCGGTAGAACTCGCCGCGCTGCTCCAGCATGGGCGCCATCCGGGCGTGGCCGACGAAAACCGGGTGGTCCCCGGCGAAGGCGGCGCTGCCGAACACGTGGTCCGGGTGGAGGTGCGTCATCACGACGTAGCGCACCGGCAGGCTGGTCCGGTCGCGCAGGCTGGCGCGCAGGCGATCGCCGTCGTCGCGGCTGCCGCCGGGGTCGATCACCGCGACGGATTCTGCGCCGATGATGAAGCCGATGTTGGCGATGCCGTCCTGGTTGCCGGCCGTCGCCTCCTCGTGCACGCCGTGCCGGACGAAATTGCCCGGCGCCACCTCCGCCATGCTGAACGACGTTGCCGCCGCTTTAGCGTGCGCGCGGGGCAGCACCGTGGCCGCAGCCAGCATCAAGGCGGTGCGACGCCTCATTTGACCAGCGCCGCCGTGCGGATGCGCCGGTACACCAGGGCTGGCGGCGGCCCCGCTTCGGCCAGCGCGTCGGCGGCGGCGACCGCCTCCGCCATGACGCCGTGGTGGGGCGAGAGCGCGCAGGCCGGGTCGGTCACGGCGGCATCGCCGGCGAGGGCGAGCGCCTGGCAGCGGCAGCCGCCCCAGTCGATCTCGCGCTGGTCGCAGGAGCGGCATGGCTCCGGCATCCAGGCGGTGCCGCGGAACCGGACGAACGCCGGGTCATCGCGCCAGATGGCGGCCAGCGACGATTCGCGGACGGAGGGGAAGCGCATCCCGGTCAACGTCTCGGCCGCGTGGCAGGGCAGCGCCAGGCCGGCTGGGGTGACGTTGATCACCCGCTGCGCCCAGCCGCCCATGCATGCCTTGGGCCGGGCGGCGTAGTAGTCCGGCACCACGTAGTCGATCGTGACCGAACCCCGCAGGTCGGCGCGCGCCTGCGCCACGATGGCGTTGGCCCGTTCGAGCTGCGCGAGGCTCGGCATCAGCGCCGCGCGGTTGACCAGGCCCCAGCCGTAGTACTGCACGTGGGCGATCTCGATGCGGCCCGCGCCGATCTCCTGGCCGAGCGCCAGCATCTCAGGCAGCCGGTCCAGGTTCTGCCTGTGCACGACGAAGTTGGCGGTGAGCGGCAGCCCGGCGTCCCGGATCAGCCGCGCCACCACCAGCTTGCGGGCGTGGCCGTCGCGGTAACCGCCGATCCGGTCGGCCTGCACGGCATCGGCGTCCTGGAAGCTGAGCTGCACGTGGTCCAGCCCGGCGTCCGCCAGCGCCTGGAGGGATTTCGCGTCCAGCATGACGCCCGAGGTGATCAGGTTGCTGTACAGCCCCGCCGCGGCGGCGTGCCGGACGAGGTCCAGCAGGTCGCGCCGCGCGGTCGGCTCGCCACCGGAGAAATGCACCTGCAGCACGCCGAGGGCCGCCGCCTCGTCCAGCACCCGCATCCATCCCGCGGTGTCCAGCTCGGCGGCGGCGCGCTCCAGGTCGAGCGGGTTGGCGCAATAGGGGCATTGCAGCGGGCAACGATGGGTCAGCTCCGCCAGCAGCGCCAAAGGTGGGGGCGGCAACATGGCGGCGGCCTGGTATTGGATCGGCAGCACTTCGTTCATAGCCGGATCGCTCCCTTGTCCGCCAAGTCCCGCAGCATGGCCTCCACGTCCCCGGCGATCAGGTCCCGCGGGGCGGCGAACTGCGCCGCGAGCGCGTCGATGATCTGGGGCACGGTGCGGGCGCCGTCCACCAGCTTGAGCACCTCCACCGCCGGCCCGTCCAACTGGAACAGCCGCTCCGGCGCCAGCATGACCCAGGCATCCCGCACCGCGTCATGCCGCAGGCGGAAGCCGCGGTTGAGGGCAGGGGCAGTCTCCATCACGCGGACGGCATGAATGCGCCCGGCGGCACGCGGCCGGGTTCGACGTAGGCGTAGTGCAGCGCGTCGAGCTGGGACCAGAGCACGTCGCACTTGAAGCGGAGCGAGGCGAGCACCTGCTCCTGCAACGCGCGGGTGAAGGCGTGCTCGTCCACGTAGGCCAGGGCGAAGTCCACGTCCTTGGGCGCCTGCGTCAGGCGGGGCGTGAAGTAGGCCAGGGTGTCCTGGGTGATGAAATCGTAGTTGGCCAGCATGCCGGACACGCGCTCGGCGATGATCGTGGGGGAGAACATCTCGGTCAGCGACGACGAGATGGCCTCCAGCACGCTGCGGTCCCGCACGAAGGCGACGTAGGCATCGACGGCGAAGCGCGTGCCGGGCAGGATGCCGCCGGTTGATTCGACGTAGGAGCGGCCTAACCCGACGCCTTCGGCCAGCTTCAGCCAGCGGGCCACGCCGCCCAGGCCCGGCCCTGCGCCGTCATGGTCCTCTAGCCGGCTGCGCCAGGCCCGGCGCAGATCGGCGGTCGGCAGCCGGGCCAGCAGCGTCGCATCCTTGGCGGGGATGCGGCTCTGGTAGTAGTAGCGGTTGAGCGCCCAGGCCTGCACCTGGCCGCGGTCCAGCTTGCCGTCGTGCAACATGCGGTGGAACGGGTGATGGATGTGGTAGCGCTCGTCGCCGATGGCCCGGAGCGCGGCCCGCAGTTCAGGGGGGGACATCGCGCGCTCGGTCACAGGTTCAGCTCCATGCCGTCATAGGCCACGTCCCACCCCGCCGCGGCGACCAGGGCGCGCTCGGGCGAGTCGTCCAGCAGGATCGGGTTGGAGTTGTTGATGTGCAGCAACACGCGCCGATGCACCCCCAACCCCTCGAAGGCCGCCATCGCGCCGTGCGGGCCGGACACGCTGATGTGGCCCATCCTCAGGCCGGTCTTCGGGCCAAGCCCGGCGCGGACCATCTCGTCGTCGGTCCAGAGCGTGCCGTCGAAGAACACCGCCGCCGCGCCGCGCAGCCGCTCGGCGAGGGCCGGCGTCATCGCCGCGCAGCTCGGGATGAAGAACAGCGTGGCGACGCCGTCGGAGACTTCCGCCCCGACGGTCTGATCGCTTTCGCCGAGCTGCGGCGCCTGGCCAGGCTGCTCCAGGTAGAGCGGCACCTTGCCGGGGACGGCGAACAGGGTCGCCACGATGCCGGTCGGAGCGCCATCCGGTCGTTTCACCGGGCACGGCACATCCAGGCTGATGCGGCCACGGCTGACGATCCCGCGGTCCAGCACGTCGAAGATTGGGTTGCCGTCCAGGACGCCGTGCACGTTCTCCGTCGCCAGCAAGGCGAAGGGCTGGCGCTCGCGCAAGGTCAGCAGGCCGGCGATGGCGTCCACGTCGCCGCCGGTGAGCACGATGGCTGCGATGGGCGAGGAGCGCAGGCCCTCTTGCGGCTGCAAGACTGGAGTCTGCTCGATTTGCTGCCGCAGGTCGGGGGAGGCGTTCAGGATGACCCAGTCGCGTCCATTGGCGCTTACGGCGAGGGAAGCCTGGGTGCGGGGCTGCGCCGATGGATCGCCGGAGCGGGCACGCCGGCACGCATCGCCATTGGAGTTCCATTGAGGGAAAGCGCCGCCCGCAGCGGCGCCGAGCACAACTGCGCGCATGGCTTCAGGACCAGACTGCGACCAAGATGAAACTGAGGAGAATTAGAATGCGACCGTCACCTGGGGTCCGCACGCCATGCGCGCGGACCCCAGGTGCGACGCAGCGCGTGCTTACTTCTTCAGGTCAGCGCAGGCATAGCAGTTGATCTCTGCGCCGAGCGTGATTTCGGTGATCTTCGGGGTGTTCCAAGCCATGTTGCCCTCCTTGATTTTTTGTAGCTTTCGAATTATCGCCGCTGACCGGCACAAGTCAAGCATCGCGCGTCCGGACCAGCCCCTTGTGTCACATCCTTGTGTGCCCATTCCCAGGGATAGGCAGCCAGCCTGCGCCGTTACCAAGCGGCGAAACAAGAAACGGAGGAACCAATGACCACTCGAACCCGCGCTGCCTTAGGCCTTTCCGCACTCTGCCTCGGCGCAGCCTTGCTGCCTGCTGCTTTGCTGCCTACCAGAGCAATCGCCGGGCCTTGCTCGGACCAGATCGCCGACCTCGGCCGCAAGCTGGCGCAGAGCCCGAGCCTCGGCCCGGTGACCAGCGGCACGCTGAGCGGGTCCAACCCGACCGCCGCCGCGGCGTCCCAGCCCGGTGCGCCGACCGCCGCCGGAACTTCGGCCGACAACCGGCTCGGCGGCACGGCAGGAACCAAGGAGGCGAACGCCAACTTGGGCAACAACATCGCCACCTCGCCGCAGGATGTCCGCCGACAGCAGGAAGGGCTGCCGACGGCCGCGGCAGCCGCTGCCGGCAACTCGAAGGGGTCGGTGGAGACGGTTCCAGGCAAGGCTGGCAGCCCCGAGCCGAACGACCGCATGTCGGAAGCCAAGATGGAATTGGAACGGGCGCGCATGCTGGATCAGGGCAACGACACGGCCTGCAACGCCTCGCTCGACCGCACGCGGCAGCTGATGGACTAATCCTGGCGCCGCGAGCCGGTGATGCTACCGGCTCGCGGCGCGTAGGCAGCCGTTGCAGGGGACCGCGCCGATTTCGGTGACGAACTTGCGGCGCATGGCCCGCTGGAAATCGGCGAAGCCCGCCGCCGGCAGCAGGAAGGCGTTCGGGCCGCCGATCACGTTGTCCTGGTACCAGGCCTCCAGCGTGTCGGCCTCGTCGCCCTCCAGGATGGGCAGGCCGTTGACCGTGACCCCCGCCGACGCGAGTTCGTCGCGCACCCGGCCCACCGGCTCGGGCGGGTTGCAGTTGTCGTGCCCGTCGCCTGACACGTCCACCACCAGGCGGTCGGCCGGCACGGGCAGCCGGGTCACCACCTTGTCGGCGATGCTGCGCAGGGCGACGGACATGCAGGTGAAGTTGCCCTCGGCCCGACGTTGCCCGCGCACCCTGGCGGCGAAGGCGCGCACGTCGTCCCCGCTGGCGAGCAGCGTCCAGGGCACCGACAGCACCGGCTTGTCGGACCATTGCACCATGGCGACCAGCATGGACCGGTGCGGCCCCGAGAGGATGCCCGCCTCGACCTCGACCGCCTCGAACGCCGCGGCGATGCCCTGCATCTGCAAGGTGAACCGCGCGGCATCGACCGACCCCGAAACGTCCACCGCCAGCACGAGCGCCACGTCGACGCGCTCGGCACCGACGCGCTCAGCCTGGGTCGCCCCGGTCGCCAGCATGGCCAGCAGCATCGCCAGGACGAAGCGGCGCATCTACCGCTCGGCCAAGTCCAGGTTGCGCACCGCGTCCAGCCCCACGGCCCGGTCCAGCCCGACCACGCCGCGCAGGGACGCCCGATGCACGTCCGCGCGGGCGAGAAGGGTCCCGGTGAGGTCCGCGCCGTCGAACTGGACGCCGGCCAGGTCCGCCCCGGTGAAGTTGGCCCGCGCGAGCCTCGCGCCGCGCAAGTCCGCGAACGGCAGGCGCACGCCGGACAGGTTGGCGCCTTCCAGGTTCGCGCCGGCCATGCGGCAGCCGCTGAGGTCCGAGCGCAGGGCGGCGAGGAACTCGGTGTGGCCCAGCTCGAAATGCGCGCCCGAGAGGTTGGCGCCGGTCCAGTCGCCGTTGCCCAGCTTGGCCAGCAGGTGCGCGCCGGACAGGTTGGCGCCGCAGAAGCGGGGCGCTTCGGCCGCCGGGTTCTCGCCCAGCCGCGACGACGCTGCCGGCAGGAACATGGTGGCCCCGGCCAGGTCCGCATCCGAGAAGTCCGCGCGGATGATGGTGGCGCGGTCCAGGTCCGCGCCGGCGAGCTTCGCGCCGACCAGGCGGGCGCCGGTGAGGTCCGCGCCGAACAGCGTGGCGCCCGTCAGGTCCGCGCCGCTGAGGTCCAGGTCCGCCAGGTCGAGCCGCGACAGGTCCATCCCGGCCAGGCGGCCATGGCCGTCCCGCAAAACCTCGATCACCTGGCGCACCGTGATGGCCACGGGCGGCGGGGCCGCGCCCAGCAGCACGGCGGCCGGCAAGCCCATCAGGAGTGTCCGCCGGCGAGCCTTTCGCACCATAGGGTGAGCCTAGCCATGCGTTCTCGGCTACGCCATCCCTATTCCTTGGGCCATCCCTATTCCTTGGGCCATCCCTATTCCTGAGCGGCACACCCTCGACGGCCTCAGACTGGCAGGTGATAACGCCGGCTAAGGGTCAGGAACGGGCGGCACGACACCATGGATCGCCTTAAAGGCGTGGGGCGAGGGGCGTCATGCGCCGTCATCGTCCTGTGCGCCGCCGCCTCGTGCCCGCACGCCCAGACCGTGACGCCGGAGCAGCCGACCGTGGACGTCCTCGTCCCCGCGCCCTCGCCGCTGGTCGGCACCGGCATCGAGCGGGACCGCGTGCCGGGCCAGACCCGCGTGCTCACCCAGGGCGACATCTCGCGCGAGGGTGCGCCGGACGCCCTGCGCGCCTTGGAGGACGAGGTCGGCGGCGTCACGCTCGATTCCGCGTCGGGCAACCCGTACCAGCCGACCCTGTTCTACCACGGCTTCGCCGCCTCGCCGTTGCAGGGTACGCCGCAGGGCCTGGCGGTCTACCTGGACGGGGTGCGCTTCAACCAGGCGTTCGGCGACACGGTCAACTTCGACCTCATCCCGGACCTGGCGATCGACCGGATCAACATCGTGGGCTCGAACCCGGTGTACGGCCTCAACGCGCTCGGCGGCGCGCTGAACATCCAGCTCAAGAACGGCTTCACCTATCAGGGCGGCGAGCTGGTGGCGTCCGGCGGCTCGTTCGGCCAGGCGCAGGCGCAGGGGCAGTACGGCGTGCAGTCCAAGGACGGCAGCCAGTCGCTTTACGCCGCCGGCACAGTGCTGCACAGCGGCGGATGGCGGGACGGGCAAAGCTCCGACATCTACAACCTGCACGCCGACGCCGGCTTCCGCGGCAGGGACGCGGAGGTGCACCTGAGCCTGACCGCGGCCGACACCACCCTGAACGGCCCTGGCACTTCCCCCGTCCAGCTGCTGGCGGCCGCCCCGCGCGCCCAGTTCACCGCGCCGAACCTGATCGGCAACCAGTTCATCCAGCCCAGCCTGTTCGGCAACTACGACGTGTCGGACACGCTCTCGGTGCAGGCGCTGACCTATTATTCCAACTTCGAGCAGCGCGTCCTGAACGGCAACTCCTCGACCGACGCCCCCTGCGGCAACGGCAACGGCCTGCTGTGCCAAGGCGGCGGCACAGTGCCCAGCACCACCCGCGGCGGCGGGACGATCCCGGATTTCCTGTCCGGCGGGCCGTACAGCCAGCTCGACGCGCAGACCACAACCACCAACTCCTATGGCGCGTCCTTGCAGGCGACGGATACCGGCACGGTGTTCGGCTTGCGCAACCACCTGGTGGGCGGCGCGAGCTTCGACGGCGCGCAGAGCGAGTTCAGCGCCACCGCGTTCGTCGGCGGCCTCACCCCGCTCACCCGTGTTTTCGTGGGGCCAGGCGTGGTGCTGGACGAAACGAGCATCACCCCCGTCCGCCTGGCCGTGTCCGACGCCTATTACGGCGTGTTCGCCACCGACACGCTGAGCCTGACCCGGCGGCTCGACCTGACGCTGTCCGGACGGTTCAACACGGCGGAGATCGACCTGCAGGACCAGGGCGGCGGCAACCTGACCGGCAAGCACAGCTACAGCCGCTTCAACCCGGCCGCGGGCGCCACCTACAAGGCCACGCCCTGGCTGACGGCCTATGCCGGGTACTCGGAGGCGAACCGCGCGCCGACCCCGGCCGAGC
This sequence comes from uncultured Acetobacteraceae bacterium, assembly GCA_964246185.1. GTDB lineage: Bacteria > Pseudomonadota > Alphaproteobacteria > Acetobacterales > Acetobacteraceae > LMUY01. Next base: position 15,818 of record CAXTPP010000022.1, read on the forward strand.
TGTCCTGCGCCGGGCCGGCGGACGCCTGCAGCCTGGCCAACTTCTTCGTCGGCGACCCGAACCTGAAGCAGGTGGTGGCGCATACCGAGGAAGCGGGCGTGCGGGGCAGCCTGCCCGCCCTGGGAGACCTGACCGTCAGCTACGACCTTGGATTGTTCCACAGCATCCTCAGCAACGACATCGCCTTCATCAACAGCGCCACCCTAGGCCGCGCCTACTTCACCAACGTCGGCCAGACCCGGCGGCAAGGCATCGACGCCAGCGTTCAGCTGAAAACCGGCAAGCTGCTGGCCTATCTGGACTACACCCTGACGGACGCGACTTACCGCACGCCGTTCACCCAGGGCGGCGGCAGCAACCCGCGGGCCGACGCGAACGGCCTGCTGGCCGTGCCGCGCGGCGCGCACCTGCCGGGCATCCCGGAGAACCAGGTCAAGCTGGGGGTGCAATTCCAGGCGACGCCGGCATGGTCGGTGGGCGCGACGGGCGTCGCCGCCAGCGGGGCGTACCTGTTCGGCGATGACCCGAACCTCACGCCCAAGCTGCCGGCCTATTTCGTGCTGAACCTCAACACGAGCTACCAACTCACGCGTAACGTGCAGCTGTTCGGCTTGGCGCAGAACGTGACGAACCAGCAGTACTACACGTATGGCACGTTCTCGCCGACCAGCAGCGTGGCCCTGGCGCAGGCGCCGAACGCCACCAACCCGCGCAGCTACAGCCTAGCTGCGCCAATCGGCGGATTCGGCGGGCTGCGGGTGACGTTCTAAGGCTCAAGGCGGAGCCAGGCGCCCGGCGGCAGACCCGCAAACGGAATGCGGCTACAGGTAATGATGCCGGGTGGAATGGTCCACCCGGCATCACAGGGAGAATGAGATGAGCCATCTCAGTCGAACTGCGGTTCAGGAAGTGGACCGTCATCGTGACGGTCCACCTCTTCTAATCAGCATAGGCCGAAGTGGTCACGAGCCACCCCGGCCTATGCTGGTAGTGTACGAATCAGACACCAGTTTCAACGGCGCCGACCGAACTCGGCCGACTTGGCCTCAGCTCCGTGCGAGCAGCCGCGCGATCGGACCCGAACCCTGGCCGGGACTGCTGACGGGCGTGGGGCTGGCCGAAAGCCCCAGCACGGGCTGCGCCAGGCCGCAGCCGGCAAGGATGCCCCGGGCGTGTGCGGCGGCGAACACGACTTGCATTGAGCGGCGGCTTTGATGCGTGCTAGTGCTTGGGGCACGATCGGACACAGCGGACCGGTGGTCCAGTGCGAACCGGTCGCGAGTCCGCCTGCGAACAAAAATCAGGGAGAGACAAAATGGTTGATAAAGTCCTCAGCGAGATCGCCAAGGAGATCGCGATCCGCCCGCACTACGACAACTGGATCGGCGGCAAGTGGGTGCCCGCCGTGCGCGGCCAGCATTTCGACAACATCTCGCCGGTGAACGGCAAGGTGATCTGCACAGTCGCCCGCTCGACGGCCGAGGACGTGGAGTTGGCGCTTGACGCCGCCCATGCCGCGCGGGAGGCCTGGGGCCGCACCTCGCCGATGCAGCGGTCCAACCTGCTGCTGAAGATCGCCGACCGGATCGAGAGCCGCCTGTCCACCCTCGCGCTGGTCGAGGCGATCGACAACGGCAAGCCGATCCGCGAGACCACGCTGGCCGACCTGCCGCTCGCGATCGACCATTTCCGTTACTTCGCCGGCTGCATCCGCGCCCAGGAAGGCGGCATCAGCGAGATCGACCACGACACGGTGGCCTACCACTTCCACGAGCCGCTGGGCGTGGTGGCGCAGATCATCCCGTGGAACTTCCCGCTGCTGATGGCGATCTGGAAGCTCGCCCCGGCGCTGGCCGCCGGCAACTGCGTGGTGCTCAAGCCGGCCGAGCAGACTCCGATGAGCATCGCCGTGCTGATGGACATGATCGCCGACATCCTGCCGCCGGGCGTGATCAACGTGGTGCAGGGCTTCGGCGTCGAGGCCGGCAAGCCGCTGGCGCAGTCCAAGCGGGTGGCCAAGGTCGCCTTCACCGGCGAGACCACCACCGGCCGGCTGATCATGCAGTACGCGTCCGAGAACATCATCCCCGTCACGCTGGAGCTGGGCGGCAAGTCGCCGAACATCTTCTTCAAGGACGTGATGGCCGAGGACGACGATTTCCTGGACAAGGCAATCGAGGGCTTCACCATGTTCGCGCTGAACCAGGGCGAGGTCTGCACCTGCCCCTCCCGCGCGCTGGTGCACGAGAGCATCTACGACCGGTTCATGGAAAAGGCGGTCGCCCGTGTCGGCAAGATCGTGCAAGGCAACCCGCTCGACATGACGACCATGGTCGGCGCGCAGGCGTCCAACGACCAGTTCGAGAAGATCATGTCCTACTTCGACATCGGCCGGCAGGAAGGCGCCAAGGTGCTGATCGGCGGCGAGCGCGCGCAGCTCGGCGGCGACCTGGACGGCGGCTTCTACGTGCAGCCGACCATCCTGGAGGGCCATAACAAGATGCGGGTATTCCAAGAGGAGATCTTCGGCCCCGTCGTGTCGGTGACCAGGTTCAAGGACGACGAGGAAGCCTTGGCGCTGGCCAACGACACGCTGTACGGCCTCGGCGCCGGCGTGTGGTCCCGCGATGGCACGCGGGCCTACCGCTTCGGCCGCGCGGTGCAGGCCGGCCGGGTGTGGACCAACTGCTACCACCTCTACCCGGCGCACGCGGCGTTCGGCGGCTACAAGGCGTCCGGCATCGGGCGGGAGAACCACCGCATGATGCTCGACCACTACCAGCAGACCAAGAACATGCTGGTCAGCTACAGCCCGAAGGCGATGGGCTTCTTCTAAGAAGCGGGGAGGGCGGCGGGCCGAGGTCCGCCGCCGCTTCCAGGAGGGCGATATGGTCGAACGTGTGTTGGTGACGCCTGCCGCCATGGCGGTGATGGCGAAGCTGCGGGCATTGCACGGCCCGGTGATGTTCCACCAGTCCGGCGGCTGCTGCGACGGCAGTGCGCCCATGTGCTACCCGGCGGGCGAGTTCCGCGTCGGCGCGCAGGACGTGCGGCTGGGCACCATCGACGGCGCGGCGTTCTACATGGGCGTCGCGCAGTTCGAGTATTGGCAGCACACCCAGCTCATCATCGACGTGGTGCCGGGCCGCGGCTCCGGCTTCTCGCTCGAAGCGCCCGAGGGGGTGCGGTTCCTGACCCGCAGCCGCGTCTTCACGGACGACGAGGCGGCGGAGATGCAGCAAGCGGCCCCGCCCGCACGCGGCGACTCCTGAACTCCCGGCGCAAGACCGACAAGGAACGATTCATGCCATCCAAGACGTTGCGCGACGTGTCCGGCCTAGGAACCCAGCCCCCGGCCCTGCGCGATGCGGCGCTGGTGATGATCGACTGCCAGGACACCTACCGCGAAGGGGTGATGCAGCTTTCCGGCGTCGAACCCGCCCTGCAGCAGGCGCAGCTTCTGCTGGGGCGCGCCCGGGCGGCGGGCGTGCCGGTCTTCCACATCCGGCACGACGCGGGCGCCGGGTCCCCGTACGACCTCACGGACCGCCTCGGGCAGATCAGCGCCGAGGTCGCTCCGGTCGAGGGCGAGGCGATGGTCACCAAGCGCTTTCCCAACGCCTTCGTGCAGACCGAGCTGGAGCAGCTGTTGCGCGCGGCGGGGGTGACGGACGTGATCCTGGCCGGGTTCATGACCCACATGTGCGTCAACTCGACGGCGCGCGGGGCTTTCAACCTGGGGTTCCGGCCCACTGTCGTGGCATCGGCCACGGCCACGCGGGACCTGCCCGGCGTTGCCGACGGCGACATCGTGCCGGCCATGGCGTTGCAGGCCGCGAGCCTGGCGGGCCTGCGTGACCTGTTTGCCGTCGTCGTGGCCTCGCCGGGCGAGATCAAGGGCTGACAAGGGCCGGGCAGCCCTCCAGCCTGTGTTCTATCGGGTACAGCAAATAAGAAAACGCACCTGCGCTCGCGCTTGCGTGTCGTCGAGGCTTGTGGCTGATGGCGAGGTCCTATAGGGACTTAGGCACGTTTCCTGCCAGGCCATCTGAACGGCAGCCAGGTTGCGGTCGCGCCCATGTCCCGATACGGCCACGTAGGACGGAGACCTGCCCAGCATGACGCAACCCACGGAACGTGAACCCGCTGCGCTGCTTTGCTCCATGCGCGCAGCCTTGTGCCTCGGCGCTGCCGGGTTGCTCTCGGCTTGCGCGGGCGGGTCTCACGTCAGCGCCACGCAGGAGGCGGCCCAGTACGAGGAGCACGCCCACCGCTCCTACAGCGCGCCGGGGTCGTCGGCCGATCCGTGGGGTCCCTACATCCACGAGGCCTCCGACCGGTACGACGTGCCGGAGCGCTGGATACGCGAAGTCATGCGGGTCGAGTCGGGCGGGCATACGGAGCGCAACGGCGTGCCGATCACGTCCGGCGCCGGCGCGATGGGCCTGATGCAGGTGATGCCCGCCACGTACGACGAGCTGCGCGGCCGCTACGATCTCGGCAGCGACCCCTATGACCCGCACAACAGCATCCTGGCCGGCGCCGCCTACATCCGGGAGCTTTATGACCTGTATGGCTCGCCCGGTTTCCTGGCCGCCTACAACGGCGGGCCAGGCCGGCTGGACGACTACCTGACGCGCAACCGCGCCTTGCCGGACGAGACCCGGCGCTACGTGGGCAAGATTGGCCCCTACATCACCGACAGCTTCCCCAGCCGCCGCTCCACCGCGGAAACCTACGCGATGAACTCGCTGCCGGCGAACATCCCCGCTGGGCCGCGCTACAGCACGCCGGCCGCTCCGGCGCCGGCCTCCGCCCCGGTCGAGGTCGCCTACGCGCCCGATACGGAAAGCAGCTACGATGCCCCGGTCGCGCCGAAGGCTCCGGCGCCGGTCGCGAGCTACACGCCCGCCCCGGTGCCCTATGTCGAGCCGGTCCCGCTGCCCGTGCAGCCTCGGCCGGCCGCCCCCGTGCAGGTGGCTGCGTTGCCCGAGCCGCCAGCCTACGCGCCGCCCACCTACGCGCCGCCCACCTACACGCACCCGGCCGCGCCGCCGCAGGCAGTTTCCGGTTACGCCGCGTCCCGTCACGAGGGAGGCTTCCACCTCGTTTCTCCGGCGACGGCGGCGTCTGCCCCGGCCTATCGCGGAACGCCGGGTCAATGGGCCATCCAGGTCGGCGCGTTCGGCAACGAAGGGCTGGCCAGGATCGCAGTCGGCTCGGCGCGCGAGCAGGCGGGCAGCGTCCTGTCCAACGCCCGCCCGGCAGTGGCCGGCGTGCGGGAGCCGCATGGCAGGTTGTACCGCGCCCGGCTCGAAGGCCTGTCCCGCGACACCGCCACCCAGGCCTGCGAGCGCCTGAGCCGCAGCCGCACGAGCTGCATCGTGCTCTCGCCCGACGCTCAGTCGTAGGCCGGCGCTTCAGAGCATGTCCGGACCAGGTTGGCTCACCTGACCGGTGAAGATGCCCGCTGAAACAACGTGCTAGAGCATACCGGCGCACCTAATCAGTGACGGCCATGCTCTAGGCTGCTTGCCAGCCTCCCGAAAGGCTGGCTGGATAGGATGGCAGGGAAATGGCCATGATCGACAAGCGCGTCCCGAACGTGGCGGCGGCCCTGGAAGGCGTGGCCGATGGCGCGACGGTCCTGGTGGGCGGCTTCGGCGCGGTCGGGCAGCCCAACCAGCTGATCGACGCGCTGATCGAGCAGGGCGCTTCGGATCTCGTCGTGGTGGCCAACAACTCGGGCGTCGCGGAGTTCGGGCTGGCGAAGCTCATGCGGCTCGGCCGGGTGCGCCGGATCATCTGCTCGTACCCGCGCTCCAAGGGTTCCTTCGTGTTCGAGGAACTGTACCGGGACGGCAAGATCGAGCTGGAACTGGTGCCGCAGGGCACTCTGGCGGAGCGGTTGCGGGCCGCGGGCGCCGGCATCCCGGCCTTCTACACGCCCACCGGGTTCGGCACCAAGCTGGCGGAAGGCAAGCCCACGGCGGAGATCGGCGGCCGCTCCTGCGTGCTGGAATACGCGTTGCACGGGGATGTGGCGCTGGTGGAAGCCTGGCAGGGAGACCGGTGGGGCAACCTCACCTACAATGCCAGCGGCCGCAACTTCAACCCGGTGATGGCCACGGCAGCCGCCTTGACGGTGGCCCAGGTGCAGCACGTGGTGGAGCTGGGCGCGCTGTCCTCCGAGTGCGTGGTGACGCCGGGCATCTACGTCGACCGCCTGGTCCACGTGCCGCATGATGGGCCGCAAGGATGAAGGACGGGCGCGATGAAGGACGGGCGATGAGCGTGCAGGAGAGGAATCGCGTGGCGATGGCCGCCAGGGTGGCCGGCGACATCCCGGAGGGCTGGTGGGTCAATCTCGGCATCGGCATCCCCGTCCTGGTGGCGGACCATGTGCCGGCCGAACGCGAGGTGATCTTCCATTCGGAGAACGGCGTGCTCGGCATGGGTCCCGCCCCGCCGCCGGACCGGGTGGACCCCTGGCTGATCAACGCCGGCAAGACCCACGTCACGCTGCGCCCCGGCGGCTCCTTCGTGCACCAGGCCGACAGCTTCGCGCTGATCCGGGGCGGGCACCTGGATTTGTGCGTGCTCGGCGCGTTCGAGGTGGCGGAGAACGGCGACATCGCCAACTGGTCGCGCGCCGACAACGACTTCGCGCCTGCGGTGGGCGGCGCGATGGATCTTGCGGTCGGCGCCAAGCGGCTGTGGGCGGTGATGGAGCACGCCACCAGAGGCGGGACGTCGCGTATCGTCCACCGGTGCAGCTATCCGCTGACGGCGTTGTCTGCGGTCAGCCGGGTCTATACCAATTTGGCCGTGCTGGACGTGACGGAACGCGGCTTCATGGTCGTCGATATCGTGCCCGGGCTGGACTTCGAGGGGCTGCAAGCTCGGACCGGCGCTGTCCTGCACCGGCCATCCTGACGATCAGCGTCCGAGGTTGGGTGTCGCGTCCGGCGCGTCGGCGGGGGTGAAGGCGCGGTCGCCGCTGTCGATCTGGGCGCCGCCATCGGACAGCGTGCCGGTCGGGGTGTCGCTGAACGGCGTGCCGTTGATCGGGCCGGCGTTGAACGAGTGCGTGCCAGGCTGCGCCACGCGGTCCACCGGCGAGATGCCGGGCTCCAGCCCGTTCGGCATTGGCGCGGGCAGCAACGGGCGTCCGTTGATCGTGTTGGACACGTGCTGGTCGGCAGGCTGCGGAGCGGCGGCGTTGGCGCCCGAATCCGGCAGGCCGAACAGGGACAACGGGGCAGCCAGCAGGCCGGCAGCCAGGACGATCGTATGGGAACGCATAAAGCCTCGCTTTCATCCTGGTAATGTCCGGCCGGCCAGCTTGGTTGCGTCCGTTGCGTTCCCGTTCTGGTGACTTCCCGCAACCGTGCCCGGCCACATGGCATTGCGCCTTGCGCTCGTTGCCATAAGTTGGCGCGAGACATGCATGTGTTCCGTGCGAGTCGTCCGCGCGACCTTTCCAAACCCGGGCCTGACCCGCCAAGTCCGCCCCGCCAACTGCCTTGGTGACCTTTGCCCCTGCTGACCGTCCACCACGTCACGACCTACCGCTATCGAAAGCCAGTTGGCTTCGGCGAGCACAGGATGATGCTGCGGCCGCGGGACAGCCACGACCAGCGCCTGGTGAAGCATCGGCTGACCATCACGCCGCAGCCTGCCTCGATGCGCTGGACGCAGGATGCGCTCGGCAACTCGGTCACCCTGGCGCGGTTTTCCGCCCGGTCCGACACGCTGGTGTTCGACAGCGTGCTGCACGTCGATCACACCGAGGCGCCGGCCGACACGGCGCTGCTGTCTCGCCACGCGCGAACCTATCCTTTCGCCTACGGCTCGGACGAGATGCCGGACCTGCTGCGCTCGGTCGAACGGCATATGCCCGATCCGGGGCACGTGGTCGACCGGTGGGCACACGGCTTCCTGCAAGACCCCGGTTTGCAGGATTCTGGGCGGACGGACACGGTCGGCTTGCTGACGCGCATGACGCAGTCGATCCGCCACCACTTCACCTATCGCGCCCGGCACGAACCCGGCATCCAGGACCCGCGCGCCACCTTGCGGCTGGAAACCGGCACCTGCCGGGACTTTGCGCTGCTGATGATGGAGGGGGTGCGTGCGCTGGGCCTGGCCGCGCGCTTCGTGTCAGGATACCTGCACGTGCCGGACCGGGCGCACCCCGGCGAGGCGGAGCGGCAGGGCGGCGGCAACACCCACGCCTGGCTGCAGGTGTTCCTGCCCGGGGCGGGCTGGGTGGATTTCGACCCGACCAACGGCATCGTCGGCAGCCGGGGACTGATCCGCGTGGCCGCCGTGCGGGACCCGGCCTTGGCCGTGCCGCTGTCCGGCAGCTGGAGCGGCGCGCCGGATGACTGCCTTTCCATGAAAGTGTTCGTCCACGTGGCCGAGGCAGCCCAAGCCGAACAACCGGCCGATCAATCCGCCTCCTGAGGAGTTGCTGCCATGCGTATCCGCTGCGGTTTCCGGATCGCCTACGAATGTTCCCAACCGGTGCCGATGCTGCTGGCGCTCAGCGTCCACCCGTCGCGCGAGCAGGACCTGCTGACCCGGCCGGTGCTGCAAACCACGCCGAACCTGCCCGTGCAGGACTACACGGACGATTTCGGCAACATGTGCCACCGCATCGTGGCGCCGCCGGGCCGGACGGAGCTGGCCACCGAGTTCGACATCACCGACAGCGGCCTCGCAGACCCGGTGGTGCGCGAGGCCGGCCAGTTCGAGGTGCAGGACCTGCCCGACGGCGCGTTGGTCTACCTGCTGGGCAGCCGGTATTGCGAGACGGACCGGCTGTCCAACATCGCATGGTCGCTGTTCGGCGGCACGGAGCTGGGCTGGGCGCGGGTGGCCGCCATCTGCGACTTCGCGCACGAGCGCATCACCTTCGGCTACGAGCACGCCCGTCCGGACAAGACCGCCTGGGATGGCTACAACGAGCGCCGCGGCGTCTGCCGGGATTATGCCCACCTGGCGGTCGCGCTGTGCCGCTGCATGAACATCCCCGCCCGCTACTGCACCGGCTACCTGGGCGACATCGGCGTGCCGGTCAGCGACACGCCGATGGATTTCTCCGCCTGGTTCGAGGCCTACCTGAAGGGGCCGGATGGCGGCCGCTGGTACACCTTCGACGCCCGGCACAATTTCTCGCGCATCGGCCGCATCCTGATGGCGCGCGGGCGGGACGCGACGGACGTGGCGCTGGTCACCAGCTTCGGCCCGGCCTGGCTGGCGCTGTTCGAGGTGACGACCCTGGAGCTGACCGGCTAGACAAGGCGGCCATCACCCAGGGAAGCCGTCCATGCTCCGTCCGCTCATCCTCCTCGCCGGCCTGGTCGCGTTGCCGAGCCTGGCTCATGCCCAGGCTTTCATCAGCGGCCGGCAACTTGCCACCGCCTGCGCCAGCCGCGCGCTGAACGACGAGCGATCCTGCGACGGCTACATCGCCGGCGCGCTGGACGTGATCGCCGAGGCCCCGGAGCTGAAAGGCAAGGCCTGCCCGCCGGACAACGTCAAGCTGGGCGCGGTGCGCGAGATGGTCGGCCGCTTCGGCCAGCAGCACCCGGACGACACGCACGGCTCCGGCGTAGGGCTGGTCGTGGCGGCGGTGAGGGCCAGCCATCCTTGCCCGGCGCCCTGACGCCGCCAAGCTGGCTCCCTGGACAGCCGGCTGCGGCGGACCGGCCGGAAGTCATGGCTTTCGCAGGTCAGCATAGGCTGCCATCACGACCGGCACCTGCTCCGCCGAGAGGTCGTGGTGCAGAAGCTTCTCCGCTCCCGCCTGGTCGCCGGACAGCGCCAGCGCGGTGGCCAGGTCCTGGCGGACGCGGGGCAGCGCGGTGGGGCTGGCAGCCAAGGGGCGCAACACCTCGACGGCTTGCGCCGGGTCGCCGGCCAGGGCGAGGGACAGGCCCATGTTGACCCGGGCGGCATCCAGCTCCGGGGCAGCGGCAATCGCTGCAGCGTAGGACTTCTCCGCCTCGGCATGGCGCTCCTGCATGTCCTGCGCGATGCCGAGATCGCACAGCGCCCGCGAATCAGCCGGTTCGCGCACCAGCGCCGCGCGGAACGCCGTCTCCGCCTCGCCCGCGCGTCCGCTGAGCAGCAGCACGCGGCCCAGCCCGAACTCGGCCTCGGCCGAGGATGGCTTCAACCGGGCCGCACGCCGGAAGACCGTCTCCGCCTGGGATGTCTGGCCCGTCTGGGTCAGCGCCTGGCCTTCGATCAGCAACGCGGCGAAGTCGTCTCGGTTGAGCGCCAGCTGGCGTCGCGCGATGGACAGCGCGGCCTCCGGCGCACCGCCGGCCAGGGCCGCAGCACCCACCCGCAGGCTTGGCGGCTTGTTGCTCAGCTGGTTCGCCGGCGCGGCGCAGGCGGCGGGCAGCAGCATGGCCAGAAGCAGGAATGCACGCATTTTGCGGTCTCTCCAGGGTCAATGATGGAATGATGCCATCGCATGCAGCGCGGCCGGTCCGCCCACCACGATGAACACGGTGGGCAGGATGAACAGGATCATCGGCACGGTCAGCAGCACCGGCAGGCGCGCCGCACGCTCCTCGAACCGCGTCAGCGTCTCCGTCCGCAGCTCGGCCGACAGCGTGCGCAACGCGCTCGACAGCGGCGTGCCGTATTGCATCGTCTGCACCAGCGTGGAGCCGAGCCGCTTGAGGTTCTCCAGCCCGGTCCGAGCACCCATGTTGCGGATCGCAGTCTTCCGGTCGGACAGGATGCGCAGCTCGCTCGCCGTCTGCTGCAGCTCCTCGGCGACCGCCGGATGGGACGCTGCGATCTCGACCGCGACGCGGGAGATGGCGGGCTCCAGCCCAAGGCCGGCTTCCGAGCATATCACCAGCATGTCCAGGGTATCCGCCAGGCCGGCGTCCAGGCGCTTGAGGAACGCGGCCCGCCTCGACTTCACGACGTAGTCCGGCCCCAGCAGCCCGATCACGGCAGCCATGGCCGTGCCGCCGTTGTGGACGGTGAAGGAGAAGCCGAGCCGGCCCAGCGCAAACCAGGCGATCAGCGGCAGCAGCGTCAGCAGCAGCAGCTTGCTGCCCACGAACAGCCCGAGGCCGTTGTTGCCGCGAAAGCCAGCCGCGGCCAGCGTCTGCTGCAAGTCCGTCACCGTCTTGTCCGACAGCAGGCCGCTGCGCGCCAGGCCCGCGCCGACCTTGGAGACCCAGCGAAGCGCCGTTGCGCCGGATTTCGCCTGGTTCGCCAGTTCCAGCCCGACGCCCTGCCGCAGCCGGCTCACGCGGATGGCCAGGCGGTCCTGCCGTTGCACCACGCGCAGCAGCAGCACGGAGCCGACCGAGCACAGCAGGCTGACGCCGCCGGCCGTCGCCAGGGCGGGCGTCATGACAGGCTCTTGCGGATCATGGTCCGCATGACGATCATGCCCAGGCCGAGCCAGACCACGCCGGCGCCGAACAGCGTCTGGCCCGGCCCTTCCTGGAACAGCGTGCTCATGTAGGACGGGTTCATCACGGCGAGCGCTCCGCCGGAGAAGAATGGCAGCGCGGTCAGCACGGCCGAGCTGGTGCGGGCTTCCGACGCGAGCGCGTAGCCCCGGGCCTTCAGCGCCACCCGCTTGCGCACGACATCGGCCAGGTTCTCCAGCGTTTCCGTCAGCCCGCCGCCGGTTTGGGATTGCAGCCCCAGAGCCGTGGCGAAGAAGCGGTACTCAGGCAGGCAGTTGCGCGCAGCCATCTCGCGCAACGCATCCTCCAGCGGCGTGCCGATGCCCACCTGGTCGTAAAGCCGCATGAACTCGACGGAAGTCGGCGCCTCCGAATCCTGCGCCACGGCGCGCAGCGCCTCCGTGACCGGGATGCCGACCCGGACGGCGCGCACGATGGTCGCCAACGCATCGGGGAACTGGCGGTACAGCGTCGCCGTGCGCTTCGCGTCCGCACCGAGGTACACCGCCCGGGTGACGAACAACGCGGCCAACGGCATCAGCCCGATCGAGAGCGAGCCCAGCAGGCCGTGAAGCAGCCACTGCACCGCGTAGCCCGGCAGCAGCGAGGCCGGCAGCACCAGGTAGAGCTTGTAGCGGTACGGGTCCCGCCGGTACGGGTCCATCCCGACGAGACGCGCCAGCCGCCGCTTGAGCGAGGCCGTCGGCAAGGCCACGGACAGGCGGGCGAACGTCGCCAGCGGCGCTTCGGCCGAGCGGTAGGCGTTCAGCGCAACGCCGCGCCGCGCCGCCACCTTGCGGGAACGCTCGTCGGCCCGCAGAAGCAGGGCGCAAGCGGGCACCAGGCCGGCCAGCACCACGCCGGCCGCGAGCAGGGCGGGCGGCAGCATCACCATTGGCCCTGCCTCATGGCACAGGTTCGGCCTAACACCGCTCAGCCTCCTCCAGCGTCGTGGCCCAGATGCGCTCAAGCCCGAAATAGGCCAGCCGGTCATAGAAGGACGGGCGCGCGCGGCTGACGCGGTAGGTGCCGTGCAGGCGGCCGTCGTTGCCCTCGCCGGTCAGCTCGAAGGCGAAGATGTCGTTCAGGATCACCACCTCGCCTTCCAGCCCGCACACTTCCGTCACCTGGATGAGCCGCCGGCCGCCGTCGCGCTGGCGCTCCACCTGGACGATCAAATCGACCGCGCCCACGATCTGCTGGCGGATCGCCTTGGAGGGCAGGCCGAAATTGCCCATCTGGACCATGTTCTCCACCCGGGTGATGGCGTCCCGCGAGGTGTTGGCGTGGATGGTGGACATGCTGCCGTCATGGCCGGTGTTCATCGCCTGCAGCATGTCGAACGCCTCGCCGGCCCGCACCTCGCCCACGATGATGCGGTCGGGCCGCATTCGCAGTGCGTTGCGCACCAGGTCGCGCTGGGTGATCTCGCCACGGCCCTCCAAGGACGGCGGGCGCGTCTCCAGCCGCACCACGTGGGGCTGCTGCAGCTGCAGCTCCGCCGCGTCCTCCACGGTCACGATCCGCTCGGAGCTGTCGATCAGCTGGCTGATCGCGTTCAGCAGCGTGGTCTTGCCGCTGCCGGTGCCCCCGCTGATGATCACGTTCAGCCGGCAACGCCCGGCGATCTCCAGGATGCGCGCCACCGGCTGGCTCATCGAGCCGTACTCGACCAGCTTCGAGAAATCGATGCGCTTCTTGGCGAACTTGCGGATGGACAAGTAAGGCCCATCCAAAGCTATCGGCGGGAAGACGATGTTGACCCGGCTGCCATCCTTCAGCCGCGCGTCCACCATCGGGCTGCTCTCGTCCACCCGGCGGCCCATGTCGGCGGCGATACGCTGGCAGATGTTGGCGACGTGCGCCGCATCCCGGAACCGCACGGTGGAAAGGAACACGCGGCCAGCCTTCTCGATGAACACCCGGTCCGGGCCGTTCACCATGATGTCGGCCACCCCGTCATCTTCCAGCAGCGGCTCCAGCGGACCCAGGCCCAGCATGTCATGCACCAGGTCGCTGGCCAGCTGCCGCTGCTCGCGCCCGTTCAGCTGGATGCGCTTCTCGTTCGCAAGGTCGGCCAGCAGCCGCTCCACCTCCACCGCCAGGCGGTCCTGCGCCATGCCGGCGATGGAGACCGGGTCGATCCGCGTCAGGCAGAGGGCACGCAGCTCGGCGATCGGCGCGGGCGTGCGGACGCTGGCCACCTCGACCGGCTGCGGCGCTGGGGCCGGGAGCGTCACCGTCTCGGCGGCCCGGCGGCCGAACCCGCTCATCGGCGGCTCCACGGCCAGCGGCGGGACGGCTGGGTGGCCGGCGCATAGGACACCTCCCGCGCCAGCTCCATGATGCCGGTGCGGAAGCTGCCGCGCGTCTTGACCGCCGGGTCACCCAGGCTCTCGGCCAGGCCGAGCGGGCGGGGCAGGTCCGGTATCGCCACGTCAACGGCCATGTGCAAAGCATCCTCCACCTGATGCCGCGTCAGCCCGCCCGGCATGCCGTTGCGGTTCAGCACCACCACGGCCCGGCGCGCCTGCGCAGCTCCCGACGGCAGGGCCAGCAGGCGCAGCGCGTCCCGCACGCTGGCCAGGGTCGGCGACATCACCAGCACGCGCTGCTGCGTCACGTCCAGCAGGTCACGCGACAGGGCGGAGCCGTTGAACGGCACGTCCGCCACCACGAAGTTGAAGCGGCGGCGCAGCAGTGTCGCCAGCTTGGCTCCGGCGCCCGCCACGTAGCCGGGATGCTCGGTCAGCCCTTCCTCGCCCGCCATGACGTGCAGCCGCTCGACCAGGGGTATGGCGGTCCGCTCCACGAACAGCTCGTCCACCCGGCTCGGCTGCTCCAGCGCCGAGCGCAAGCCGGAGCCGGTCTGCGCCCCCAGCAGCATCGCCGCGCTGCCGGTCTGCAGGTCCGCATCCAGCAGCAGCGTGTGCCGCCGGGCCGCCTCGGCCAGGTGCCAGGCGAGGTTGGCCGCAACCGTGGTCGCGCCCACGCCGCCCCGGGTGCCGGTCACCGTCACCATGTGGCCGCCCAGCGCCGCAGCCGACGGCGCCTCGCGCGCGATCTGCGTCCCGAACAGCCGGGCCACCATCTCCGGCACCAGCGGCTTGTAAAGGTACTCGGTGGCGCCCAGGGTGCGGGTGATCTGCCGGTAGAACGCGACGTCCTGCCGTTCTCCCACGATCATCACCTGCACGTCCGGCTCGACCACGTGGGTCAAGTCGCCGAGCAGCGCCAGCGCCTGGTCCTCGCCCGTGATGTCGATGATCAGGGCGTGCGGCGTCGGCATGTGGGACAGCGCGTTCAGCGCCGTCCGCACGTTGCCGCGCCGCACCTCGAAGCCGCTGGGCAGGGCTTGGGTCAGCCCTTCGCGCAGCACCGCCTCGCTGTCCGCGTCCGCCACGAAGGCGAGCAGCTGGGTGCGGTCGGTGCGCGACGTCGGGTCCTGGCCCGGCGTCGGCAGTGCGTTCCCGCCGTCCATCAGCTGCCAGCCGGGACGGCAGCGCCGCCGCCAGCGCCGGCGGAGATCGGCGATATCTGGGAGGCGGACACGTCCGGAAGGCTCTTGAGCTTGCCGGCCCGGTAGCGCGCCACCGCCGCGGCCACCACGGAGCCATCCGCCCGGCTATCGGCAGCACCCGCCACCAGGTCGTCCGGGTCGGCTATCATGGCGCGCAAATTCGTGTCGTTGGCCCCGGTCGGCTCCCACAAGCCAGCCCGGGTCAGCGGGTCCTCCGCCGCGCAGGCCGCTGGCAGCAGCAGGGCGAGCCATAGGATGTTCCTCATTGCACCATGAACCCGGCGTCGCCCGGCACGGTGCGGCGGATCGCGACGTTGGTCGCTTCCCCGCGCGCCTTCTGCCGCAGCAGCAGGATGCGCTCCAGGTCGTTGGGCGGCTTCCAGCCGTCGTCCGGGGCGGCGAGCGATTCCGCGTTGCTGACCGGCTGCACCAGGTAGGGCGTGACGAGGATCACCAGCTCGGTCTGGTTGCGCTGGAAGTTGTCGGAGCGGAACAGCGCGCCCAGCACCGGTATGTCCCCCAGGAACGGCACGCCGTTGCCGGTCAGCGTGGTGGTTTCCTGCATCAGCCCGGCGATGGCGAAGCTCTGGCCGCTGCCCAGCTCGACCGTGGTGTCCGCCCGGCGGACCTGCAGCGCTGGAACCTGGACCGAGTTGTTGCTGCCCTGCCCGATCTGGATCGCGCCCTGGTTGGTCAGCTGGCTCACCTCGGGCCGCACGTGCAGGTTGATGCGGCCGTTGCTCAGCACGGTGGGCACGAAGCTCAGGCTCACGCCGTACTGCTTGAACTCGATGGAAAGCGTGCCGCCGAACTCCGCGATCGGGATGGGGAACTCGCCGCCGACCAGGAAGCTCGCCGCCTCGCCGCTCATGGTGGTGATGTTCGGCTCGGCCAGCACGTGGATCAGCTGGTCCTGCGCCAGCGCGTCGATGACGCCGTTGATGTCCAGGCCCTTGCCGGGCGTGTTGAAGTTGTAGCCGCCGCCGAGCGAGGCGCTGGCAGCTTGCACCAGCGCCGGGGCGGCGGAGAACCCGAGCGTTCCGTAGCGGCCGCCCACGTTGGCCAGCGCCTGCCAGTTGACCCCCAGCTCGCGCGTCAGGCTGCGGTCCATCTCCACCACGCGGACGCGCAGGTTCACCTGCACCGAACTCGAGACGCTGGTGCGGTTGTCGAGCTTCTGGTTGTCCGCCAGGCCCGCGCGGCCGATGGTGGCCGCCCGCTCGGCATCCATCGGGCTTGCCGTCGAGCCGTTCAGCACCAGGCCGTTCGGGCGCATCCCTGCCGTCATTCCGCTGCCCGGCATGGCAGTGTTCAGCTGCCCGGCGGCGGCGGCGGCGGCATATCCGTTCGGCGCGACCGTCACGTCGAACTGGGCGATCGGCTGGCCCCCCGCGGACATGGCCGCCACGGTCGTGCGGCCCGGCGACACGCCGAACAGGAACAGGCTCGTCGGGCTGGCGGGCCGCACCTCCACGACCTTCGGGTCGGCTGCGAACACGCTGGCGGCGGCGGCGGTCAGCGTCACCACCCGGCCGGACCCGGCTTCCAGCACCAGGGCCTGGCCGCCCGGGTCCGGACGACGCGCCGCGGAGCAGGCCAGCAGCGCCATGAGCGCCAAACCCGTACGTTTCATCATCAGAACCGGAATTCCTTTCCGTCCGCGCCGCCCGAGAACAGGCGCAGGGTTGCGCCGCCATCCTTGGCGGCGGGGGCGGGCCGCCCCAATGCGGGCGAGACATCTCCGCCCCAAGTCGTCTGCACGGCTGCTTCCTTGACGTCGCCCAGGCTGTCCGTGCTGTCCGCGGAGCGCACGGAGAGGGAAAGCCGGCCCAGCCGGGTCGCGACGGCGATGCGTTCGGCCTGCCCGGTGGTCACCTCCAGCGTCACCGTGCGGCTGACGCCGGCACCCTCGGCGGGCGGGGCCACGCCGCGGGCCAGCAGCTGGTCGATGGCGATCACCCGCACACCCGACAGCACCGTCTCCGCCGCGACCCGGCGAGCCGGCGGCAGCGTCGAGTCTTCGAGCGACTGGGTCAGGATCAGGTCCACGTGGTCGCCGGGCCAGATCAGGCCGGCGCTGCCGCTGACGGCGTCCACGCCCACGGAGGCGGCGCGCATGTTGGGGCCGAGCACCGCGGCCAGGAAGCCGTGGTCACCAGGGCGCATCACGTCGGCATCCATCAGCGTCTCGTTCGCGCCGACACTGCGGCGGACCATGCCGCCGGTCAGCCCGGCGCGGTTGGCCAGCGTGTCCTCCTGCGCGCCAGGCGGCACGGCGGGCAGCTGCTTGGCCGTGAGATCCTCCGGCTTGAGCAGGGTGCCGGCGCGCAGCGGCCCGGCGGCGGCCAGCACCGCGTGCGTCACCGCCACCAGCGGCGGCGCGGCATCCGTCACGATGACCGGGGCATTGGCGGGGTGCAGGGAAAGCCAGGCCACGGCGCCGAAGCCGCCCAGGCCGAGCACCAGAAGACCGAACACGGCGATGCGCAACAGCATGGCTCAGCCCCTCATCAGGATGAACGCGGCGCCGGCGGCGATGGCGGTGGCATAGGGCAGGGGGCCGCGTCGCCGCAGCCGCCGCAACTCCAGCCGCCAGTAGCGACGGGCGCGGGTGAGCGGCCGGCTTGCAGAAGGCGCCGGGGCAAGCAGCCCAAGCCCGGCATAGGCCAGCGCCAGCATGCCGCCGGCCAGGCATGACACCAGCACGAAGGAGGGTGCCAGATGGGGCGGCACCAGCAGCGCGCCGGCGCCGAACAATTTGACGTCCGCGCCCCCCAGCCAGCCGCGCTGCCAGCAGAAGGCGGCGATGGAAAAAACGATCGCGGCAGCCAGCAGGCCCTGCGGCGCCGTGCCGCCCAGCACGCGCAGCATCAGCCCGATGGCGGCGATGGCGAGCGGGATGCGGTTCATCACGAGGCGCATCGCCAGATCCTGCAGGCACGCCACGGCAAACAGCGCCAGCCCGGATGACAGCAGCAGAAATTGCGAGATGGTGAGCAAGGAGGCCATTCTGGTTCCCGGTTCAAACGCGGCCGCCGCCGGCAGAGCGATGCTCTGCCGGCGGGTAGTTGAAGCGTTAGATGCTGGTGCCGATCTTGGTGAACACGGAGCTTAGGTCCGTACCCAGGGTGGTCACCGCACCTACGATGGCCACGCCGATCAGCCCCGCGATCAAGCCGTATTCCAGGGCGGTAACAGCGCGCTCGTCCATCTTGAGCTTGCTGGCGTTCATCTCGACCCAGAGCTTCACGTATGCGTACATTCTAGTTCCTTCCTGGCGCCGGCCCGGCCAGTCCGGGGCGCCTGCTGACACGATGGCACCGGCATCTTGCCGGTCACGAACGACCCCGATTCCGGCGGCCCGCGTGGATTTAGCCTCATGTGTCTGACCAAATCGTTAAAGCCGCGACGATGGGACGATCACCACCGGCAGGCCACGCACCAGGCCCGGCAGCGCCGCCGCCTCCGCGCGGGCATAGGCCTGCGGCACGATCACCCGCACCAGCGCCGCCACCTGCGACAGGATTGGCGACGGCATCGCCGGGCCGCCGCGCCAGGACGCGAGCACCTGCCGCATGTAGGGAATGCCTAAGCCCGGGTCAGCCGAATGGTAGCGCCCCACCGCTGCGTCCCAGTCTTGCGTGGCGTCGTGCAGCGCGTGGAGGAAGCGCGCGGCGGCCAGCGCATTGGCCGCCGGGTCGAACGCCGCCGCGAGCGTGGCGAAGGCGTCCGGGTGGAACAGCAGGTTGACCTGGAAGCAGCCGACATCGATGGAGCGGACGCCGCGGGCCTGCAGCGACTGCACCAGCGCCACCGCCTCCGCCGCCGAAGCGAGGTAATGGCCCTCGCCCGCCGCGTTCACCGACCATGGCCAGGGTGCCACCCGGCCGTCCGCGCCGCGCCGCCCGCTCTCGACCCGGCCGACCGCCACCAGCAAATCCGCCGGCAAGCCCATCGCCTGCTCCCCGGCCGCGCCGGCCGACTCGCACTCGTTGGCGCGGGCAGCCCCGGCGTGGAGGTAGAACGCGAGCAGGAGGATGGCCCATTTCACCGGGCGCAGGATGCCGCGAAAAGGTAAGCGAACCGGCAACGCCGCGCGATGCCGGCGGCATCAGGCAGCGGCCGCTCCGACCTTGTCCTTTTGCCGCGAGCCGGAGGGTTCTCTCATCCAGGCCGAAACCCACCGCCATCGACATAAGGCTTGCGACCGTCCTTCGCCTGTGGTTTATGTTCGGCATATGTTCCCTATGT
>CAXTPP010000023.1:0-34830 GCA_964246185.1 uncultured Acetobacteraceae bacterium
GGGGGGTTGGCTTGTCTTTTTTGGCCCCCCCCCCGCCCCCCCCCCGGGGGGGGGGGGGGCCCCCCCCGGCCGGGTCAGATAAGCTAAGCTCAACTTATGGCGTCCCGAGACAGTGTTCCCTGGCAGCAGGTTCTTGCAGCCACTGCCGGCGTGCTGGTCGGAGTTGGGTTGGCACGGTTCGCTTATTCCCCGTTGCTGCCGGTGTTGATCGCGCAGGGGTGGTTCGCGCCGGGTGCAGCGGGCTATCTCGGGGCAGCGAACCTGCTGGGCTATTTGGGCGGTGCGCTGGCGGCACGGGCGATGGCCGGGCGGTTCGGCACGCGCGCCGTGCTGCGGGGGGCGATGCTCGCCGTGGCGGTGGCGCTGGCTGCCTGCTCGTTGCGGCTGCCATTCGCGTGGTTCTTCGGCTGGCGGCTGCTCTCGGGCATCTGTGGCGGGCTGCTGATGATCCTCGCGCCATCCTCCGTGCTGTCCCATGTGCCGGCAGTTCGGCGGGGGCTGGCCGGCGGCGTGGTGTTCACCGGGGTCGGGCTTGGCATCGCGGCGTCCGGCACGCTGGTGCCATTGCTGCTGCGCTGGGGACTGGCGCAGGCGTGGCTCGGGCTGGCGGCGGTCGCATTGGCATTGACGGCGGCTGCATGGCGCGCTTGGCCAGTCATCCCAGCCGTGCCAACGGCAGGGAGCGGGACACCGGGGCGGTTCCTCCCGCTCTCGGCGGTTTATGGCCTGTGCGCGGTCGGGCTGGTGCCGCACATGGTGTTCCTGGTGGATTTCGTGGCACGTGGCCTGGGCCGCGGATTGGCCGTGGGGTCGCTCACCTGGGTGGTGTTTGGCATGGGTGCGCTGTGCGGCCCCATGGCAGCGGGGCGCGCCGCGGATCGGGTCGGGCCGGCCGCGGCCATGCGCTGCATCGTGGCCCTCGAAGCAGCGAGCGTGGCAGCGCTGCTCGTGGCGCCCGGCAGCCTGGCCGCCATCCTGGCATCCGCCGCGGTGGCAGGCACGCTGCTGCCAGGCGTCACCGCCGTGGCGCTCGGCCGCATCAGCTTGATGGCGGGCACGGACGGCGCCACCCGCCAGCGCGGCTGGACGCAGGCGACGGTGGCGTGGGCGATCGGGCAAGCCGCCGGCGCCTATGGGTTGGCAGCGCTGTATGCGGCGACAGGCCGCTATGCCCCGATGTTCGAGGTCGCGCTCGCCGCCCTGGCCGCTGCAGGCGTGATCGAGGCGGCGTTGACGGTGCAGGCACGGCCAAGGCTGGCTTCAGCTGGGATAGATAGCGTAAGGGGACGGCCAAAACCCGCCAGGAGGCAGTAATGGCCGAGAAGCTCCGTCTGTTCACCTCACCCGCTGCGTTCCCTAACCCGCAGCGGGTACGCCTGCTTGTCCAGGAGAAAGGCATCGCCGACCGGATCGACGAGGTAATGCTGGACATGGCGCCTGGCGGCGAGCAACGGGGCTGGACGCACCTTAAGCGCAATCCGTGGGGCGAAACGCCGACGCTCGAGCTGCCGGATGGCGGCTACCTCGCGGAGAGCGCGGCGATCGGCCGCTACCTCGACGCAAGCTTCCCTGGCCGCAAGATCATGGGTGAGACAGCGCTGGAGCAGGCGCAGGACATAATGTGGGACGACCGGGTCTGGGTGCAGATCCTTTACCGGCTCACCACCATGTTCCATGTGCTGCACCAGGGACTGGGGCCGAAGCTGGAGCTGACCAGCAACCCGGCCTGGGGCGAGCATTGCCGTAAGGAGGCGCTGGCCCACGCCGCGTTGGTCGACCGGCACCTGGCGGACGGGCGGGAGTGGCTGCTGGGCGGCGAGCACCCCACGTTCAGCGACATCACGCTTTGCACGGCGGTCGCGTTCTCCAAGTTCGGCCCCATGAAGACGCCGCTGGACGAGCGGTTCGAGCAGATCGACCGCTTCTGGCAGCGCTGGAAATCGCGTGAGAGCTTTGGCCTGGCCTACGCGGACGGCGCAGGGCTGGCCGAGCTGGGCGGTTGAGCGCTCAAGCCCGCTCGTAGGTCCCGATCAGGCGGCCGTAGCCGAGCAGGATGGGCCGGATCGCCAGCCGCAAGGCTCCGCGGCCCGGCACCCCGCGGAACGCGAGCGGCTCGGACAAGGCGAACAGCTGCATAGCATACCTGTGCGCCCCGTGGCCCGGCACGGGGCTGGGCGGCAGCCAGCCCCGGTGCCTAAACGAATTGCGTCCAGCTATGAAGTTGCGACTATTGGCCATCCGCAACGGCACGGCACCTTCCGCCAGGCCGCCCAGTTCCGGTTTCAGCCCGTATAGGACGAGATGAACCAAAGGGCGTGGAAAAGGCGCGTCCGCGTCCTCGACGAGCAAAGCCAGGCTTGCCGTGCCGGTCGGCAACCCTGACCATCGCAGCGGGGGCGACAAGCCTGCCCCGTCGGACGTGAGGCGGATCGGCATCCCCCCGCCATCCTCGAACGCCTCTGAGCTTAGGGACAGCCGTGGCACCGTCATTCGGGCAGTGACAAGTCCGTCCAACCCAGGCCGGATTGGACGCAAGACCCGGCCGAGATACGACGCCGGGGACAAGACGGCCCGCTATCCTACCATTCGAACTCGGGCGGCTGACCCGGCTTGGAAGATGGCGGCAACAGGTCCTCCACCAGGATCGGGGTCTTGCGAACCCGTATCCCTGTCGCGTGATACACGGCGTTGGCGATCGCCGCCGGCATGCCGACGATGCCGATCTCGCCTACCGCCTTCGCGCCGATCGCATTCACCAAGGTGTCTTCCTCATCCAGCATCTCCACCGTTACCTCGCCGATGTCGGCGTTGGTGGAGAAATGATAGCCGGCCAGGTTGGTGTTCTCGAACTTGGCGCGGGGGCGGTCCACCCGCGACTCCTCCAGCAACGCGAAGCTGGCGCCCCACACCATGCCGCCGGCCAGGTTGCTGCGGGCGGTGCGGGGATTGATGATCTTGCCGCATGCGAACACGCCCACCATCCGCGACACCCGCACGGTGCGCAGCATCGGATCGACCCGCACCTCGGCGAACTGCGCGCCGAACGAGTAGGACACGTGCTCCGGCGTCACCGGGCCGGCGAACGCCATGCCGCCGGCCAGCCCCTGGCGCATCTTGTCGTCATCCATGGTGCCGGGCCGCCAATCCGCCGTCTCGTCGATGGTGCCGCCCATCGCGTGGCCGAGCACCTCGGCCACTGGCGTGCCCTTGCCGTCCGGGCCGATCACGTGGCCGCCCGCCAGGCTGTAGCCGGAGATGTCGGCCCCGCCCGCAGCAGCCTGCAGCAGCTTCGCCTGCACGGCCTTGGCCGCCATGAACACCGCCGACCCAGCCGACCCTGTCGTGACCGAGCCGCCCGCCACCGGTCCTGAGGGCAGGGTGCTGTCACCGAGTTGCACCCGGATCATCTCGTTGGAGATGCCGAGCACATCCGCCGCCACCTGGCCCAGCACGGTGTAGGCACCCGTGCCCACATCATGCGCCGCACAGTATACCGTGCAGAGGCCATCCGCCGACAGCCGCACCCGGGCGGAGGACGGGCACATGGCGGACGGGTAGGTGGCGGTGGCGCAACCCATGCCGATCAGCGTGCCGTCCGGCGCAGTCATGGACCCGATGCCGGAGGTGCGCTTGCTCCAGCCGAATACTTCCGCCCCGCGACGGTAGCATTGCACCAGCGAGCGACTGCTCCAGGGCTTGCCTTCGACCGGCTCCTTCGCCGGCTCGTTCTTCACCCGCAGCTCGATCGGGTCCATGCCCAACTCGACCGCCAGTTCATCGACTGCGCTCTCGAAACCGAAGAAGCCCGGTGCCTCTGCTGGGGCGCGCATGAAGCCCGGCGTGTTGGTGTCGGTGTCGATAGTGGACTCGCGCATGCGTATGTTTGCCGAGGCGTACATCCGCGCGGTCACGTCCGTGGCGGGAAACGCCACATGGTCGATCGGCGCGCTCTGGCCCGCTTCGTCGTGCATCACCGCCTTGATCGTGCCGTCACGCTCGGCCGCCAGCCGGACTCGGCTGCGCGTGGCGGGACGGTACGAGCCGACCGTGAACATGTCCTGGCGCGACACCACCAGCTTTACCGGCCGGCCAAGCCGCTGCGCCGCCATCGCCACCAGCACCACATGCGGCAAGATGGTCGCCTTGGCGCCGAACCCGCCGCCGACGTACGGGCACTCGACGTGCACGTCCTCCATCGGGATGTCGAAGATCTTGGCCAAGCCCGCCTGGTTGCCGATCACCCACTGACTCGGGGCGTTGATCAGCAGCTTGCCGTCCCGCCAAGCGGCGATCACGGCATAGAGCTCGATCGGGTTGTGGTGCTGCGCCGGGGTGAGATAGGTGGCATCCACCTTCACCGGCGCGGCGGCGAAGGCAGCCTCCGCATCGCCGATGTCGATGGACTTGCCTTCCAGAGGCGCCTCGACCCGGTCCGGATCGTCAATTGCAGCGGAAGCGTGCTGGGCGGCGTAGTCGATGGCGACCTTGGCAGCCGCCTCTTCCGCAGCTTCCTGCGTGTCGGCGATCACCAAAGCCACGATCTGGCCGGAGTAGTGCACCTCGTCCGAAGTGAGCGGCATGAACGAGGACTGCATGTGCCCGCCCTGCATGGCGGCTTTTTCCTCCCCCATCGACACGTTCAGGCTGCGGTGGGTCAGCACCGAGTGCACGCCTGGCACGGCTTCGGCTGCCGCGGTGTCAATCTTGGTGATGCGGCCGCGCGCCACCGTGCTGGTGGTCAGCGCTGCGTAGGCCATGCCGGCATGCGGGAAATCCGCGGCATACTGCACGGCACCGCTGGCCTTGGCCGCTGCGTCACGCCGAACGATGGGCTGGCCGATGCTTCCGTCCATGGTCTCAGTTCCTTTGGCTGGCGAGGGTGGCCGCGCGTGCGACGACGCGGCGGCCAAGCTCGATTTTGAATCCGTTCTGGCGGCGCGGCTTGGCGTTGGCAAAGGCAGCCTCGCCTGCCTTGAGCGCCACCGCCTCGGTCAGGGCATGCCCGGTCAGCACAGCCTCGGCTTCCGGCGAGCGCCATGGCTTGGACGCAACCCCGCCGAGCGCCACGCGGGCCGTCGTCACGGTGTCCCCGTCCATCTCCAGGGCGACGGCGGCCGAAACCACGGCGTAGGCGTAGCTTTGGCGGTCGCGGACTTTCAGGTAGATCGACTTGCGTCCGGCTGGGGTGGCCTGGACAGTGATCGCGGTGACGATCTCCCCCGGTTGCAGCACCGTCTCGACGGCCGGGTCATCGCCATACGGGCGGTGGAAATCGGGGAACGGCACGGTGCGCGCGCCGTTGGCTGAGCGGATTTCGATGGCGCTGTCCATCGCCGCGAGCACGGTGGCCCAGTCGCCAGGGTAGGTTGCGATGCAGCGCTTGGAACCGCCGAACAGCGCCATCTCACGGTCCTCGCCGTCCAGCGCGGCGCAGCCGGAGCCAGGCACGCGCTTGTTGCAGGCGGACACGCCATCGCGGAAATATGGGCAGCGGGTGCGTTGCAGCACGTTGCCCGCCACGCTCGCCGCATTGCGCAGCTGGGGGGAGGCGGCCAGCTGCAATCCCTGCGCCAGGGCCGGGTAGTCGCGCAGCAACGTCGCGTCCTCCGCCACGTCAGCCATGCGGGCCAGGGCGCCGAAGCGGATCACCGGGCCTGCGGTGTCGATCGTGTCCAAGCCGGGCAAGTGGCCGATATCGACCAGGCGGGATGGCGCCGCGATGTCGCTACGCATGAGATCGACCATGGTGGTTCCGCCCGCCATGATCTGCACGCCCGGCTGCGCGGCCTCTTGCAGGGCGTGTTCCAGCGTGTCGGCGCGGACATAGGTGAATGGTTGCATCTCAGGCGGCTCCCACGCGGGCGTTGGCCACTTCACGCACCGCGGACACGATGTTCGGGTATGCTCCGCAACGGCACAGGTTGCCGGACATGTACTCGCGGATCTCGTCGTCCGACCCGGCGTGGCCCTCCTTCACGCAGGACACCGCCGACATGATCTGGCCCGGCGTGCAGTAGCCGCACTGCAGCGCATCGTGCGCCGCGAAGGCCGCCTGCATCGGATGCGGCACGCCGCCCGGCTCTGACAGGCCCTCGATGGTAAGGACCTGCCGGCCAGACGCCGCCACCGCCAACACCAGGCAAGCCAGTTGGCGCCTGCCGTCGAGATGCACCGTGCAAGCTCCGCAAGTGCCGTGGTTGCAGCCGACCTTGGTGCCGGTCAGGCCGAGATGCTCCCTTAGCGCGTCCAGCAGCGTGGTGCGGGGGTCGAGTTGCAGGGTATGGTCATGCCCATTCACTTCAAGCATGACGGCAACGGTTGGTGGGGGCAACGGCATCTCCTGTATCAGGACAACAGCAGAACGTCATATGTACGCCTGCGGACGCCAGATGCGAGGCTCACGAAGCCGTGAGGGCAGCGCCGGACACGACGAGATGGCCCGATGAGGCGGTCCGGTGCAGGGCATTGGCTCGCCAGGGATGGGTCTGCATGCCATAGAGGCAACCTGAATTTCGAGTTCAAGCCGCCTGGAGCTATGCAGCCTTTGCAGGAAAGCGCTCCTTCGCAGCAGGTGGATGACGCAGCCGCGCTACGGGCCATGCTCGATGAGCAGCGGACAACATGCCGGCGAGCCGAAGCGCAGCTATGGGCGCAACGTGCGGCAATCGAGCGATTGAGCAAATCGGAGGCTGCAGCCAAGCAGGCGCTGGCCGCCGCGCAAGCGGAGGTCGAACGGCTGCAACATGAGCAGGCCCGCCTGCTGGGCCGGCTGAGCTGGCGGCTGACCCAGCCGCTGCGGCATGCCTTCGCCCGTTTTCCGCGTGCGGGGCGGATCGCCAGGATTCTGGCACGGCTTACCTGGTGGGCGGCCACGCTCCAGGGCCGCCGCATCGCCGCCAGCCTGCGCGCACGGACCCTGCTCCGGCAGCAGCACGCCCAGATGGACGACGACCCGGTATTTGAAAGGCAGGCCATTTCCTCCGCCAGGGCCGGATCACCCGCCAAACCGGTGGACGGCGCACGCATCGAGGTTCGCAAGCGGCCGCGCGGCGGGGCGGAGACAGCCTTGCTGGTGACGCACTCGCCCGATGGCCGGCTGAAGGCCCACATGCGCCATTACCTGCAATCGCTGCAGCGCGAGGGCGTGGCGGTCACGCTGATCGTCGCCGCCGACCATGGCTTCACCGAGGATGAACCCTGGTTGTACGATCTTCTCGACGGGCTTTATGTCCGGGACAACGAGGGCTGGGACTTCGCGTGCTGGGCCCATGTCCTGCGGCTGAACCGAGCGTTCTACCGGGCCGACATCTTGTACTGGCTGAACGACAGCCTGATCGGCCCGGTGGAACAGCCGGCGTTCCATGCCGTGTTGCAGCGTGTGCGGGCAGGCGGGCAGGGGATGGTCGGGCTGACTGCCAGCCTCGAGCACGCGTACCACGTCCAGAGCTTCTTCCTGGCGTTCAAGCCGCAGGCGCTTCGCTCAGCCGCTTTCCAGCGCTTCGTGCTGGGCATCCAGTCCTTGCCGGGCAAGCAGGACGTGATCGACGCCTACGAACTGAAGCTGGCGGCATACCTCAAGGCGGCCGGGGTTCCGGCATCGGCGGTGTTCGAGCCTTTGGGTCCCGACAACCCGGTGATCCATGGCTGGAAGGCCTTGCTGGACGCCGGTTTCCCGTTCCTCAAGGTGGCCGTGGCCAAGCACGATCTTGGGCACGCCGGCAAGGCCGGCTGGCGCGAGGCGCTCGGCAGCCATGGCTTCGACGTGTCGTTGGCCGACCGGCTGCTGGCGGAGCGGGCCGCCCCGCCCGCCGCCGTGCCAGGTCCAGGGCCAAGGCCAGGGCACCGCCTGCCGCTGGTCAACGACCCGCCGCATCTCACGTTCGTCGGCCCGTTCAACTACGGCAACGGCCTGGGCGTCGCTGCGCGGGGATACCTGGCCGCGTTGATGCACCTGGGCTTCCCGACCGCTATCCTGCCGATCGAACGGCCGTTCGGCGTCCATCAGCGCGTGACGCCGACCTTGCCGAGCACCGCGTGCGTCGGCCCCGCAAATGTGGCGCTCGTGCATGTGAACCCGGACGCGTGGGACGCCCTTCTCACCCCAGCCCAGTCCGCAGCGATCGACGCGGCAGAGCATAGGGTGGGCCTATTTGTGTGGGAGTCGCTGCACCTGCCTGAGCAATTCGCCGCGCTCACCCGGCGGCTGAGCGCGGTGTGGGTGCCGAGCCGGTACTGCGCGGACGCTTTCCGGCGGGTTTCCGAAGCGCCGGTGCACATCGTCCCCTACGTTGTCCCCATCCGGCCGCGCCGGGCAAGATCGGCGCAGGTGGCCCGGCTCAAGCAAGAACTGGGGATCGCGCCAGCCAGCCGCATCATATTGTTCAGCTTCGACGCTTCGAGCTATCTCGCGCGGAAGAACCCGTATGCGTTGGTAAGGGCGTTCGACCGGTCCGGGCTGGCTGGCCTGGGTTGGCGGCTCGTGCTGAAAACCAAGCACCTCAGCCCCGCGCAGGCGGATGGGCGGGCGCTGCTGGAGGCGGTCGACAGCAGCGCCGGCACTCTGCTGCTCAACCGCTCGCTCGACGTGACGACCGCCTCCACGCTGCTGGACATGGCCGACATCTACGCTTCGCCGCATGCCTCCGAAGGGTTCGGGCTGACGATCGCGGAAGCGATGGCGCTGGGCAAGCCGGTGGTCGCAACCGATTTCGGCGGCAGCACCGACTTCCTGGACGAGAGCTGCGGCTTCCCGGTCCGGTGCACGCCGTGGCGGCTGCAAGCGGATGATGGCGCCTACCCGCGCGGAACCATCTGGGCACGGATCGACGAGGACCGGCTGGCCGAAGCCTTGATGGCCGTCGCCGTCCTGTCCCCCCCGGCGTTGGCCGAAATCGGCGTCAAAGCCCGGCAGCGCATCCAGGCGACGCTGTCCCCCCGCGCCGTCGCCGACAGGATGCGAACGGGGATCGGCGATGTCCTGGCACGGTGACGCTATCTTGACCCTGATTCTTGCGCCGGACGGAACATGGCGCACGCAAGCTGACGCCCCGCCCGCGCAGGAAGGCCAGCCCGCATGGGACGAGGCTTGCTGGCACGTGTTCGCCGACGCGCAGGCCCGGTTGCATCCCCAGCTCGCCGCCTTGCTCCATCGCCACGGCCAGGAACGGCCGGGCATGGACATCGTCTATGGCGATGAGGTCATCGCCGCCTCGCCGGGCTGTCCGCCCCGGCACTTCCGCAAGCCCGATTTCGACGAGACCCAACTGATCGCCCGAGACTACATCGGACTGCCCATCGCAATCCGCGGCCAGGCGATGGCGGTGCTAGGCGGGCTGCATGCGTCCGCCGCCTCGGCGCAGACGTACGACATGCTGCTGCGGGCCATGCTGGCAGGCCTTGGGATCGGCCGCATCGCGCAGGTCCTGGCCGTGAACCGCCCTGATGCCGTTCGTGCCACGGCCACGGACCAGCTGGCGGCGCTAAGGCGTTTCCTAAGCCATGGCCGTGCGGATTGCGACGTGGCGCCCGGCCTGATGCCTTCCACCCTGGAGCTGCGCCGTCGGTTCGACGACCCGCCGCACGTGACGTTCCTGATCCTGGCAAGTGGCCAGCCCACGCCAGCCCGAAGTGAGATGGCCGCTGGCCTGTTGAACAGCCTTTGCCGCACCGATTGGCCGATGGACCGCCTGCATGTCGTGATGTCGGATAATGCGCTGGCTGGCCTGCAAGGGTCTTGGCCGTTCGATGTCCGCCACCTGGCGACGGCGGGGCGTGCGGCCGGCGCGAATTTGTTTTGGCAAGCCAGCGACACCGAGCAGCTGGTGTTCCTGGACGACGCGTTGCTGGTCCGGAGTCCAAGCTGGCTGCGCGCGCTGATGACATTCGCCGTGGACGACGGCATAGGCGGCGTGGGCGCCCGGCTGCTGCACCCGGACGGCTCCATCCGGCATGCCGTCAGCCTGGCGGCGGACGCCGCCTGCCAGGATTCCGCGTTGGCGCAGCGCGAGTGCCCCCTTGTGCCAGGCGAGGCCTTCGCCACGCGGCGCAGCCTGCTGGAACAGGCGAACGGCTTCGACGAACGTTTCAGCTACGGCAACGGCCAAGCGGATTTTTGCCTGCGTCTTCGCATGCTGGGCTTCCGCATCGTCCATACCCCCCACGCCGAACTAACGCAGCTGGACGCCGTGTCCTACGATAACGCTAACTCTGAGCCGGACGAGACAGCGTTGCTGCTGGAGAAATGGCAAGGCGTCATGGCTGACGACTCACAGCCGAGCCGTGATGCGCCGGCGACCCTGCCCGTGCCGTCCGACAAGGATTGGTGGCGTTACCCCGAACAGCCACCTGAATAACGGAAATCGCATCCGTGGCCTTTCCCGGTCATGCCCGGGTTCCTTGCTGAGGGTTCCAACGAGCATACCACTTGTCATAGAGGACGATCTGGGCGAGGCGGCGGCTCGACTCCTCCCAGGACACCGTCGTGATGCGCGCTGGGTCGGGCACCCGGCCCGTGTCCCGCAGCGCCAGCCAGCGGCGCAGGGCGGCGGCCAGCGGCGCAGCGCCGCCGGCGAAATACAGCGCGTGCTCGCCGCACACTTCCCGGCAGATGGGCAGGTCACGGGCGATGACCGGCAACCCGGCGCGCGCTGCCTCTACCAGGGGCAGGCCGAATCCCTCTCCCTCGGAGGCCATCAGCAGCGCGCCGCTGCGCGCGTAGAGCGCCGCGACCAAGTGGTCGTCGGCGTCCCGCACCCAGTGCAGCCGGCGGCCTAGCTCTGGGTGGCCGAGGATGCGCTGCTCCAGGCCCTGCATTAGCCAGCCGGTGCGTCCCACGAGCGTCAAGCCCAAATCCAGCCCGTCGGCCCAGAGCCCTTCGAACGCGGACAGGGCATCTGCATGGCCCTTGCGAGGCTCCAGCGTGCCCACGACCAGGGCGGTCGGGCGCGCAGCGGCGGCGGCAAGGCAGGCGTGATCGGCCGAGGGTGCCGCAGAGGGGCGGAAATCGGCTCCCAGGTGGAACCAGCCGATATCGAGCGGGCGGGCGCGGGCGGGCGGGTTGGCGTCGAGCCAGCTCAGCAGATCGTCGGCGACCGCCTTGGAGATGCACACGAGGCCGTCCGCAAGGCTGCTGATCGTCCGCAGCCAGTGCGGGAACATGCTTTGCACCGGTGCCGGGAAGCAGGCCGGCATTTGCACCGGCAGCAGGTCGTAGATCACGACCATGGCCCGGGCGCCGCGGGCGCGCACGGCATGGATCGTGTCCGCCAGCCCACCCACGTCATGGATGTGAAGGTCGAGCCCCAAGAACACGTCCCCTTCCGCCGGGGCAGCCAGGCCCGGCGTCGCATCGTCCGGCGGCAGGCCGAACAGGCGCTGGCCGAAGCCGCGGGCCAGCGTCAGGCCCTTCGGCCCGATGCTCACCGGCTCCATGCGTGCGCCCAGTTCCCCCATGCGGCCGATCTGGCGCACCGTCTCCCGCACGACCCGCTGGATGCCGGTGCCCGCGTCGTGGGCGGCGATCGTCGAGACGTCCAGCAGCAGCAGGCGGGACCCGGCGCGGCGGAAGGTAGTTGCCAAGGCGGCAGCGACCTCCGGCACGGCCAGGCCTTCCTCGGCGAGGTT
The DNA here is from genome assembly GCA_964246185.1 of uncultured Acetobacteraceae bacterium. GTDB lineage: Bacteria > Pseudomonadota > Alphaproteobacteria > Acetobacterales > Acetobacteraceae > LMUY01. The sequence continues at coordinate 11,623 of CAXTPP010000023.1, forward strand.
GGCCAGGCAGTCCTCCAACGCGGCGGCCGGGCTGGCGGCGTAGGCGGATTCGATTGCGTCACGCATCACGCCGGATTCCGGCACAGGGGCTTTCATGCAGTGGATCGCCCGTTGCGCCAGGGCTGCATCCAACGGGTAGAGCGCCAGGGCGGCGCCATCGGTTTGCACGGCCATGGCGGCGTGCCAGCCATGCAGGTCGAGGAGCAAGGATTGCACCAGCTCCCCCGATTCGCCACCGGCCTGCTGCAGCAGGGTGGCGAGCGGCAGGCCGCCTGCGACCACCACGCCGGGGTAGGCGTCGAGCAGGCGCACGGTGAGCGCCGCGAAGCCGGCATCGTCGCCGGGCAAATAGAGCATGCGGTCCGGAGCTTGCGCCAATAGGGCCGCGACCGGGCGGATGGGGAAGCAGGCGCACAGCACCGGGTCGTCCGGCTCCGGGTCGTCGGAGATGATGGTGACCGCGTACCAGCGCGCCAGGCCTTGCAGCAGGCGGCGCAACGGGGCGGTGTCGCCCCGCAACGGAGCGGCGACGTAGAGCCGTGGCTTGCGCCGTGCCAGGCTCGCAGCGGCCCTCGCGGCAGCCGGTTGGTTGCGCGCGGCGGTTTCGGTCACGGCGGCCCAGGCGCGGCCGGCGGTCTTGGTCCAGGTGAACCGTGCGGACCGGGCTAGGCCATATCGGCCGAGTTCTTGCGCCAGCGAGGGGGAGTCCAGCACCGCGCGCAGCCGCTCCGCCAGGCTCGCCGGGTCTTTCGGGTCGAACAGGGCGGCCGGATGGTCCATCACCTCGGGCAGGCTGCTCGCGTCGCTGCAAAGGGCCGCCGTGCCGCACGCCATCGCTTCCGCGACCGAGAGGCCGAACCCTTCGTGGAAGGACGGGCACACCATCGCGGCGCTGGCGCGGTAGAGCCCGGGAAGGTCGCGGTCCGGCACGAACTCGGTCAGCAGCCGCACGTCGTCCTCCATAAGCCCCGCATCGCTCACCATGCGGCGCACGAGCGGAAGCTGGTGGCTGTCGTTCCAGCAGGTCGCAACCAGCCGGTGGCGGCGGCGCAGCTCGGGCGGCAGGAGCGCATAGCCGCGGATCAGCCCGGCGAGGTTCTTGCGTTCCTCCACCGCGCCCACGCACAGCACGTAGCCCGCTTGCAGCCCATAGCGCCCCAGCAGCCTGTCCGGCGGCTCGTCGCCCGGTTCGGCGGGCCGGAATGATGGCCCTACCCCGGCCTGGATGTTGAAGACGGCGTCGGGCGCGACCTCAAGCCCGGCCAGGATCTCGTCGCGGCTGGATTGGCTGATGCAGAGCAGCGCTCCGTTATGGGCGAGCTGCAGCAGGCGGGGATAATACCAATCCTGCTGCAACTTGCTGTGCAGGTACAGCTCCGGGCGCGACAGCGGGATCAGGTCGTAGCAGACGCTGATTGTCAGTGGCGGCACGGCATCGGGCGGAAAGGCGGTCGCCGCGTCGTCGCCATAGCCCTCGAAGGCGCTGGCGACCAGCAGCACGTCCGGCCGCAGCGAGGCCAGGAACGCGGCGCGGATACGTTCGGCTGCGCGGCGGCGGCCGTGGTCCGCGATTTCCCACGAGGTCTGCCGCCCCGGGCCGTGCCATGCCCGGACCCGGCAGGCGGGCAGCACCGGCGCGAAGGCGTCGCGCAGCTCCTCTGCCGCGTCGCGGAAGCTGCCGTTCAGCGTGATGATGACCTCGTGCGCTCCAGCCTGTTCCGCCATCGCCATCGCCAGCGCGCGACTGTAGCGGCCGATGCCGCGGTTGCGGCTGTCGCTCTGCGCGCCCTGCAGGTCGATCACCAGCCGCATCGCGCCAGTCAGTCCCGCCCGCGGGCTTGCAGGCGTTGCAGGATGGCCTGTTCCCGCGGCGCGAGCGGTGCGGCCCGAACCGGGGGCGGCGCGGCGTCCGGCAGCGGCGGCGGCAATGCCAGCGGCGTCGGCGGACGCTGCCGCAACGCCTGCAGCAGCCTGCTGGCGACGCGCACCGGATGGCTGGCCCGCCATGACGTGCTGGCATACAGCTGGTCCAGCTCCGCCTGCAGCACGCCCGTCCGCTCGCGCTCCCGCTGCAAGGCGGCCTCTGCAAGCAGCGCCGCCGCCGCGAGCGCCTGCTCAGCCTGCATGGCCCGGCGCTCGGCTTGCGCGGCCCGGCGCTCGGCCCGAGCGACGTTCCGCTCCGCCTGCATGACGCGCCAATCGAACGGTTTCGAGAATTCAAGCGGCTTCGTCACGCGCCTGCGTCCTGCAGCTGCAACCCCAGCGCCTCGGCCACCGCCGCACGCGCGCTGGCGCGGGAGAACCGGCGCGCGATCACGGCCGCACCGGCAGCGGCCAGGTCGCGGCAGCGCGCATCGTCGTCCAGCAGGGTCGCGATGTGAGCGGCGATCGTGTCCGGCGTATCGCCGATCAATCCCTCCACACCGTCCTCGAGACGGATGCCCTCGTTGCCGATCGGCGTCGTCACCACGGGCAGCCCGACAGCCAGGCTGGCCACGATCTTGCCCTTAACCCCGGCGCCGAAGCGCAGCGGGTTCACCGAGACCCGCGCTTCGGCGTAGCTCTGCGCCAGGTCGGGAACATGGCCGGCGATGTGCACCAGCGGGCCGGCCAGCGCGCGCAGCTCCTCCGGCGGTTCCGCGCCGACGATGCTGACCTGCGCGTCCGGGTGCGTGCGCCACAGCGCGGGCATGATCTCGCGCACCAGCCACAGGGCGGCGTCCACGTTCGGCACATGGTTAAAGCCGCCGACGAACAGCAGCTTGCGCCGTTCGGCGAAGCCCGCCGCATCGCTGGTCGCCTGCATCCCTTCATAGAAGAACAGCGGCAGCACCCGCACCGTGGCTTGCGGCACGGCCGCGCGGATCACCTGCGCCTCGTCCTTGCTGAAGGTCAGGATGCAATCGACCTTGGCGAAAATGCCTAGCTCGATCCCGCGCACCCGGGTCGCCTCGTCCAGCGCCATCGGGTCGCGGTCGAGCGCATGGCGACGCATCTCGCGCAGGTAGTGCAGATCATGGGTCAGGTATAGGATCGGCGCGCCGGTGTCGCGGCGCAGCTGGTCTATCAGGTGGCCCGAGACGTAGGGACGCGAGGACCACACGTAATCCAGGAACCGGCCGTTCTCCCGCAGCCAGTCCTGCAGCACGACGGGATGGTGCAGCACCTCGACGCCCTGCTGCTCCAGGGCCGCCGTGTAGGGTTGCGGCACCCGTCCATCGTGCGGGTAATATACGACTCGCAGCCCAAGGCTCACCAGCAGCGCCACGTATTGCGCGATCGCCGCCGCCCCGGCGTTCTTGTCCGGCTCCGGCACCCGGTCCTCCATGACCAGGATCGTCCCCGCCGCAGCACGTTGGCGGCTGAGGAACAGCGGGGCGCGTCGGCAGGGCTGGGCTGCCAGCGCACGCGCCCATTTGCGGCAGAACTTCGCGTGGTTGCGCTCCGACTGGGCATCCCGCTCAGCCTTGCCGTAGCTGCTGCCGTCCAGGTGCGTCACCACGCTGGCAGGCTGGTACATGACCTTCAGGCCGCGGTCGCGCAGGGCGAAGGCGAGGTCGAACTCCTCGTAGTAGGCGGGGGCATAACGGTCGTCGAAGCCGCCTACCGCCTCGAATGCATCGCGCCGCACCAAGAAGCTGGCGCCGATCACGACATCCACCTCCCGCACGTAGTTGCAATCGGGCAGCGCCGGGTCCTGTCCGGCGCCATACGGGCGGCCCCAGCCATCGTTCAGCAACGCGCCGCCGGCCTCCTGCACGGTGCCGTCGCGGTTGAGCAGCTTGCAGCCGACGATGCCGATCGCCGGGTCGCTGTCCGCCAGGCGCACCAGCGGTTCCAGCCAGCCCTCGTGCACGACGGTGTCGTTGTTGAGGAACACGATGTGCCGCCCGCGGGCCAGCCGGGCGGCGGCGTTGCAGTTGCGCAGGAATCCCATGTTGACGGGGTTCACGTGCGTGCGCAGCCCGCCGATCCAGGCGAGCGATGGCGCGATCGGGGCAGCGGGGCAGTCATCGGCCAGGATCACCTCAAATCGCGCTCCGCCGCTGCGCCGGGCGATGGCGTAGAGGCAGCGCACCGTGTCCATCATGCGGCCATAGACGGGGATGATGACCGAGGCGGCAGGCGTGCCGCCGCCGGGCGGCAAGCTGAGCGCGGTGTCGTTCGGCCCCACGCCGGGGAACAACGGGTGCGGCGGCAGCCCCTCCGCCGCGCCTCCGCGCAGCCAATGCGCGAGCGGGTTGACCGCCGCCGACCCGCCCAGGTGCGTGCGCCGATACCACCCGGTGTCGAACAGCGCGTGCGGGTCGCGGTTCTCGGCAGCGCCCGTGCTTAGGAAATGCCTTACCGGGTCCAGACCCAAGGCGGCGACGTCCGGATTGTCGGCGAGGTAGCCGGCCATGTCGAAAAAGGGGGTCGGACAGCGCAAGTCATTTGCGGCGCGGGCGGAGTAATGCTGCAACGCCTGCCCGGCCGCGTCGGGCGCCTGCGCGCGATAGAACCCGGCATCGAACAGCGGATGCGGGTCCTCGTCGGCAGCCATGCCGCGGCGCAGGTAGTCGGCGAACGGGTTGGCCACGCCGAGACCGGGATGCCGGGCGGCGTACCAGGCGGTGTCGAACAGCGGGTGCGGGTCGCAACCGGCCGCAGCGCCCAGCCAGAGGTAATGCGCCACCGGATCGGCGCCTGGCTGGCCGGACAGGTAGCGGCTGCCGTACCACGCGCGGTCGAACAGGGGATGCCCGGCCAGCACCGCCAGGTCCGCCCGGCGCTGCCGCCGCAGTTCCATCCGCGCCCGCACGGCACCCGGCAGCCGCCCGGCGCGCAACAGGCGGAGCGCCCGCAACGCCTTCACTGCCAGCCGGGCCAGGATCGGGCTGCGGCCGGAGAGACGGCGCAGCGTCTGGCTCAGCTGCCACAGGGTGGATTGGTGGATCGTGCCGATCGCCGCGTTGATCGCGTGGTTCTCCGCCGCCAGCCGGACACGCTCGGCGCGCTCACGGGCCAGCTCCAGCTTCACCCGCTGCAGTTCGGCACGCGGCCATAAGCCGAGCAGCCGCCGGGCCTGCGCCTTGTGGTGCTCCGTCTCGGCCGCGAGCTGCACGAGGCTGACCTGCATCTCGCCCATGAGCGTGGCGCCCTGCCGCTCGGCCGCCGCGAGCATTTGCTTGCCGGATGCGATCTCCGTCTGCAGGGCCTCGGCGTGCGCCGCTCGCTCCTGTTCCTGGATCTCGATCCGCTCGCCGATCTCCTGCTTCAGCCAAGGGATTTCGCTCGTCAGCCCAGTGATGTCGCCGGTCTCGATGAACAGGCTGTCCGGCAAGCCGCCGAGCGCCGCGTCGCTGCACACGGCGATGAAATAGCGCGCCTCGCTCAGGCCGGCGGAGGCTGCCACTTCGGACGGGCCACGCCGGTCGAACACGAGCGGCAGCGCCCTGGCGGAGGGTTCGGCGCCGATGATCGCCGATCCCACGAAGGCCCGCTGCGCGAACAGCGTGTGGTGGGCGAAATGCCGTCTCAGCAACGCCTCGAACTCGGGCCGGTCCAGCTCCAGCGCGTGGAATGGGTTCGGCGCCGCGCCGGGCGGCGAGTAGATGTCGCGGTCCGGCGTGCTGATCACCAGCCGGCCGCCCGGACGCAGCAGCCGCTTCGCCTCCCGGAAGAACGCGTCGTGGTCGGTGAAATGCTCCAGCGTCTCGAACGAGACGATCAGGTCGATGCTCGTGTCCGCCAGCGGGATGGCGGTGGCGCTGCCTTGCCGGAACCCGAGGTTGTCGCGCGCATAGGTCCGCGCCGCATGGGCGACGGCCGCCGGGTCGATGTCCACGCCCAGCACGGAACGCGCCACCTGGGCCAGCATGGCGCTGCCGTAGCCCTCGCCCGACGAGATATCCAGCACGTCCAGCCCGGCGGCGAGGCTGCGCGCGACGTAGTAGCGGTGGAAGTGCTCCACCGCCGTCTCGAGGTTGTGGCCTTCCGACATGCGCTCGCCGGTGTACTCGTGCGCCGCGCTGGGATGGATGGCGTGGAACAGCTCGGTCATGCCGTCTCCTCGGCAAGCGCCCAGGGGGGCACGCGGCGGGGCGGCTGGGCCAGGACGATGCTGGTCGCGGTCGCTTCGAGGTTGGGGTTGAGGAACGGGTCGCGGTCCGTCTCGATAGGCCAGCGCCGGCGCAGGGCGGCGCGTTCGGTCTCGTGCCGGGCCTGCTGCTCCAGCGACGCGTCGCGCCCGCGGGTCGCCATCTCATGGTGCGTCAGCACGGCATCAGGCAGCCACAGCACCCGATAGCCGGCCCGGCGAACGCGCAGGCAGAGTTCGATGTCGCTCCATGCGACACGCAAGCACTCGGCTTCCAGGCCGCCGACCTCGTCGAACACCGCCCGGCGAATCGCCAGGCATGCCCCGGTGACGGCGGAGAGGTCCCGCGGCAGGGCGACCTGGCCCAGATAGCCGGCTTCGCCATCCGCGGCATGGGTCATCGCATGCACCGCCTGGCCCCGGGGGCCGAGCAGCACCCCGCCATGCTGCAGCCCGCCATAGGGGAACAGCAACCGCGCGCCGACCACGCCGACATCGGGACGCATGGCGTGCCCGGCCATCGTGGCGAGCCAGCCCGGCGCGACCACCTCCACGTCGTTGTTCAGCAGGAGCAGAAGCTGGCCGGTCGCCGCCTGCGCGCCTGCGTTGCTCAGGGCGGACCAGTTGAACGGACCCGGCTGCGACAGCACCCGCACCCGTGGGTCGTGCTGGGCGCGCTGCAACAGGTGCAGCGTCTCGCCCTCCACGCTGCCGTTGTCCACCACCACCACCTCGATGTCCGCATAGTCGGTCTGCGTCAGCAGGCCTTCGAGGCAGCGCTCCAGCAGGGCCGCGCGGTCGCGGATGGGGATGATGACGGACACGCGCGGCGCAGGCTGCGGCAGGACCGCCACGAGGACGGGCCATGCGGCATTGCCTTGCAGGCGCTCGCCTAAGGCGAGGCCGGGATGGTGCAACCGCAGGTGCCGGGCGACCACGTGGGCCAGCTGCGGCTCCGACGTCACGGCGCGAGTTTCGGGGAAGCCGGCTGCTTGGCGATGCCGCGCCCGGCCGCGGTGGAACAGGATGGCCGGGATGTGGTGGATGCGGCCCGGCGGCGCATCGTGCGCCAGGCGCAGGCCCAGCTCATAACGCTCAAACGGCACCGCCGCGGCCGAGTAGCCGCCCAGCGCCTGGGCGGCTTGCCGGTCGAACAACGCCAGTTGGCCGAGGCTGTCCCCGGCGAGGGCAAGATCCAGGCTCCAGCCCGGCTTCAGCGCCGGCCGCGAGCGAACGCCATCGCCGGCAATCCAGTCCTCATCGGTGTAGATCATGTGCGCCGCCGGGTCAGCGGCGAGCACGGCGGCTGCCTCGTACAGCGCCGTGGGGGCGAGACGGTCGCTGGCCTCCAGCCAGCCGAGCATGACGCCGCCGGCCTGCGCCAGCGCGCGGTTGGCGAACTCGGCCGGGGGCAGCGCAGCGGGCGCATCGATCAGCCGCACCGCCGCCACGCGGGACGCCAGTGCCTGCATGGCGGCGAGCACGTGCAGCGGCAGGGAGGCTGGGCAGACCAGCAGGCACTCCCAGAATGGCCAGATTTGCGCCGCGAGGGAGGTGACCGTCTCCTCCACCAAATCCGGCCGCGCAGGCGGCACGAGCACGATGATCGAGAACAGCGCGGCCGGCAGGCTGGCGGCGTGCCGGGCCAGGGCTACCGTGTCCTCCGGCGAGTTGCGGTCGGCATCCAGCCAGATCTGGTAGGCCACGTCGTCCTCTGGCGGCAGCCCGTCCGGATACAGGTTGGCGGCCAGCCCCACTCCGTCTTTGCCGCGCTCGGACTGGCTGACCGCAAGCAGGACGCTGGCCCGGGTGGCAGGGGGGGCCAACAGGGCAGCGTCGTCGTCCGCGGCGTCCTCGCCATCGACCGCCCAGAACAGGGCGCGGAGATAGTGCTCGTCCGGCGGTCCCGGCGGCCCATGCCGCGCCAGGAACTCCGCCCCGCCGGCGACGGCCTCGGCGATCTCGGCCAGGCTGCCGCCGCGCCGGCGTCGCTGCACGAGGGCTTGCAGGCTGGGCGCGTCCGGCCTGCGTCCCAGCGCTGCGACGAACAGGCGGACGAGGGGCGCGCCCACGTCGTAGGCTTCGGCGGCGGAGCGGAAGCCGATCACGGCCGGGCTGCGGCAGGATGGGAGTCTTGCTGGCTCATCGGAGGCTTGCGCCGTCTCTCCCCACGGCTACGGCGGTTCCAGAACCGGCCGGAACTGGCAGATAGCGCGGCGCGGCGCAATGAAGCAAGGGAGGCCAAGGATAATCGTTTGACGCGCCGTGAGCACGGTCGCGGACGGATCGAGCCTGGTCGGACTGGCCAAATGCAGTTCGGCTGGCCCGGCAGGCAGCGGGCGCAGTGGGACCAGCATGAAGCCGTAAGGCACCGGCAGCACCTTGAAATCGGCGCCTGCCAGGAAGATGCGTCCCGCTGCCTTCAGCGTGTGCTGACCGAAATAGAGGCCGAGGAAATCCTCCGCTGCGGGAGCAAGGACGGCGTCGTCCATGCGGTCCAGGCCGTGCGGCAAGGCGAGTCCCTGGCTGTCGGCCAGCACGGTCGCAGGGGGGTCGGCCGCGACCACGACCAGCTCCGCCCGCCAGCAGCTCAGCAGCGCAATGGCGAAGATGGCCGCCGCACAGGCCGCGACCCTGCGCCGCACGATCAGCAGGTAGAGCAGCCCCACCGCGTACAGGCCCAAGACCGGGAGCGTCCATTTGAAGTAGTGCTGGTTCTTGAACGCGAACAGGCCCAGCACGTGAAGGTCGCGGTAGCAGAGGTATAGACATAGAAAGACGATCACCGCTCCGCCGACGACCATGTGGCGCAAACGCCTGCCGCGGTCGGCGATGACGGCGGCGATGATCCCAGCGAGGCCGGGCAACACGAACCAGTACACTTCCGCAAAGCCTTCGCCCGCCGGGTAGAGCGGCCGCGGGCTGAGCAGCAGCGTGACCCAGCGCAGGGGTAGCAGATGCCATTCGAAGCCGACCAGGCGGGAGTTGGTGAAGTAGCGGCCCAACGTCCAGCCATACGTGGCGAGGTGGGTCGCCACCAGCAGCAAGGGGCCTGCGGCGAAGGCGAGGCCGGCCGGGACCAGGACACTGCCAAATCCCCGCCACCCAGCGCGGGCCCATGCGGCGGCGAGCAGGCAGGTGGCGGTCGCGGGCATGATGACCAGCGCATCGGTCGGCCGGAACAGGACGATGAGGCCGGCAAGCAGCGCTGCTGCCGGACCGAGCCAATGCTTCGTTTCGTCGATGCAGCGGATCGCCAGCAGCAGGCTGGCAAAGGTCAGCGCGGCGGCCGGGGTGCTCGTCCAAGGGATCTCCCAGGTGTAGAGCGCGCGCAGGTCCACGGCCTCGACCAGGAAAAACACCGTGGCGCTGACCGCCCGCGCCCGGGGCGTCCGGCCGGCCAGCTCCCCTCCCAGCGAGGCGAACAGCCATAGCGAGGCTATCCAGCACAGCAGGTTCGGGACGACGAAGGGGTCTGCCGGGGTAAGCCGGACGAACATCGCGCCCAGCAACGCGTAGCCTGCCGGGTAGAGGTGCTGCGACGCATCGAGGTTGCCGCTGGCCCAGCCTTGCGCGGCCAGCAGATAGGCTCCCTGGTCGGCCCAGACGTTCCAGGCGGTGGCCGGCAGGTCGCTGTCGGCCCCGAGCGGATGGTGCGAGTGAACCCAGAGATAGCGTGCGGCCAGCAACAGGCTGAGCAGGGCCAACCACGCCGTTTGCAGCAGGCCCGGCGCGCGCTGGTTCATCGAGGCGACCTCGCTGCCAAAGTCTGGCCGGTCACTGCCACGGTGGGATAAATCCGGTTGGCGCAGGCCAACTATGGCGAAGCGGATTGCATGTCAACTCGCCTGGCTGGGCAAGCCGTCCATCATCAACCAAGTGAAAACGAATGCATGCGAATGAATACCATCACGGCCAAGACATGCAGGACGCGCCGCCGCCCTGGCAATCGCCGCCACTCGGCCTTGACCTGAATTTGCTGGTGGCACGGCTTTCGGGCACATGATCCTCCCGATGCGATCTGCCGCTTACCCTCCGCTCAGGCCTTACGCCATGCTGCGACTGCCTCGTCCGTTCTGGCTCGCCGCCCTCTCGCTGCTCGGCGCCGGCTTCATCCTCGACCACGTCGAGCGTTTCTTCCAGGGCGACTCCGTCTCTTACCTCGGCACCGACGGCCGACACTTGCCAACCGACCGCTCCTGGCTGTTCGGCTTGGCCGTGACTGCGCTGGTCCGCCTCACGGGCAGCGAATACAGCTTCATGGCGTTGCAGGCGCTGCTGCTCCTGCTGGTCCTGATGGCGTGCGCTCCCCTGTTTGCGGAAATGCCGGGCGGCCGTCGCGCCCATGCCGCCTTTGTCGTCATCTGCTGCCTCGACCCGCTGATCGGCCTTTACACACGCTTCTACATGACGGATTTGCTGGCAGGCCTGCTGTTCCTGCTGTTCCTTGTCTCGCTTCATGGCGCCGTCCAGGCGACGCGAGCGGGCTTCCGGCTCTGGTTGCCGGCGTTGGCGCTGACCGTTATGGCGGCGGTGTTCATCCGCGTCGCCTATGCCGCGATCACGCTGCTGAGCGTAGTTTTCCTCGGTTTCGCCGCGGCAAGGCTGCGCCTGCCCGTGATGCGCCGCCTCATGGTGGCTGTGGCGCTCCCGTTCCTCGCCGTCGTGGCCTTGGCCGGCGCAAACCGGATCGTGTTCGCCGAACAGTTCCCCGGCGAGTTCTTCGTCAACAAGCTCTCCGGCGTTTTCGCTCTTGGCATTTTTGCGCCGGCGCTCGACGCCGGGGATTTCCGGGCAGCCGGGGTTGACGTTTCGGATGCCGACGTGGCGGCGTTGCGGCTGGCCGACTACGATCGCCGGGGCGATCAGATCTGGGGCACGGACGACACGGACGCACAGGCCCTGATCAAACACCGCCTTGGGTTGGCACCGTACAGCCAGATCGTCGATCGCACCTGCGCGCGGATCGTCGCCCACGCGCTATGGCGCAACCCGCTTGGCTTCCTGCAGGTCTATGCGACCACTCTGCTGTTCCATTTCGAGCCCAGCGAATGGCGGAAATACCTCGATGTCGAGACCGGCGTCGCACGCAGCCTGCCGCAGGGTTTCGTCGACATGATGAACCGGCTCGCGAAACCGCGCATAGCGCCCGGCATCACGGCGCAGCCGTCACTCATGCTTGACGCGTTCCTGTGGGTTGCGCCCCTGTATCCGTTGCTGCTTGCCGGGACGGCGCTGGCGGCTGGTTGGCATCTGCTGCTCGGGCGGCAGACGAATCCAGGATGCCTCATTGCGAGCGCCGGCTTCCTGGCGGTCGTCGCGGCGGGTCCGCTCTATGCCGTCTATGTCATCCCGCGCTACATGATCGCTGCCGTGCCGCTTGCGGTTCCGGTCTGGGCCGGACTTGACTGGCCGTATATCCAACGGGCAGCGCGAGAGCGTTTTCCCAAGGTTCGGTCAGGCATAGTCACGATGTAAGTCCATCGTTTGACACGGGCCGCATTGCGGCGGAGCAAATTGCAGATCAACGCGCTCGGTTGGGCAAACCATCCAGCATCAGCCAAATGAAAACGAACGCTTCCAAATGGAAATCGTGAAGCCTGCCCGTGCTCGTGAAAACAATTTTGGGGCGATACGGCTGCTTGCGGCACTGCTGGTCATCTATGGCCATGGCCAGGATCTCAAGGGCGCGCCGGCGCCGATGCTGTGGGGCGCCTACGTATCCCAGATCGGGCTGGACATATTCTTCAGCGTCAGCGGCTATCTGATCTATGACAGCTGGCTGCGCGATCCCAGGCTGGGCGCCTTTCTCGTCAAGCGCGCGCTGCGCATCATCCCAGGCTTGGCCACCTGCGTGCTGGCCTGCATCTTCGTCATCGGCGCCTTCGCCACGGATCTGCCGCTTCCGGCCTACTTCAGCCATCACGCGACCTGGCAGTTCCTGCTCAACATCGCGCTCTACCTGAAGCTCTATCTACCCGGCGTGTTCACCCATCGGCTGCTTGGCGGTGCGGTGAACGGTTCGCTGTGGAGCTTGTTTCCGGAGATGCTCTGCTACCTCGCCGTGCCGCTGATCTGGCTGTGCGCGGCTTGGGGACGTACTGCGTTGCTGCTGGCCGTCATGGGCGCGTGCGGCGGCGCCGGGCTTTACATGCTCGCCCACCCAACCACCCACTACAGCCTGATCTACAGCGCCGATCCAAAATACGTGCTCATGCAGGTGCCGTTCTTCATGGCCGGCGCGTTCTGGCGGCAGCTCCAGATGCGCCTCGCAGCATTGTTCCGGCTCGACGCAGCCGTGCTGCTCACCGCCGCCGCTTTCCTCCTGCCGCTGCTCATTGGCGTAAGCAGCACTCCGTTCCGGTGGCTGGCGCTGTCCTATGTAGTCATCGCTTTCGGCAGCAAGTCCACTCTGCTGCTGTGTCGCGCCACACGGTTCGGCGACTTGTCCTATGGCGCCTACCTCTACGCCTTTCCCATCCAGCAGCTGGTGCTGGATCATTTCCACAGCTTTGCCACAACCATTGCCACAGCCCTCACGCTCACCGTTGCCGTGCTGTCCTGGCACCTGGTCGAGCGCCCGGCGCTGCGTTTGAAATCCAAAACCGGACAGCGGCCGGATGTTGAACTCGGGCTGCCGTCCACCGTTGCCAGCAGCGTTCACCAGTCATTGCGAGGCGGGCCGGACTGGCGGGCAAGGGGGCAGGCGGCTCTGCGGCTTCTTGGCGGCACGCCGATTCTACCCGGGGGTGCGGCGTTCCTGTGCCTGGGCGCTTATGCCGGCCAGCTCAGCCTCGGACGCTGGCAAACCGACGAGTACGACCTGTTCGCAAGCCTGCGGGACTGGGGCTGGCATATGCTCCCCTCGCGTCTTGCATTTGCGCCGCGCCCGTTCTCGGAAGCACTGATTTTCGCGTATGGCGAAGCGGTGCTGGGCTTCCATAGCTCGCTCGTAGTCCCGTTCCTGGCGGCGCTTTGGGCCGGTGTGCTGGGCTTCGCGGGGCTGGCGGCCTGGAGCGCCTTGCCGCCCTCCCGCCTGCGGCTGGCCACGGCGGCAACCCTCGTGGCGGCACTGTTCGCCTTCGTGCTGATGACCAGCAACGTGACGGAGATGTTTTACTGGCCAGTCGCTGCCGCAGCCTATCTGCCGGTTGCTGGAAGCGCCACCGCGCTGCTGTTCCTGCTGTCCAGGCCGCTTGATGCGCGCCGGCGGCTTGGCAGCGGCACGGCGCTGTTCGTGGCCGCAGCCAGCTGCGAGGTCGGAGCGGCGCTGGCGATCGGCTTTGCCGGCGCGGCGCTCCTTCTGGGCATGCTGGATAGCCGGGCGCGCTTTGCCAGGACACTCCGCGAGGGAGCATGGTGGCTCGTCCCAGGTTTGTTTGGCATCGCTGTCCTGTGCGTGGTACGCGCCGTGCGTGCCCATGGAGTCCAGCTGGGAGTGGAGGCGGAGCCGTTCGCCGGCAACCTTGCCGCATCTCTTGGTGTCGGCGCGCAGCAGTTCGTGCTTGATCTGGCAACCAGCACATGGGGGAATGAAGCGGCATCCCCTTCCCTGACGGCGCTTGCGGCGAAGCTGCTCTTCGCGCTCGGCTTCGCATCGGTTTGGCGGCAGGCCGATCCAGCAGGGGCAACGCCGGGCCGTTGGCATGCAGCGCTCGCGGTTGCTCTCGGGTTGGCCGCCTTGTTCTCCCTGGTTGCCGCATACGACCACTTCGGCAGGCTCTGCTGTGAACGCCAGGCCACGGCTCGCTCCTGGTTCATCGATTTGATCTTTATCCTGGCGATGAGCTGGGCGCTTGCACGGTGGCGGCTTTGGCGCCGTGTTTCGTGGGCGTCCCCTCTTTTGCTTGCAGTCTCGCTCTTTCCGGTGCTGTTCAATGTTCCTGGCCTGTATGCGGATTACGCCAATAATCACTGGGCAATCACCGCACGCATCCAGACCTGGCGCTCGGCCAGCCAGCCAGGCAGGGACCAGATGGAGTTTTACATGCCCCCGGACGCATCGCACATGCTGATCCGCGGCGACGGCCAGCCAGTCGGAACCTTCAGCGTAGGACAGGAAGCATCAGAGAAGATCACGGCAATCGGCCACTTCTTTCAAAAGGCGACCGTGGTCACCTGCCAGCCGTGGCAGACCAGCCAGTCCTGGCTCATCAACGGGCAGTTCGTTCCAGCCTGCCCCCCGCATGACGGCCCGCCAGACAGGATTTTCCCGGAGCCGCCCTGATCGACGCCAGGCTCAGTGGATTTCCGGGTCCGCCGTGGGTGCTGCTCCCTCCAGCACCGCGAAATCGCAGCCATCGTTGGCTTGGCTGATCTGCTCGGCGCTCAGCTTGCCCCAGCCTCGGGCGAAGCGGGGCGGCGGCGGCTGCCAAGCGGCCCGGCGAGTCGCCAGCCCGGCCTCGTCCACCTCGAGCGTCAGGCTGCGGTTCGGCACGTCCAAGGCGATCAGATCGCCCGTCCGCACCAGCGCCAGCGGGCCGCCTACAGCGCTCTCGGGGGCGATGTGCAGTACGCACGTGCCATAGGACGTGCCGCTCATCCGGGCGTCGCTGAGGCGCACCATGTCCCGCACGCCCTGTTGCAGAAGTTTCTTCGGGATGGGGAGCATCCCCCATTCCGGCATCCCCGGCGCGCCGACCGGCCCGGCGGAGCGCAGCACGAGCACGCTGTCCGCCGTCACGTCGAGCATCGGGTCGTCGATGCGGGCCGCCAGGTCGTCGTAGCTCTCGAAGACAATGGCTGGCCCGGTGTGCCGGGCCAGGCGAGGGTCGGCGGCCGATGGCTTGATGACCGCCCCATCCGGCGCAAGGTTGCCCCGCAGCACGGCGACGCCGCCCTCGGCCTTCAGGGGCCGGTCGCGTGGCAGGATCACGTCCGGGTTCAACACCGCCGCGCCCGCAATGTTCTCCCCCAGCGTGCGGCCGGTGACGGTCAGGGCGGACAGCTCCAGCAAGTCGCCCAAGGCCGCCATGAGGGCGCGGGAGCCGCCGGCGTAATGGAAGTCCTCCATCAGGTATCGGCCGGATGGGCGGATGTTGGCGATCAACGGCGAACCGCGGCTGATCTGGTCGAACCGGTCCAGGTCCAGCTCCACGCCAGCCCGGCGGGCCATGGCGATCAGGTGGATGACCGCGTTGGTGGAGCCGCCCAGCGCCATCGCCACCCGCACGGCGTTGTCGAAGCTGGCGGGCGTGAGCAGGGCGGCCGGCGTCAGGTCCTCCCACACCATGTCCACGATGCGCCGCCCGCAGGCAGTGGCCATGCGGGCGTGGCCGCTGTCCGGCGCCGGGATGGAGGTGCTGCCGGGCAGGGCAAGCCCCAGCGCCTCGACTGCGACGGTCATCGTGGAGGCCGTGCCCATCGTCATGCATGTGCCCCAGGACCGGGCGATGCCGTCCTCGATTTTTTGCCAGTCTTCCTGGGTGATGACGCCGGCGCGCAGTTCGTCCCAGTATTTCCAAGTGTCCGAGCCGGAGCCGAGCACCTGGCCGTTCCAGTTGCCGCGCAGCATGGGGCCGGCAGGGAGGAAGACGGCCGGCAGGTTGGCCGAAATCGCGCCCATGACCATGGCAGGCGTCGTCTTGTCGCAGCCGCCCATGAGCACCAGCCCATCCAGCGGCTGAGCACGGGCGATCTCCTCCACCTCGATGGCCAGCAAGTTGCGGTAGAACATGCTGGTCGGCTTCATGTACTGCTCGGGCAAGGCGAGCGCCGGGATTTCCAACGGGAACCCGCCCGCTTGCCAAACGCCGCGCTTTACCTCCTCCGCCCGGATACGGAAGTGCTGGTGGCAGGGGTTGAGGTCGGACCAGGTGTTGAGGATGCCAATGACCGGCTTGCCGCGCCAATCGGCCTCGGCATAACCCATCTGCTTCGTCCGGCTGCGATGCCCAAACGATCGCAGGTCAGCCGCGCCCCAAGTGCGGAACGACCGAAGTTCCTCGGCAGCCTTACGTTTGAAAGAACCGGATTTCAAAGGCCCCGCCTTTGATGGGGTTCAGGGACAAAGCCCCTGCCCTGAGCCTCAAGCCGAGAACTGCACGCCTTTCCAGAACGCGACCCGGCCCTTGATCTCCTTCGCCGCGTCCTTCGGCTCGGGATAGTACCACACCGCGTTGGCGTTCTCCCTGCCGTCCACGTCCAGCGTATAATAGTGCGCGGTACCCTTCCAGGGGCAGGTGGAGGTATGACTGCTGGGCTTGAGCATGCCCTCCGTCACGGCCGAGGCGGGAAAATAGGCATTCCCCTCGACGGTGACGATGTCGCTGCTCTCCGCGACCGTGACGCCGTTCCAGGTGGCCTTCATTCCACCGACTCCGGCTCGCGCTCGGTACCACCCTCGTCGCCATCTATCTCGGGCTTGGGAGCGGGCGAGGGAGTCGCCTCGGTATAGTCGAAGCCGAGCTTGCCATCGACCAAGTTCACCTTGACCGAACCTCCTTTGACCAGCTTGCCGAACAGCAGCTCCTCGGCAAGCGGCTTCTTGATGTACTCCTGGATCACTCGCCCGAGCGGCCGGGCGCCATACAGCCGGTCGTAGCCCCGCTCGGACAACCATTCCTTCGCGGCCGACGAGCACTCGATGGTGACGTTGCGGTCCGCCAATTGGGCTTCGAGCTGCATGATGAACTTCTCCACCACGCGGCTCACGATTTCGGGCGAGAGCGCGGCGAACTGGATGATCGCGTCCAACCGGTTGCGGAACTCGGGGGTGAACAGGCGCTTGATCGCCTCCTCGTCCTCGCCTTCGCGCTCCGTGCGGCCGAACCCGATCGCTTCCTTCGCCATGTCGGACGCGCCGGCGTTGGTGGTCATGATCAGGATCACGTTGCGGAAATCGACCGACTTGCCGTTGTGGTCGGTCAGCTTGCCGTGATCCATCACCTGCAACAGGATGTTGTAGAGATCTTGGTGCGCCTTCTCGATCTCGTCCAGCAACAACACGCAGTGCGGGTGCTGGTCGATGCCGTCGGTCAGCAACCCGCCCTGGTCGAAGCCCACGTAACCCGGCGGTGCGCCGATCAGGCGGGATACGCTGTGCCGCTCCATGTATTCGCTCATGTCGAAACGGATCAGCTCGATGCCTAGGGTGGAGGCGAGCTGGCGCGCCACCTCCGTCTTGCCGACTCCGGTTGGGCCGCTGAACAGGTAGTTGCCGATCGGCTTCTCCCCATCGCGCAGGCCGGCCCGGCTCAGCTTAATGGCGGCGGAGAGTTGGTCGATCGCGTTGTCCTGGCCGAACACCATGGCCTTGAGGTCACGCTCCAAGTTGCGCAAGGTCTCCTTGTCATCGGCCGAAACGCTCTTGGGCGGGATGCGGGCGATTTTGGCGACGATCTCCTCGACGTCGCGCAAGGTCACCGTCTTGCGACGCTTGCCCTCCGGCAGCAGCATCCGGCTGGCGCCCACCTCGTCGATGACGTCGATCGCCTTGTCCGGCAGCTTGCGGTCGTTGATGTACTTGGCCGACAGCTCCACGGCGGCACGGATCGCCTCCTCGGTGTAGCGGACCTTGTGGTGCTTCTCGTAGTTGGTCTTGAGGCCGCGCAGGATCTTCACCGCGTCTTCGAGCGACGGCTCGTTCACGTCGATCTTCTGGAACCGGCGCACCAGGGCGCGGTCCTTCTCGAAGTAGTTGCGGTATTCCTTGTAGGTGGTCGAGCCGATGCACCGCATCGTCCCGCTGGCGAGCGCCGGCTTGAGCAGGTTGGACGCATCCATTGCCCCACCGCTGGTCGCGCCAGCGCCGATCACCGTGTGGATCTCGTCGATGAACAGCACGGCGTTCGGCTGCGCCTCCAGCTCCGTCACGACCGCCTTCAGCCGCTCCTCGAAATCTCCACGGTAGCGCGTGCCGGCCAGCAGGGAACCCATGTCGAGCGAGAAGATGATGCTCTTTAGGAGCACTTCCGGCACGTCGCCCTCGACGATGCGCTTGGCCAGGCCCTCGGCGATGGCCGTCTTGCCGACGCCGGGATCGCCGACATAGAGCGGGTTGTTCTTGGTGCGGCGGCATAGGATCTGGATGGTCCGCTCGATCTCGGTCTCACGGCCTATCAGGGGATCGATCTTACCGGCCGTCGCCTTTTTGTTCAGGTTTACGCAATAGGTCGAGAGCGCGTCCTGGTTGCGGCGGCTGGGCTTCTCTTCCCGCTCGTTCTCGCCGCCGCCGCTGCCGCCACCCGAACCGTCACCAGACTTCTCGGATGTCGTGGGCCGCGTGCTGGGCCGGCCCGGCGCTTTGGCGATGCCGTGGCTGATGAAGTTGACCGCGTCCAGGCGGGTCATATCCTGTAGCTGCAGGAAATAGACCGCGTGGCTCTCCCGCTCGCTGAACAGGGCAACCAGCACGTTGGCGCCAGTCACCTCGTCCCGCCCGGAGCTTTGGACGTGGATGGCGGCGCGTTGCACCACGCGCTGGAACCCGGCGGTCGGTTTCGGGTCTCCCGGGCGCTCGGTGGCAAGGCCGGGCAGATCCTTGTCTAGGAACTCACCCAACTCCTGGCGGAGCTTGTCGAGGTCCACGCCGCAAGCGCGCAGCACGGTGGCGGCATCCGTGTCGTCGGCCAGGCCGAGCAGCAGGTGTTCCAGCGTGGCGTACTCATGGCGGCGCTCGCTGGCGAAAGACAGGGCGCGGTGCAGCGTCTGTTCTAGGTTGCGTGACAGCATGGGGGTTCGCTGCTCCTCTATCCGGCGCCTACGTCACGCCGATTGCGCGCGCTTGTCGAGGCTTCGAATGCCGGCGGCATCAAATTGACGCATTGGACATGGGACTGTTGCAGGCGGTTTGCAGCCCTCATTCTTTCTCGATCGTGCACTGCAGCGGGTGCTGGTTCTGCCGGGCCAGGTCCATCACCTGCGTGACCTTGGTTTCCGCCACCTCGTAAGTGAACACGCCGCACACGCCGACGCCCCGGCGATGGACGTGCAGCATGATGCGGGTCGCCTCTTCCTGGTTCTTCTGGAAATAGCGCTGCAGCACGTGCACGACGAACTCCATGGGAGTGTAGTCGTCGTTCAGCATCAGCACCTTGTACATGGCCGGCTTGCGGGTCTTGGGGCGTGTCTTGGTGACAACGCCGATGCCGGGGCCTTCGCCGCCGCGCTTGTCCGTATCGCTCATCAAAGGGTGGCCCAAGCCACATGGCTGTTCATGAGGCCAGCATATCGGATCAGCGGCAGTCCGGAAAAGGCCCTTGCCTGCTGGCCGCTGAACAGGAAGGGCCGGAACCGCGGCCCCGGCCCTTCAGAGAGTCCGCTTCGGCAGTCAGCCGATGCGGCCGAACGTCTCGATGGCGGCCGGAAAGCGGGCGGCAATCGGGGCGATCGCCTGCTCGGACAGCTTCATGCCGCTGTCCGTCATCTGGCTGGCATGTGAAACCGCCTTGCCCAGAACGGCACGCACCATGCCTGACTGCAGCTCCATCGCGTCCTTGACCGACCGCACGGATGCCATCGCCTTGAACGTGTCCAGCATCTCGTCCATCGAGGCGCGGGCCGCGGCGGCCATGCCCTGGCCCATGTCCTGCACCCCTGCTGCCATGATCTGGCCAGAGCGCGCGACCGCTTCCATGTTGCTCTGCGCGAAGGACGTCATGTCCTCGGCCGTTTTCATGGCCTTCTGCATGCCGTCCCGTGCAGCGGACTGAGTGTGACCCATGCCCTGGGTGATAGAGGAAATTCCGTTCTTCAGGCCGGAAACGGTGCGGTCGATATTATCTTTGCCAGCATCGTGGACGCTGTCGATCATGTCGGTGCTCATTAACGTCGTTCCTTCTTGTCGAGGCGTTCGCCGTCCCACAGCTGCTCTCGGATGCGGCAGGCGCGAATTGCTGCGATGCAGCATGCATCCATTACAGATGTTGACGCTTCACGGTCAATGCTTTTTGTGCGCCGCAGCACACAAATTTGCCAGGCTTATGCGCCATTACGCCAGAGTCGCAGCGTAACACGTTCAGAATGCGTCTATTTTAACGTGTTGGAAGTGGACATGGCATAATGCGCGGCATTAGGGTGCGTCGCTGGCACGGGTTTGTGAGGCATGATGGGCTGGCTACGATCCATTTGGTATGCGTTGCTTCTCTGCTTGGCGGTCCTGGCTCCGGTGCATCAGGCGGCCGCGCAGGTCGGCTCAGACCGTTATGCCTCCTTCGTCATGGATCCGGCATCCGGCGAAGTGCTGTTCGCCGCGAATGCGGACGAGCCGCGCTATCCTGCCAGCCTGACCAAGATGATGACGATATACATGCTGTTCGAGGCGATGCGGGACCGTCGGGTCAGCTTGAACGACACGGTGCCGGTGTCCTCCCACGCCGCGTCCATGCCCCCATCCAAGCTTGGGTTGCTGCCCGGCGCCACGCTGACGGTGCAGCAGGCGTTGCTCGGGCTGGTCACCAAGTCCGCCAACGATGCGGCGGCGGCGCTGGGCGAGCTGATGGGCGGCGACGAGGAACGATTCGCCCAGATGATGACCCTGCGCGCCCGCGCCCTGGGCATGAGCCATACCACGTTCCGCAACGCCTCCGGGTGGCCCGACCCGGATCAGATGACCACGGCGCGGGACCTGGCCCTCCTGGCCCGCCACCTGATCCAGGACTATCCGGACGAGTACCGTTATTTCAGCGTGCCCTCCTTCGTGTTCCATGGCCGGGTCATCCCGAACCATGACCGCATGCTGCAGACCTACCCAGGCGCGGACGGGCTGAAGACCGGCTACATCGACGCGTCGGGCTGCAACCTCGTCACCTCGGCCGTGCGCGGGGATGTCCGCCTGATCGGCGTGGTGATGGGAGCGTCCAACGGTTATGAGCGGGATACCCACATGGCCGCCCTGCTGGACGCCGGGTTCGACCGCATGGGCGTGCCGATCAGCCGGGCGGAGCCACGGCTGCACGAGCCGTTGCTCGTCGCCGCCGCATCGGCTGCCACCCTGCCGCAGTCCACCCTGGCCCTGCGTCCTGGCTGGCGCAGCATGGCGCGGACATCGTGGCGCTCCGCGACGGCGCGATCCGAGCGGTCCAACCAGGACGCTGTCCATCCTGCCTACACCCGCATCGTCCCTTTTGCCTCGCACAGCTTGGCCTCGCATGGCCGTGCAAGGGCCGAGCCGGCGTCCACCCACGCCCTGATGCACCCGCTACTCTACAGCCATTCGGCTGCAAGCGGGGGCCATTCAGCCGCCAGCGGGGCGGCGCTTCGCCTCCACGGCTGACCGGTCCGGCTGCAAAGGCTGATGCGGCCTTGCGCCGGGCCGCTGCCCTGCGCATTTTCAAGCGTCTGGAAGGCGAGCGGGGCGGTGATGGACGGCGGGACCGACGGGCGTAGGATCATCCTCCATGGGCAGGACGAGTTCGCCGGAATGCGGGCCGCTGGACGGCTCGCGGCCGAGACGCTGGACATGATCACGCCGCACGTGAAGCCCGGCGTCACCACCGGCCAGCTCGACGTGCTGTGCCACGACTTTATGGTGTCGCACGGGTCCACCCCGGCGACGCTGAACTACCGCGGCTATCCGAAATCCATCTGCACCTCCGTCAACCACGTCGTCTGCCACGGCATTCCCGGGGACCGCCGGCTGATGGAGGGCGACACGCTCAACATTGACGTGACGGTCGTGCTGGACGGCTGGCACGGCGACACCAGCCGCATGTATGCCGTTGGGCAGCCCGGCACCCGCGCCCGGCTGCTGCTGGATGTGACCTACGAGGCGCTGATGCGCGGCATCACCGCCGTCCGACCCGGCGCCACGCTGGGCGACGTGGGGTTCGCGATCCAGAGCTACGTGGAGCAGCAGCGTTTCAGCGTCGTGCGGGACTTCTGCGGCCATGGCATCGGCCGCCGCTTCCATGAGGCGCCCAACGTGCTGCATTTCGGCCGCCGGGGCGAAGGCGTCGTGCTGCGCCCCGGCATGTTCTTCACCGTCGAGCCCATGGTCAACGCGGGCCGGCCGGAGGTGAAAGTACTGGAGGACGGCTGGACCGCCGTCACGCGGGACCGTAGCCTGTCCGCGCAGTTCGAGCACATGGTCGGCGTGACCGAAGATGGCTGCGAGGTGTTCACCCACTCGCCCGCCGGGTATGCCAAGCCGCCTTATGCCTGAAGCAGTCAGGCCAGCAGCAGATGGGCCTTGGCACGAGACGGCGCACCGGCTGCGGTTCAGCGACAACGATTCCGTGGGGCACGTCAACAACGCCATCTACGCGGTGATGTTCGAGGCGGGGCGGACGGAGCTGATGGACGCGGCCGCCCTGTTCGAGCGGGGCGGGCCGCTCTCCGCCGTCATCGTGCGGCTGGAGATCGACTTCAGGCGGGAGATGTCCTGGCCCGGCGAGGTCGTCATCAGCAGCGCCGTAAGCCGGTTCGGCGCCAAGTCGTTCGACATCCGGCAGCGCATCGCCAAAGCGGGCGTGGTGACGGCGGAGGGGGTGTCCGTCATCGCGCTGATCGACCGCGAAACCCGTCGCGCAGTGCCGCTGGATGACGCCGTCCGCACCCGCTTCGCACCCTGGACGCTGCCGGGCGTCTGACCGGATGCCAGCCATGACCACGCCCCCGGATACGCTGCCGCTTGGTCTGGACCCTGTGCCGCCGTCCCCGGTCAGCGCCGAGGGCCACCGGCACCGCCTGCGCGCCCGCCTGCTGACCGCCGGGCCGGACAGCGTGGCGGATCACGAGCTATTGGAGCTGGTGCTGTTCCTGGCCCTGCCCCGGCGGGACACCAAACCGATCGCGCGGGCGCTGCTGACCCGGTTCGGCTCGTTCGCCGGCGCGATCGCTGCGCCCTTGCAGGAACTGCGGTCGGTGGATGGCATGGGGGACGCGGGTGCTGCCGCCCTCAAGACGGTGCAGGCTGCAGCGCTCCGGCTGATCCGTCCGGAGCTGCGGGGCGGCCCCGTGCTGTCCAGCTGGGACGCGCTGATCGAATACCTGACCGCCCGGCTGTCGCGCGAGCGGGTGGAGCAGTTCCGCATCCTGTTCCTCGACGGCAAGAATCGTTTGCTGGCCGACGAGGCGCAGGCCCGCGGCACGGTGAACCACACGCCGGTCTATCCGCGCGAGGTGGCCAAGCGCGCGCTCGAGCTGCACGCGACCGCGCTGATCCTGGTGCACAACCACCCGAGCGGCGA
>CAXTPP010000024.1:0-17694 GCA_964246185.1 uncultured Acetobacteraceae bacterium
GCCCGCCAGCCTGCCCCGCCCGCGGCCACCGCGGGCCTGGGCCGGCGCGCCGCCAGCCGGCCCAGACGGGACGGCGGCAGTGCAGCAACGGCAGCGGTTCAGCAGCGCCTGACACCAACCGCCCTATGTTTTAACCTGCTGGAAAGCGAGGCTGGGCTCCGCCCAGACCCGCCAAAGGCCTGAGGCCTTTGGAAACCCTTTCATTAAACAAGAGGATTTCAAAGGCTTGCCTTTGATGGAGTCCAGAGGCAGAGCCTCTGGCTTTGCCTACCTAACGGTCACCCTCAAGGGCCTTTGGCATGAGCCGGCCGCACGCCCGGAGAACGCGCTGAAAGCGCGGATCGTGCTGCAACAGGCCGGCGATCCGGCTTTCCGCGCCGGCGGGCCTGCCGCTGAGCCGCCACAGGATCGCCTGGCAGGCGAAGAACACCGCGAAGGTGAGGCAGCCGATGACGCCGCCTACGGCCAGCGCGTAGCCGCGGCCCAGGCCGACATGCGCCCAGGCGCCCGGGACGAAGCTCAGCACCGCGCATGTCGCCGCCACCGACGCCGCGGCGCGGAGCAGTGTCATGAGCAGGCTGCGCAGCTCCGTGTTGCCGGCGGAGCGGAGCTGCCAGACGAACATCACCGACTCCACCGCGATGATCGCCACCACCGTGCCGCCGATCACGCTCAGGTCCTGCGTGTGGCGGACGGCGAGGATGCCGCCGACCTTGATCACCGCGGCGAAGGCATGGCTCACGAACACCCGGCGCACCTGGCCCTGTGCGGACAGCACCGTCACCGCCACCCAGCTGAACGGCAGGAACATGCACATCCAGGCCAGCACGGCGATCAACGGCCGCGCCGCCTCCCACTGCGGGCCGAGCAGGCTCGCCACCAGGTATCCGGAACAGGCGGAGATGCCGGCCGAGAACGGGATGGTGCACAGCGCCAGCGCCCCGGCGACGGACAGGCCCATGGCCACCGGGTCCGACCCGCTGCGGCGCGCGAGCGAGAAGCCGGGGAACAGCGCGGTGCAGGCAGGCTCCAGCAGCTCGGTGACGGGCAGCATCGCGATCTCGCTGGCCAGCACGTACAGGCCGAACGCGGCGGTGCCCAGCACCGGGCCGAGCAGGAACGGGTCTGCCCGGTTCAGCACCACCATCGCGAGGCCGCCGGCCCAGCTCCAGAACGAGAAGTGCAGGAGGTATCGCCAGCCGGCCAGGCCGAAGCGGGGCCGGTGCGGCGACGCCACGTAGCTGACCGCGACGCTGCTCAGCTTGGCCACCGCGGCGCCTGCGATCAGCGCCCAGTAGGAGTGCAGCAGAAAGGCCAGCGCGGTGGTGATGGCGAAGCCGGCCAGCCGGGGCGCGGCTTGCAGGAAGAACTGCGTGCGGAAGTCGAGCGCGCGGCTGAACCTGACGATGCCGATGTTCTCGAGCCCGGTGACGACCGTGAAGAAGGCCAGGATCAGCAGGATGGGCTGCAGCCGCGGCTCGGCCAGCAGGTCGGACGCGAACAGGCTCAGCCCGGCGATGAGCAGGGCCGTCAGCAGACTGCGGATGACCTGGAAGGTGAACGCCGTGTCGTAGTAGTCCCGCCGCTCGTCGGCGAGCCGCACCAGCGCGTCCCGCACGCCAAGCTGCGACAGGCCCTCGATGGCCCCGGTGACGGCCGTGGCCATCGCGACGATGCCGAAATCCCTCGGCGCCAGCAGGCTGGCGAGCACCAGCATGCTGACGAAGCCGAGCAGGCGGCTGACCATGCGCCAAGCCACCATCCATCCCGCGCCGGTGACGACGCGCGAGGTGATGGAGGCGGGCGGGGCGATGAAGGTGGGCGGGGTTTGGGCGTCCATCATGGCCCTGCTCTGGTGGGGACGGTCAGGGAGACTTGCGGGCAGACCAGAAATAACGAAGCCGTCCCCGGTCGAGCGCCAGCTGGATCAGCTTGCGGACCCAGGTTTCAGGATGCGCGTAAAACCTTGACAGGCGGTAATCGACCGTCCGGATCACGATGCGCTTCAACACCCAACGCGGCACGCCGAACAGGCGCGGCGCGTCGAAGGCTCCCTCGTTCCGCGCCCAGGTCTTGCCCAGCATTTCGTACCACTGGGCGATGTACGACGCACTCTGCCGTTCCGGGCCTATCATGTGCTCGACGTAAGCGGCGGGGACCCACATGCCGGCATGGCCGCTGGCGAGCATCGCCAGGAAGCAGGTCGTCTCCTCGCCGGAGAATCGCTTTCCTGGACCGAGTTCCGGATCATACGGGAACTGGCGCGCGATCTCCGTCCGGATGGCGAAGTTCGCGCCATAGGGAATCATGTCGCCGTGGGCTTTGAACGCGAGAGGCGCCTCGCCGAAGTCCCGGATCGCGAGCGGACCCCCGAGCAGCGGCGCCACGCTGCGGAACCATGGCGTGACAGGCTCCAGCAGGACCGGGATGATGCGGCCGCCGAACAGCGCCGCATCCGGCCACCGCTCGAACGCATCGGCGTAGGCCTGAAGCCAGTTCGGCCCGATGGTCACGTCGTCGTCCGTGCAGACCATGTACTTGCCGAGCGCGGATGCCGTGGCGGTGTTCCTGGCATTGGCCAGGCCAGGCGCAGGCTCGGTCTCGCTGCGGATCGGCAGCCGCCCGGCGAAGGCCGCGATGACACCCTGCGTGTCGTCGGTGCTGCCGTTGTCCACCACCAGCAGCTCCCACGCATGGCCGATGGGCTCGACGCGCTCCAGCGACCGCAATGTCCTGGCAAGTGAAGCTGACCGGTTGCGCGTGCAGATGGCGACTGTGATCAGCATGGGGGTGATCAGCATGGGGCGGCCAAGGCCTGAGGGATCGTCAAGGTTTTCCCGACAAGCTCCCCAGCAGCTCCTGCGCCTTGGCTTTTTCTGGGAACTCGCCCGGCGTTGCCAGCAGCGGCGTCAGCAGCGCGATCGCCTTGTCGCCCTGCCCCGCCGCCTGGTAGGCCACGGCCAGGTGGTACTTGATGGCCGGGTCGTTCGGCGCCTGGCGCGTCGCCTGGCTCAGCAGCCCGACGCCGTGGTCGCCGCCGCCATCGGTCGCCATGATGTAGCCCCAGGTGTCGGCGGTCTGCGCGCTGGGCGCCAGTTGGTAGGCGCGCTGCGCCAGCACCGGCGCTTGCGGGTCCTTGGTCTGCTGGTCCACCCAGGCCAGGTTGTTCAGCGCCTTCGCATCGGTCGGGCGCTTGGCCAGCACGTCGCTCAGCAGGGTCTTGGCGGAATCCAGCCGGCGGGCGGCGATGTCCAGGTCGGACAGCCCGACCTCCACGTCCAGGTCCCCCGGGTGCTTGGCCAGCCAGCCCCGCAGGCCCTGCGCCGCCTGGTCCGCGTGCCCGCCGGCGTACTGGGCCATGGCCAGCCGGGTCGCCAGCGTGGGCGAAGGGTCGGTTCTGAGCGGGGCGGCATAGGCGGCCGCGGCGTCGTCGAACTGCTTGGCGGCCATCGCCACGTCGCCAGGCAGGGTCAGGCTGGCCGGCTGGTAGGCGGGGTTCTGCGCCAGCTTCGTCGCGGCCGCCGTCGCCGCGGGCACGCCGCCGTCCTGCGCGTCCAGGCTGACGAGGGCGCCCAGCAGCTGCTGGTTCTGCGGGTCGGTCGTCAGCGCGTCCTGCACCACCTGGCGCGCCCCGGCCGGGTCCTTCGCGTCCAGCTTCATGCGGCTGAGCTGCAGGGTCGCCACCGTCACGCGCGGGTTCGCCGCCAGCACCCGGCGCAGCGTCGCCTCGGCCGCCTCCGGCTGCTTCAGCGCCAGCTCGGCCTGCGCCTGGACCAGCAGCAGGGCGATGTCCGCCGTCGCCGGGGTCTTGCCGTCGGCTGGGGGCAAGGCCGCAAGCAGCGCCAGGGCGCGCTTCGGGTCGCCGCTGGCGGTTTCCAGGCTGGCCAGCCGCACCGTGAAGCGCGGGTTGGCCGGCGCCGCCGCGTGCGCGCGCTCCAGCACCGCGATGGCGTCGGCCGGCTTGTTGGCCCGCAAGGCGGTGTCCACGGCCTGGTTCACCACGGCCTCGCGCCCAGGCTCCTTCTGCAGCACCTCGGCGTCGAGCTTGGCCGCGTCGTCCGAGCGGCCTTGCAGCACCGCCACCCGGATCAGGTCGAGCCGCGCGGGAGTCGAGCCCGGGAAGTCGTGCAGCACCGCCTCGAACAGGGTGCGGGCCTTGTCCAGGTCAAAGCGGGACAGCTGGATCTCGCCGTTCAGCAAGCCGGCCAGCTCGGCGTTGCCGCCCTGCGCCTGCAAGCGGTCCACCGCCTTCTGCGCCTCGTCCGGCTTGCCTGCGCCGAGCAGGGCGGCGGTCAGCAGCGCCTCCGTCTGGGCCTGCGCCGGGGCGATGCTGACGGAGCGGTCCAGCAGGGAGGCCGCCCCGTCGGTCTGGTGCAGCACCAGCTCGGTGGCGCCGGCCTGGGCGAGCAGGCGGGCGTTGTCGGGGGTGATGGCGAGCGCCTTCTGGTACTCGGCCAAGGCAGCTTCCGGCCGGCCGAGCATGTTGTCGGCGGCGCCGCGCAGCTCGTACACCTGCGGCAGCGTGGTCTGCGCGGTGGCCAGCGGCGCCAGCAGTTCCAGCACCTGGTCCGGATGCCTCGCCGACAGCTGCAGCTGCGCCAGCAGGATGGGGCCGCGCGCGTCGGACGGGTTGCGCGCGGCATACCGGGTGGCGGCGTCCAGCGCCTGCTCGGTCTGCCCCACCGCCTGCTTGACCACGGCCTGGACCAGGTATGCGCCGGGGAACTGGGAGACGAAGCTGGAGAGCTGGTCCAGGATCGTGTTGGCGCCCGCGAAGTCCCCAGCGCGCAGCAGCAGCACGGCACGGTAGTACAGCGCGCGCTGGTTGCCAGGCGAGAGCGCCAGCACGGCGGCCACGTCCGCCTTGGCCGGGTCGTTCTGATTGAAATCCATCAGGATGCCGGCGCGGTCCAGCCGGTAGGCGAACTGACCCGGCGCTGCCGCCACCGCCTTGTCCGCTGCGGCGATGGCGCCCGCCTGGTCCGGCTTCTGCGCCAGCAGGGCTGATTGCAGCTGCAGCGCCTCCGCCGAGGCCGGGTCGAGGCCCAGGGCGGCGTCCACGGCCTGCGAGGCGGCCGGCACGTCCCGGCGCTGCAAGGCCAGCCGCGCCTGCGCCAGCAGCGGCGCCGGGGAGGCCGGGGCCAGGCGCTGCGCTTCGGCGAAGGCGGTGGCCGCCAGATCCGGGTGGTCGAGCAGCAGCTGGGCACGGCCGCGGGCCACGAGGGTCACGGCGGCGAGTTCGGGCGTGGTGGTGTCGGCCGGCACGTCGCGCAGCAAGTCCCGCGCGCGGCCTTCCTGCAGGTAGGCCGCGGTCAGCAGGCCAAGGGTGGCGGCGGCAGGGTAGCCGTCGTCCTTGGCGTCCTGCGATTCCTTCTCGGCAGCTGCCGGGTCGCCCAGCTGCAGGTTGACCTCGCCGAGCCGGTAGTGCGCCTCGCCGCTCGCCGGGTCGGCTTTCACCGCGTTGCGGAGCTGCAGGCGGGCGGCGGGCAGGTCCCCGGCGGCAACCGCCTTCCCGGCGTCCGCCAGGTAGTCCGCCGCGTTGGCCAGGAGCGGCCATGCGGCCAGCAGCGCCGTTGCGGCGAGCAAACGCTGTCTATGCATCACCACCAGGCTCCATCGTCTCTGCTTCCAGGGTGGCCGCGCTGGCCAGGCCGTGGGCTTCGAGCAACCCATACAGCGTCGGGCGGCTGATGCCGAGCAGTTTGGCGGCCTTGCTCAGCACCCCGTGGCTCTTGGCGAGCGCGAGCTGGATCACCTCGCGCTCCGCCCGCATCCGGGCCACCCGCAGGTCGAGGTTGGCCGGCGCGGCGTCCCCGGCGGGCGCAAGCTCCAGGTCGGCCACGTCGATCATGCGGGTGTCGCTCATCACTACGGCCCGCTTCATGCGGTTCTCCAGTTCGCGGACGTTGCCGGGCCACTCGTACTGGCTGATGGCGGCGATGGCGTCGTCGGTCAGGCCGCGCAGGTTGCGGCCGAACTCCTTGTTGAACCGGTGCAGGAAGCTGCGGGCCAGCAGCACGCTGTCGCCGGGCCGGTCCCGCAGCGGCGGGATGCGGACAGAAACCGAGTTCAGCCGGTAGTACAGATCCTGCCGGAAGCGGCCCTCGCCGATCTGCGATTCGAGCTGCTGGTGGGTGGCGGAGACGATGCGGACGTTGACCTGGATCGGCTTGCGGCCGCCGATGCGCTCGATCACCTGGTCCTGCAGGAAGCGCAGCAGCTTGACCTGCAGCTGGTATGGCAGGTCGCCGATCTCGTCGAGGAACAGCGTGCCGCGGTCGGCGCTCTCGATCTTGCCGATGGTCTGCTTGACCGCCCCGGTGAACGCGCCGCGCTCGTGGCCGAACAGCTCGCTTTCCAGCAGGTTCTCCGGGATGGCGCCGCAGTTGATGGCGATGAACGGCTGCTTGGCGCGCGGGCTGAGGTCGTGCAGGGCGCGGGCCAGCGCCTCCTTGCCGGTGCCGCTCTCGCCCAGCAGCAGCACGGGGACGTTGGCGCCGGCTAGCTTCTCCACCGTGCGGCAGACCTTCAGCATCGGCTCGCTGGCGGTGATGATGCGGGCGACCGGGCTGACGCCGGGAGTTTCGGCCAGGCGGCGGTTGTCGGCTTCCAGATGATGGATGCGCAGCGCGCGGCCGATGATGGCGCGCAGCACCTCGATGTCGATCGGCTTCTCGTAGAAGTCATAGGCGCCGCTGGCGATGGCGCGCAGGGCATGGGCGCGGTCGCCGTTGCCGGTGGCGACGATCACCTTGGCGTCCGGGGTCGCGCGCAGCACGGCATCCAGCACGGCGAAGCCTTCGGACACGCCGTCCGGGTCGGGCGGGAGGCCGAGATCCGTGACCACGACGGGGGGGCGGTGCCGTTCGATCTGCACCAGGGCGGCGGCGCGGTCATGCGCGGTGACCACGGTGTAGCCCGGGAAAGCCCAGCGGTATTGGCTGCACAACCCCTCGTCGTCCTCGACGATCAGCAGGGTGGGGCTGGTCATGGCAAGGCCCGCGCGCTGGCCGCTGCCATGGCGGGCTGCCCCGGCAGCGATATCGGCAGCGACACGCGCATGGTGGTGCCCGCGCCGGGCTGGCTGGAAACGGTCAGGGTGCCGCCGGCCTGCTGGAGCAGTTCGCGGGCCTGGAACACGCCCATGCCGAACCCGTCGCTCTTGGACGAGCGGAACGGGCGGAACAGCTGCTGCTGGATGAACTCGGCGGTCATGCCGGTGCCTTGGTCCGCGATGTCGACCAGAATACGGCGCTCCTGCTCACGGCACTCGACGCGAACGGGCGCGTCCGGCGTGGAGGCGTCGAACGCGTTGTCCAGCAGATGCAGGATCACCGCCTCGAAATCCGCCGGGTCCATCACGGTTTGCACGACGCCGGACAGCGACCCGGCGTCGAGCAGGATGCGCGCCCGGCGCGACGGGCTGCAAGCGCCGACGATGGCCTGCAGCCGCCCGGTTACATCGACCAGCGCCTGCGGCGGGGCCTCGCCAGCCGGGGTTTTCAGGCGGGCGAGCAGCGTGTTGATCTTCTGCACGGAGGCGCCGACGGTCAGCAGCATGTCTTGCTGGAACTCCAAGTTGGCAATGTGGCGCTCTGCGTTGGCAAGCACCAGGGAGAGCTGGCTCGACACGTTCTTGATGTCGTGCGCGACGAAGGCAAAGCGTTTGCCGTATTCGCGCAGCTGGGTGGTTTGCAGCAGCGTCTCGGCGGCACGTTGCTCAGCGACATAGCTTGCCACCTCCTGCCCCACGATGCGGAGCAGGGCGAACACCTCGCCATCGAGCGCGAAGGGCGCGCGCGGCTTGGCCACCAGGATGAACCCGGCCATGCTGCCGCCGTGGGTGAGGGGGGCCGCGAGCCAGGCGTCCGAAACGTCCGGCATTCCCGGCGGCACTTGGACGACCGAGCCGCCCATGCCGAGCAGCGCCACCAAGGCGTGGTCGCCGCCGATCTGGTGCGCCGCCGCCGGCAGGTTCCATGACCCGGCCCAGCGGAACACGCCATCATCCGTCTCGCGCAGGAAGATCATGCCGGCCGGGCTGTCCACCACCTGAGCCACCGCCCGGATGGCGCGGGTGTGCAGCGCCACGTTGCGGTCGGTCTGCGACAGGGTATGGATGCAGCGCAGCCACTCCAGCCGGTAGTCGTAGCGCTGGCGGAGGAAGTTGCTGATGACGAAGTTGCGCACGGTGGACCGGGCCGAGGCCGAGGTCACGAACAGAGCTGCGGTGAGCAGCCCGCCAGAGATCAGGCTGATCTCCACTACCATGCCCCACGGGCTGGCCCAGCCCGGTCCGAAGGCGCGCAGGATTTCACCCGTGGCTGCCACGCCGAGCAGGAAGAGCCCGATCAGCACCAGGCTGGCGCTGTAGAACACCGCGCGGTGCGAGACCTGCAGCGATAGCCCCCACCGGCGCTGGTTGCGTTTGGCCGACAAGGCCAGCAGGGGAAGCAGAAGCAGCAGCAGCGCCGCGCGGCCATCGGCGAGGATGGGGGACAGCCGGCGGAACAGCATGGCGTCGCTGTAGAAGGCCATGCTGTAGGCGAAAAATCCGCCGAGCGCCACGCAGGGCAGCGTGACGTGCCAGCGCAGTTCTTCCGGCGTGTTCCGGTAGAGGTTCTCGATCAGCAACAGGGCGCAGACGGAGAGGCTCAGGCTGGCCTCGAACTCCATCATCCGAGCCGAGCCGGAAGACAGGCCAGCGCTCAAGAACCCGGCGACCGCCACCAGCACAATGACCATGCCAAAGCCCATGGCGGCGCGTTGCGGCCGGGATGCGGTCGGCGTCGACCGTTGGTACAGGTGCAAGAGGTATACGGACCAGGCAGCCATCAGAGCAAGGTCCAACGCTGCCGCCACGCCATCGGAGAGCACGGGGCCGAATGCCAGGGTAGCGGCCCAACCGGCGGTCGCAAGGCTGGCGCCGGCAAGCGAAAAGCTGGACCGATCAGGCTGGGCTGTGGCGAGGACGAGCCCGGCAAATAGACCGTAGAAGGCAGCGACCCCTATGTTCAGCATGTGCCACCTACGCCTCCTGCCTGGGGTGCGGCGGCTACCGTGCCCCTTCCTGGAACAGGATGACACGGATTGTCAGCACCAGGATTAAGAGGTTCATGAAAATGCTGC
Source organism: uncultured Acetobacteraceae bacterium (assembly GCA_964246185.1). GTDB lineage: Bacteria > Pseudomonadota > Alphaproteobacteria > Acetobacterales > Acetobacteraceae > LMUY01. The sequence goes on from CAXTPP010000024.1 coordinate 9,130, forward strand.
GATTCTTCACGTAATACAGGTCGTAGGCCAGCTTCATGCGGGCGTCCTCGACAGAGGCACCGTAAGGATACTTGACCTGCGCCCACCCAGTAATGCCAGGCTTGAGACAGGCACGGTCAGGATAGCTTGGGATGAGCGTTGACAGCCGATCCACGAAATGCGGGCGCTCCGGACGGGGGCCGATAAAGCTCATGTCCCCGGACAGCACATTGAGCAGCTGCGGCAGTTCGTCGATCCGGGTGCGGCGGATCATGCGGCCGATGCGCGTCACCCGCGGATCGTTCTTTGCCGCCCAGATTGGCGCGCCAGCCGCTTCGGCGTTGACCGACATGCTGCGGAACTTGCGCAGGCTGAACACTTGGCCGTGCTGGCCGACACGCCTTTGGGCGTAGAACACCGGCCCGGCGCTCTCAATTTTGATGAGGATCGCCACCACGGCCATCAGCGGCAACGTCGCAAAAAGCAGGCCGATGCTGATCGACACGTCCATGGCGCGATGCACGCCATCGATCCAACGGCCTTGTGCAGTGCGGCGAACCACGGCCTCCCAAGCTTGCGGCAGGTGGTCAAGGTCTAGGCGATCAAGGCGATACTCCCAGAACGACGCCTCATTGAACACGCGGGTGTTCTTTCGCAGGCCAGCCCGCACGGCCGAGCCGGTTGCCGGTCCAGAGGCGGCATCGGCCACCACGACTCCCCAGATTTTCTGGCACCGAAGCTCTTCTCGCTGCAGTGCGGCTGATCCGGCTGGGACTGCGCCCACCACGCGCCAGGAACTGTCTCCGGTCATGCCGATCACGTTCTGGACCCGCAAGGCGCTTTGTGCCGGGCCAACGATCAGGATGCGGCGGGTGAACAGGTCCAACCGCTGCGCGAAGTAAAACCCAAGTCGGGTCACGCCAAGGCAGGCCAGCCAGCCAGCCAGGATACGGGGCAGCGACGTGCCGCTGCGTGGGTTGAGGCTGAGATCCAAATCCAGCAGACGGCTCAAGCCGAGCAGCACAGGAGCGAGCAGCACGCTGACGATCAGCGCAGTGGTGAGCAGCTTGCGCTGGCGGTGGCAGATATCCGTCCGGTAAAGCCCGATCGACACCGAGGTCAGGCTGATCGCCAAACTCCATATGACAGCCTGCTTTAGCGCGAACACGTCGAGGACCGGGCCAAGGCCAAGCAGCCGGCTTTCATGGTGCAGCAAGTAGAACAACACTGCTAGGACCATCAACGATTCGACGAGCCAAAGCCAAAGCATCTCTAACGAAAGATGTTTCTCGACTGCCCTAATCATTATTTAGTACAACCGATCAAGGAACGGCATGAAGACATGTTTCGTCTAGCTTTTTGACGCTCGAATGACAGAACGAGCGGTTATTATCACACCCCGCTTCTGACCTCGAACATATGCCAAGGAACAAATCGCTTGTCAATAAGGGATTAACCCGGCGCAAATGCCTTCTTAAGTTGGAAATAAACATATTTATAGATATTGCCGTACCGAAAGGTTCGCCTGCTTCGATCGCTCGTTGGCCGTGCCCGCCAACAAGCCCCCATAGGCCGCGAACATCGTCTCCTGGTCGTAATCCGCCTCGGCCTTGCGCCGGTTAGCTTGTCCGACCTGGCCACGCAACGCCGGGTTCGCGAGCAGGGCGGACAGGCCCGCGGCCAACGCAGCATCATCTTGCGCCACGACGAAGCGATCATTCTCAGCTGCCAACATTGTTCGAACGTCACCCACGTCAGTTGCCACCACCGGCAGTCCAGTCGCCATCGCTTCCAGGATCGAAAGCGGCATCTGCTCGGTGTCGGAAGATAGGGCGAAAATGTCGAACGAATGGTAAATGTGCCGGGGGTCTTTTGCATGGCCAATGAACTGCACCCGCTCGCCTAGCCCGAGCCGCGCGGCAAGCCCCTCCAAGGCAGCACGCTCAGCGCCGTCGCCCACGACAACCAGTCGTCCGGCCCCGCCCGCAAGCTGGAAGGCGCGAAGCAGCCGCGCCACGTTCTTCTCCGGGCGCAAAGCCGCTACGATACCGATAGTGGGGACGGGTTTCGCCTCGCGGCTCGGGACAGGTGCGAACCGGACCAGATCGACGCCATTCGGGATATATCGCAGCCGCACCGGGTTAAGCTTCCACTGCATGGCAGCGATGCCAAGCAGCGTGCGCGAAGGCAGCACCACGGTGCTGCGCCGGAGCGCCGCGCGGCGCGCCCAGCAACGGCGGCGAAGCTGGGCGGAGCGCTCCTCCGGGCCGAACCCGTCCTCTGTATGGATGTGGCGAACGAGGGGCAGCAGGTTGGCGAACGCCCACTCGATGGACCCCCAGTTGCTGGTCACCAGCACGTCCGGCCGCTCTGCCCGCAACAGCTCGCGTATTCGCCGCACATTGCCGAGCGGGTCCGCCTTGATCGTGACGACGGCGGGAAACGTCGCGGCGACATCCGGGGCCAGCCGGGTCCGGCACTCGGTGTTGCCGTCAAGCGCCACGATGGCGTGACGCCATCGGCTGCCGAAGTGGTTGGCCAGCGCTGCGAAGCGGGCTTGGGCCCCGCCGACCGCGAACGTCGGGAACACGTGCATCAGCAGCGGCGGCTGGCCTGTGGTCAACGGCGCGTCCTTCGCATGGCGGGGATTGGGTGGTGTGCGTTTACCTGTTCCGTGTGAAAGCTCAACCACACTGGAACAGGCTGCCCGGCATGCTGCGCGTCCTGACGCTTTCGACGATCTACCCGAGCGCGGCCGAGCCCACCCTCGGCGTGTTCGTGGAAAACCAAACGCTTCGGCTGGCAGCACGGCCGGACGTGGATCTGCAGGTGGTCAGCCCGCTTCCCCGCCCCATATTCCCGCTCGGCCTGCTGGCGCGCTATCGGCCGCGGCTGGCCCTGCCACGGCAGGAGTGGCAAGGCGTGCAGGTCGCACGGCCCCGGTTCGACATGGTTCCCGGGCTGGGCGGCGCGCTCAACCCGGCCGCCATCGTGCGCACGGTCCGGCCCGTGCTGGCGCGGTTGCGCAAGGCCGGGTTCGGTTTCGACGTGATCGATGCCGAGTTCTTCTATCCGGACGGGCCAGCGGCCGTGCGCCTCGGCGCCGAGTTCGGCGTCCCGGTCTCGATCAAGGCGCGCGGGGCGGACATCCATTACTGGGGTGGGCGAGCGGCCTGCCGCCGGATGATCTTGGACGCGGCCAGGCGCGCCGGCGGCTTGCTGGCGGTCGCCGGGTCGATGAAACGGGACATGGCGGCGCTCGGCATGGACCCGGCGAAGATCACGGTCCATCACACTGGCGTGGACCTGGAGCGTTTCCGGCCTTTAGACCGCGTAGCGGCCAAGGCTGCGCTCGGCGTCTCCGGCCCTTTGGTCGTCAGCCTGGGCGCGCTGATCCCGCGCAAGGGCCACGGCATCGTCATCGAGGCCATGAAGGCGTTGCCGGGCGTGACGCTATTGGTTGTCGGGGCGGGACCGGAACGCGCCGGGCTGGAGCAGGCGGTTGCCGCCGCAGGGCTGGGCGACCGCGTGCGGCTGATGGGCAGCCTGCCTCATGCGGCGCTGCCTGCCATCTTGGGCGCTGCCGACGCGATGGCCCTGGCATCGGCCAGCGAGGGACTGGCCAACGCGTGGGTGGAAGCGATGGCGTGCGGCACCCCCGTGGTCACCATGGCAGTGGACGGCGCGGCGGAAGCGATCGACCCGGCCGTGTCCGGCCGGCTGCTCACGGAACGGACACCGCAGGCCTTCGCCGGGGCAATCCGCTCCTTGCTGGCCGAAGCGCCGGCGCAATCCGACGTCCGCGCATCTGCCGAACGGTTCACCTGGGAACGCAACACGCAGACGCTGTTCGAGCACCTGAGCGCCATTGTCGCGGCCCGGCTCCGTTAGATGGCCAGGCGCGCGTGGCCCTGTTGGAAAGCCAGAATGGGCTCCCCCTGCGTGGCCATTCCAATTGCCCGAAGGAGGCAACCGGAACCTTGAGGCCACTCCGCCTAGACCCGCCAAAGGCCGGAGGCCTTTGGAAACCGTTTTATGTAAATGGATTCCAAAGGCTCTGCCTTTGGTGGAGTCCAGAGGCAAAGCCTTTGGCCTTGCTTGACGGTCACCCGCAAGGGCCGCTGGTATGAGCAACGCGCGCTTTTGGCATGAATTCAAGTAGCAAGCGGCTAGAATGCGCCAGCAGGCGATGCCCAGGGAGGGAAAGCTGTGCAGCCCGACTCAAATTACAGCGTGGAATACGCCGCCTGGATGGCCGATCCGGCGACGGCCTGGATGACGGCCGCCCGTGGGATCGACTGGGTCCGTCAGCCGGATCGGGCCTTCGACCCGGACTCCGGGCCATTCGGCCGCTGGTTCCCCGGCGGCGAACTCAACACCAGCCATAACTGCCTCGACCGTCACGTCCTCGCCGGGCATGGCGACCGGACGGCGTTGATCTGGGACAGCGCTATGGAAGGCCGGGTCGAGCGGTTCAGCTACGCTGCCCTGCTGGACCGCGTGGCCAAGGTCGCGGGGGCGCTCGCGGCCCTGGGTGTCGGCAAGGGGGACCGGGTGGTCATCTACATGCCCATGGTCCCCGAGGCGGCCATCGCCATGCTGGCCTGCGCGCGGCTGGGCGCCGTCCACTCGGTGGTGTTCGGCGGGTTCGCAGCGCCCGAGCTGGCCAAGCGTATCACGGACGCGCAGCCCGCCGCGGTGATTTGCGCGTCCTGCGGATTGGAGCCGGGCCGCGTCGTCGCCTACAAACCGTTGCTGGACGCTGCGCTGGCGCTCAGTCCGCACCGGCCCCGGGCTTGCCTGGTGCTGCAGCGCCCGGCGCTGCGGGCGGCGATGACGCCGGGCCGGGACTACGACTTCGCCGCCGCCGAGGCCGCCGCGGCGCCCCACCCCTGCGTGCCGGTGGCGGCCACCGACCCGCTCTATGTCCTTTACACCTCCGGCACCACGGGCAAGCCGAAGGGCCTGGTGCGGGACACGGGCGGCCATGCGGTGGCGCTGCACCACTCGGTCCACATGATCTATGGGCTGCGGCTGGGCGACGTGTTCTGGACCGCCTCGGACGTCGGCTGGGTCGTGGGGCACAGCTACATCGTGTACGCGCCCCTGCTCGCCGGCTGCACCACAGTCATGTACGAGGGCAAGCCGGTCGGCACGCCGGATGCCGGGGCGTTCTGGCGGGTGTGCGCCGAGCACGGCGTGAACGTGCTGTTCACCGCGCCCACCGCGCTGCGGGCCATCAAGCAGCAGGACCCGGCGGGCGCCATGCTCGCCGCTCACGACCTGTCCCGGCTGCAGGCGCTCTATCTCGCGGGCGAACGGTGCGACCCGGCGACGGCGGTCTGGATCGCGGACCTGCTCGGCAAGCCGGTGGTGGACCACTGGTGGCAGACCGAGACGGGCTGGCCGATCACCGCCGGGTTCCGCGGCTACGGGCTGTTCCCCGTCAAGCCCGGCTCCGGCGGACGCCCCTGCCCCGGCTACGACGTGCAGGCGCTGGACGAAGCCGGCACGGTGCTGCCGCCAGGCACGGTGGGGGCGCTCGCCATCCGGCTGCCGCTGCCGCCGGGCTGCTCCCCCACGCTGTGGAACGACGACGACGGGTATCGCCGCGCCTACCTGGACGAACTGCCTGGCTGGTACTGCACGGGAGACGCCGGGATGCGCGACGCGGACGGCGACGTTTGGGTGATGGGCCGCACGGACGACATCATCAACGTGGCCGGCCACCGCCTGTCCACGGGCGCCATGGAAGAAGTGCTGGCCGCCCACCCGGACGTGGCGGAGTGCGCGGTGATCGGTGCGGCGGACGCGCTGAAAGGCCAGTCCCCGGTCGGCCTGGTGGTGCTGAAGGCGGGGGTGGACCGGCCCGAGGGCATCATCGCGGCCGAGCTGGTGGCCATGGTGCGGGAGCGGATCGGCCCGGTGGCCGCGTTCAAGGAGGCGCGGGTGGTGCAACGCCTGCCCAAGACCCGCTCCGGAAAAATCCTGCGGGCCACCCTGCGCCGCCTGGCCGATGGGGAAGAGCCGGTCCCGCCGCCGACCATCGACGACCCTGCCATCCTGGGGGAGATCGCGGCCGTGCTGGACAGAGGGCGCGGGCCTCGATAGCCACCCTCACCCCGGCCCTCTCCCGCCAGCGGCAGAGGGAGCAGCAGGAGGCACGCATGTTTCGACTGGACGGCAAGACCGCGCTGATCACCGGCGCATCCGGCGGCATCGGCGCCGCCATCGCGCGCACGCTGCATGGTCAGGGCGCGCGGGTGGCGCTGTCCGGCACGCGCACCGAGACGCTGGACGCCTTGGCGGCGGAACTGGGCAAAGGCGCGCACGCCTGCCCGGCCGACCTGCGGGACCCGGCGGCGGCAGACTCGCTGGTCTCGGCGGCGGAGCAAGCGGCCGGGCCGCTGGACATCCTGGTGAACAACGCCGGGCTCACCCGGGACATGCTGGCGCTGCGCATGAAGGACGAGGACTGGCAGGCGGTGCTGGACGTGGACCTGACGGCGCCGTTCCGCCTGGCCCGCGCCGCCATGCGGGGCATGTTGCGCCGCCGGGCCGGGCGGATCATCGGCATCGCCAGCATCGTCGGCAGCACGGGCAACCCGGGCCAGGCCAATTACGCGGCGGCCAAGGCGGGGCTGGTGGGCATGACCAAGGCGATGGCGCAGGAGGTCGGCGCGCGCGGCATCACCGTCAACATCGTGGCGCCGGGCTTCATCCAGACGGCGATGACGGAGGCGCTGACGGAGGACCAACGCAAGCGCCTGCACGACGCCATCCCGCTCGGCCGCATGGGGCAGCCGGCGGACGTGGCGGCGGCGGTGGCCTACCTAGCGTCCGACGAGGCAGCGTGGGTCACAGGGGCGACGCTCCATGTCAATGGCGGGATGGCCATGCTCTGAGACGAGCCGACGACCTGCGCCAAGACAGCAGCCACCCGGGCCGCGACACCATCCCAATCGCCCGGGAATCCCTGCCGGAACAGGCGCGCGCTGGCATACCAGGGCGAGTCCTCGCGCGCGAGCAGCCATCGCCAGTCCGGAGCGTGGGGCAGCATCACCCAGGTCGGGATGCCGAGCGCCCCAGCCAGGTGGGCCACGGCGGTATCAACCGAGATCACCAGGTCCAGGACGCTCACCAAGGCCGCGGTCTCGCCCCAATCGGTCAATTGCGCCGACTGGTCCGCAACGCCGGGCAAGCGGGCAGCCTCCTGCGCACGCGAGCCGGCCTGCAAGCTGATGATGGCGCCTCCCGCCGCGGCGATGGGCGCCAGCGCATCCACCGGCATGGACCGGCGGCGATCATTTGAGTGCAGCTTGTTGCCAGCCCAGACCAGGCCGACGCGCAACCCTGCCGGCAGCAGCCGGTCCCAGTGCGCGGCGCGGATGGGATCGGGCGAGAGATACCCGGCGCGGTAAGGCACGTTCGCCAGAGTGGTGCCGAACAGGCGCGGCAGGCTCATCTGATCGACCCAGCAATCATGCGCTGGCGGATCGCCCCGGCTGCTGACGGCAGCGACGCCCGCCACGCCCTTGAGCAGCGGCGCCAGCGAGTCCGCGCATTGCAGCACCACCCGGGCGCCGCGCCGGGCCAGCAGCGGCAAATAGCGGGCGAACTGGATGGTGTCGCCCAAGCCTTGCTCTGCCAGCACGAGTATGGTTTGACCGTCGAGCGGTTCCCCCAGCCATTGCGGGCCTGGCAAGCTGGGGAAGCAGCTTGGAAAGCGGCGCTTGCGCCACTCGTATCTCTCCCAGCCTGCCGCCATGTCTCCCCCGAGCAGCAGGGCGACCCCATGGTTCCATTGCGCGACAGCGCAATCCGGGTCCAGCGCGATGGCCGCCTCGCTGGCCGCCGCCGCCTCTGCCAGCCGACCCTGGCTCGTGAGCAGGTGGCTGAGGCTGACGTGCGCTGCCAGCAGCGTGGGCAGTTGCGCGATGGCGCGGCGGATATGGCTCTCGGCGGCTTCAGGCTCGTCCAGCTCGGCATGGGCGTTGCCGAGGTTAAGGTGTGCCTCGGCATCGCCGGGATTGGCCCGGATGGCGTGGCTGAAGGCCGTGATGGCCTCCAACGGACGTCCGAGCGCGCTTAACGCCGTGCCGCGCAGGAGTTGGGCCGCAACCAAGTCCTTGTCGGACTCGAACGGGTCCAGCGTCGCCAGGGCCTCGGTGGCCCGCCCGGCCGCGAGCAGGGCGCGGGCCAGCATCAGCCGGGTATCCCGGTGCGCTGGGCGTCCCGCGAGCGCCCGGGCCAGATGGTGCGCCGCTTGCGCTTCCTGCCCTTCGGCGAGCGCGCACTGGCCCAGGAGGAACAGGGCGTGCGCGTTGTCCGGCTCCACCGCGAGAACGCCGTGCAGCAACCGCTCCGCTTCCGCAGGGCGGCCGACGCGGGCGCAGGTGATGGCGAGGAGCAGGTCTTCGATGACATCTGACATAACGCCACACTGCCGCCACAAGATTAAACAGCGGTGAAGGCAGCGATCATGGCGCCAGCCCCCGGCCGGGGGGGGGCGCCCCCCCCCCCCCCCCCCGCCCCCCCCCCCCCCCCCCAATATAAACCGGGCCAAAGCGCCGCGGTGACGGCCGC
>CAXTPP010000024.1:17704-34253 GCA_964246185.1 uncultured Acetobacteraceae bacterium
TAAACCCGGGGTTACGCCCGCTATCTGGGCCCCCCCCCCGGGCGGGGGGGGGGCGCCCGCACGCCCTGTTCTCGCCGGACGACCTCCGTCCAATTATCCTCGGGCACATCGAGCGGCTTTGACGGCAGCGGCACCTTCGGCGGCCATGATCCTGGAGCCGGCTCCGCACGGTCAAGAAGCCACTCGCATGAACCTGGGACAGCGCAAGACCAGCCCGGCGCTCGCCTGCCGCCGCACGATCCAGGGAAGGCGACGGTTGTTGCAGGAGCATTTTGTTTCAGTGAGCAGCTTCACCAATCAGGTGAGCCGACCTGATTCGGCTCTGCTCCGAGAATGTCCTGACCGGATCTGAGCAAGGTCGTACTGACGTATGAGTAAATTCCGAGGGTTACAGGTTCGAGCCCGCGCCTTCAATATAATTTTCCCCGACAGCATGGTTGCCGAAGCGGAAGCCAAGTCTAGGGAAAGAAGGTCAAGGACATCGTGGGCAATATCATCTCGCGTCCATCACGTTTGCAGGGAAAGCTACGAGCGAAGTCAAATCCTCAGCAGAGCCGTTGGCCTTGCGCCGCAGTCTTGCGCGCACATCGTCTGACAAAGCCTGTGCCGGAACAGACGGGCTTGCTGGGGATTCCATGAAGCTCGTCGAAGCAGCGTCTGCACCGTTTGCCGCGCGGATGACCTTTCCGGTCGCGCGCCCAGCAAGCCTTGCAGGTTAGGCCACCAACTCTGGGTCATGCTGCCACTTGAGTTTCTCTCCAATGCTGTATTGCGAGAGGCCACCATGTCGGAAATCACCTTGAACACTGAAGTTGACCACAATGAGAAAATTTGCGAAAAGGCCTATCATCTATGGATCTCTGATGGCGGGCCGCACGTGCATAATACGCAATACTGGGAAAAAGCGCAGAAGATGGTCGAAATGAACAGACTTGTTGTTTTCCCAAGTATTCAAGTGTCAGCGGCCGCTATGAATGCAGCGTTTTCGCTCAACCGCCAACCTGCATCGATTTAGCCTGTATTAGCCTTTATTCTGAAACTTCCGGCTGAGCTTCTCGGAAATCATCCAGGAATTTGGCGACTACAAAACCCGGCTGTTTGGTGCATGCTGCACATTCACGCTCGCCCTCGTGGGACCGCTTGCCATGGCACGACGCTTCTGAAGGATCGCCGCCAAACAGGCGTTAAGAGCCGCTGTACCAATTGTAGCCCTGATCCTCCCACCATCCACCAGGGTAATCATTGGTCACATACATCGCCACGATGTGCTTGGGGTTCTTGAACCCCAGCTTGGTCGGCACGCGCAACTTCATCGGGAAGCCGTATTTGTCCGGCAGCGGCTCGCCGCGGAAATCCAGCGCCATGATGGTCTGCGGGTGCAGCGCGGTGGCCATGTCGATGCTGCCGTAATAGCGGTCGGCGCACTTGAACCCGACGTACTTGGCCTTGGTGTCCGCCCCCACCCGCTCGAGGAATGTGCGGAACGGCACGCCGGACCACTGCCCGATGGCGCTCCAGCCCTCGATGCAGACGTGCCGGGTGATCTGGCTCTCCTGCGGCAGGGTGCGCAGCTTCGCCAGGCTCCAGGGCTGTTTGTCCGCCACCAGGCCGGAGACTTCCAGCTTGTAGGCGTCGCCGTCCACCTCCGGGGCGTTGTCCTCCGGGTAGTAGGCGTTGAACGGAAACGGGTCGGTGATGTCCTTGGCCGTGAAAACGGGCGCCAGGCGGTTGGGGTCGAACAGCAGCGCCTGCACCCGGTCGTTGAACTTGGACATGGCCCACAGCACCCGGTCCACCGCATCCCCATCCGACAGGTTGCACCCGGTCAGCATGGTGAGCGCGCCGAGCGACAGGCCGGAGCGCAGCAGCAGCCGGCGCTGCACCCGGGCGAGTTCCGGCGCGGCGTCGATAAGGGCCGTGCGGCTTGCAGCAGCGCCTCGCCGAAGCCGGCGGCTCATGGCAATATCTCGCCCGGCTCGGCGTGGACTCGGCCGCGCCCGGTGATCATGGCCCACAGCGTGCTCGGCACCAGGATGACGAGCGCCAGGTGGATGGCGACGAAGCCCACGATCCCCGCCATGGCCAGGAAGTGGATGCGGCGGGTGACCTCGTAGCCGCCCAGCAGCTGGGTGAGCACCTGCACCTGCACCGGCTTCCACAGGGCGAGGCCGGACGCGGCGGCGGCGGCGATGAGCAGCAGAACGATGGCGTAGAGCAGGCGCTGCACCGCGTTGTAGGCGCCGAGCCTGTGCTGCAGCTTGAAGGTCATCGCCTGAACCGTGTCCCGCCACACCTCGCGTGGCTTGATGGGCAGCAGATGGCGGCTGAAATGCCGGCTGGCCAGACCGTACGTCAGATAGACCAGACCGTTGCCGATGAGCAGCCACATGGCCGCGAAGTGCCAGGCCAGCGCCCCGCCCAGCCAGCCGCCGAGCGTGGCCCAGGCGGGAAAGGTGAAAGGGAAGAACGGGCTGGCGTCATAGATCTTCCACCCGCTCATCACCATGCAGGTGATGGCAAAGGCGTTGAGCCAGTGCGTCAGCCGGATGGTGAAAGGATGGATCACCACCACGCGGCGGCGTTCGGGCTGTGCGACCTGGGTCATGGCACATCCATCTGGTGCGTCCCCGGTCCCGCACGGACCGGGGATCTGTCATGGCAGCCCTTACATGGGCGGGACGGTGCCGTTCACGCCGGCGATCACGGCGTTGGCGGTGACGCCGGACGCGCCCTTGTCGCTGATCACCACGATCCGGGCGCCGGGCTTGAGGACGGCGCGGTCGGCCGGGGCGATGCTGACGACGGGCACGTCGTCCGGCACTGTGATGGTCTTGCTGCCGCCCTTGTAGTTGATCACCAGGGTGCGGCCGTTCGCGGTCTGCACGCTGCCGACAGCGCCGTTGGTCATGGTGTTGCCGCCCGTGAGGTCCCAGCCGTAGTGGCCGTCCCCCATGCCGCGCAGCTTCTGGTCGATGATGGTGACTTCCAGCGCCTTGAGCGTGCCGTCCGGCTGCGGGGCGGCCGCGACGCCGATGTAGCTGTCCGGCTTCACGTCCGCGATGGTGGCGTTGGTGGCGCCCAGCACGGCGCTCTTATCGGTAAGCGTCACCGGGATGGTGGCGCCGTTGCGGGTCTTGGCTTCGAGCGTCTGCCCTTCGAGCGAGGCGATGGTGCCGCGGGTGAGGGTGACGGGCACGTCCTGGGCGTTGGCCGGGACGAGGGCTGCGCCGGCAAGGAGCGCGGCGGCAAGGGCACCGCCGGCGAGGAGTGGCTTGAGCATGGAGCTTGGTCCTGTTCTACGGGCAGGCTTGTTGGACGGGCGACTGGATAGCGCCTGATTGGTTGCGGCGCAAACTATTATGCGGCGGAGATGTGCAGGCCACGTTCAAGCCGAGCCGACGCCGGGCGGGCGGAGCTGCACACCGAAGGGCAGGTCATCCTGCTAGGCCCAGGGGATTCCTGGATCGTGTCGCGCGACACCGAGCACAGCTACAAGATCCTGGAGGCGTTCACCGCCGTGGAGGCGACCACGCCGCCAGCCGCGATGCATGGCCGCGACGAGACAGGCTGATCACCGGTTGCCCGACGCCAGCAAGCCGGCCCGGCGTCGTCGCTTCTTGGCGTCTGCCGTGGGGGCGATCTCCTCCGCATGCCTCGCAGCACCCGGTTGCGTGACCTCGTAGCGTCCGTCTGCCCGTTGCTGCGCAAAACCCAGCCCGGACAGGCGGTGGAGGCAGGGGCCGTCCTTCAATCCGCTCGGCCGCCCGGAGGAGCCGACCAGCAGCAGCCGATGCAGGGCTGACCGGCAGCAGGTTTCCAGGTAGGGTTCGTCCCACATGGCCGCCCCCATCGGCCAAACCAGGCGGCGTGGCAAGCCCGCGACGCTCCAGCCGGATTTTGCATTGACCCCAGCCATCGCCTCCGCCCTGTTGCCTGCCTTGCGCCGGATCGACCCGGAGCGGGCGCACCGCCTGGCCTTGCGGGCATTGCGGCTCGGCCTGGCCGGCCGCGCTCCCGCCGCCGATGACCCGGTGCTCGCCGCCAGCATTCTCGGCCGCACCCTGCGCAACCCAATCGGGCTGGCCGCCGGGTTCGACAAGGACGCGGTGGCAGCCCCTGGCCTGTTGCGGCTCGGCTTCGGCGCGGTGGAGCTGGGCACGGTCACGCCGCGGCCGCAGCCGGGCAACCCACGGCCCCGGCTGTTCCGGCTGGAACAGGGTGCAGTGATCAACCGCATGGGCATGAACAACCATGGCATCGCCGCCTTCGCCCTGCGGCTTGCCCGCCTGCATTCCCCGCCGGACATACTGCTCGGCGCAAATGTCGGCATCAATAAGGAGGGGGCGGAGCCGGAGCGGGACTACCCGGCGCTGGTCGCGGCGGTGGCGGGCCATGCCGGGTATGCCGTGCTGAACGTCAGCTCCCCCAACACCGCCGGGCTGCGGGCGCTGCAGGAGGCGGCGCGGCTGCGGGCGATCCTGCAGGCCGTGATGGCTGTGCCGAACCGCCCGCCGGTGTTCGTGAAGGTGGCGCCCGACCTGTCGCCTGGCGGGCTGGAGAGCGTGGTGCAGGTGGCGGTGGAGTGCGGCGCGGCCGGGCTGATCGTGTCCAACACCACCACAGCCCGGCCGCCCGGGCTGCGCGGCCGCCACGCGGCGGAGACGGGTGGGCTGTCCGGGCCGCCGCTGATGGCGCCTTCCACCGCGCTGCTCGCCCAGGCATGGCGGCTGGCCGGGGGACGGCTGGCGCTGATCGGCTGCGGCGGCGTGTCCACAGGGGCGGACGTGCTGGCCAAGCTGCGGGCCGGGGCGCAAATCGTGCAGCTCTATGCCGCCTTCGCCGTGCACGGCCCGGCGCTGCTGCCCCGGCTGAAGGCGGAACTTGCCGCTTGTCTCCGCCGCGAGGGTTTCCGCACCGCGGCCGAGGCAGTGGGCGCCGGCGCATGACCCTGCTGCCCGGCATGGCCCCGCTCGCGGCGCAGTACGACGGCTTCATCCTGGACCTGTGGGGCGTGATCCATGATGGTGTGCGCCCGTATGAGGGAGCCGCGGACTGCCTGCGCCGGCTGCGGGATGCCGGGCGGCGCTGCGTGCTGTTGTCCAACGCGCCGCGCCGCGCCCATGCGGCGCAGGCCATGCTGGCGGACATGGGCCTCGCCGAGGACCTTTACGCCGGCCTGCTCACCTCGGGCGAAGCGGCGCACCTGGCGCTGCGGGACCGCACCGACCCATGGTTCGCCGCGCTGGGGGACCGCGTGTGGCACCTGGGGCCGGAGCGTGACCGCAACCTGATGGATGGCCTGGGCCTGCAGGAGATGGCCACGCCGGGCGAGGCCCAGTTCGTGCTGAACACCGGCCCGGACGACCATCGCGGCCCGACCAGCGTCGCGGCCTTCGAGGACGTGCTGCAGGACTGCGCCCGCCACGGCCTGCCGATGCTCTGCGCCAACCCGGACCTCGAGGTCATCCGCGGCGGCGTGCGCATCGTCTGCGCCGGTGCGCTGGCCGAGCGCTACCAGCAGCTTGGCGGCGCGGTCCGCTCGCTGGGCAAGCCCGACCCGGCGATCTACGGACCCGTCCTGGCCACGCTGGGCACGCCGCGGGAGCGTACGCTGGCGGTGGGCGACTCGCTGCGCACCGACATCGCCGGGGCGGCAGCGGCTGGGATCGACTCATGCTGGGTGCTGGGCGGCGTGCATGCGGAGGCGCTCGGGGAGGACCACGGGGCCGCCGCCATCAAAGCCGAAACGGCTGGGCTGCGGCCGGTGGCGATGGTGCCCCGCTTCGTCTGGTGAGGCTTATGCCAACGGCCTCGGACACCGACCCGTCAGAGAGCAAGGCTGGGCTCTGCCCAGACCCGCCAAAGGCCGGAGGCCTTTGGAAACCCGTATATAATACAAAAGGATTTCAAAGGCTCTGCCTTTGGCGGAGTCCAGAGGCAGAGCCTCTGGCCTGGCTTGCTTGACTGTCAGTCTCAAGGGCCGCTGCTGTCAGGCGTGCCCGGCAACGCCTGACAGCAGCGCCGGGTCCACGCGGATGGAGGCGAAGGCGCGGCGCCACTTGGTGCTGTGGTCGGCGTCGAACACCAGGTCCAGCGAGGCGGGAACCGAGAGCCAGGCGTTGGCCTTGATCTCGTCGTCCAGTTGCCCGGCGTCCCAGTGGGCATAGCCCAGCGCCAGCAGGCCGGCCTTCGGCCCCTCCCCGGACGCGATCGCCTTCAGCACGTCGAGGCTGGCGGTGAGCGCCACCGACTTATCCACCTGCAGGCTGCCATCCCCGGCCCAGTCGGCCGTGTGCAGCACGAAGCCGCGCGAGCCATCCATCGGGCCGCCGTCGCACAGGGCGATGCGCCGTACCGGCGGCGCCGGCAGCACGTCCAGTTGCTTGAGCAGGTCGTCGAAGCCGGGGCTGGCCAGCGGGCGGTTCAGCACCAGGCCCATCGCGCCCTCCTGGGTGTGGGCGCAGAGATAGATGACGCTGCGGCTGAACCGTGGATCGTCCAGCGCGGGCATCGCGACCAGCAGCTGCCCGGTCAGCCCGGCATCTTCCCCGGCTTGTGTCATCGCTCGCATGGCAGTCATCTTGGCGCATATCCTGGATGCCGCAATGGCTCGGCCACGGGCTTGCCGGATGCGTGACACCGCCGCGCCATCCCGCTAGCGTCCGGCCAGCACGACGGGGCAGGGACATGAGGATCAAGGTTGGCGATGCTTTGCCCGAGATGAAGCTGACGATCGCTGGCCCGGCAGGGCCTCACGAGGAGAGCACGGCCAGCCTGTTCGGCGGCAAGACGGTGGTGATGTTCGCCACCCCGGGCGCGTTCACTCCCACCTGCAGCGCGAAGCACCTGCCCGGCTATGTGCAGCAGGCGGAGGCTTTCGCGGCCAAGGGCGTGGACACTGTGGTGTGCATGGCGGTCAACGATCCCTTCGTGCTGGCCGCCTGGGGCAAGGAACAGGGCGTGGAGGGCAAGATCGTCATGCTGGCCGACGGCTCCGCCATGCTGACCAAGGCGATGGGCCTCGAGCTGGATTTGACGGCCCGGGGCCTCGGCGTCCGCAGCCAGCGTTTCGCGATGGTGGCGGTGGACCGCATGGTGACTCACCTGGCCGTCGAGGCGCCGGGCGATTTCGACGTGAGCCGGGCGGAGACGGTGCTGGCGGCGCTGTAGTTTCTACTCTCCCGACAGCTCCCGCCGCTGCCGGTCCAGCTCCTCCGTGTAGCGCCGCAGCGCGTGCTGCTCCGTCAGCAGCCCGATGACGCTGCGGGTGTCGGCGGCGTCCACCACCACCAGCGCGTCCGATTCCGTCATCTCGAACATCTGCACCGCCTCCTTGATGGTCATCTGCGGCAGCAGCACGTCCTTCGGGTAGTGCAGCAGCTCCGACATCCGGCTCTCCGGCTCCTCGGCCAGGTGCGCCTCCGGGGTCAGCACGACGCCCGCGTAGTGCCCCTCCTCGTCCGTCACCACCACGCGGTCCGCTGAGCCGAGCGGCACCTGCCGCTTGAACGCGGCCACGGTGATGTTGCCGCGCACCGTCCGCACGTCCCGCCGCATCATCCGGCCGACCGTCAGGTTGCGCACCCAGCCGATGTCCACGGCCGAACGGATCGCCTCGCCGCGCAGGTGGAAGCGCCAGGTGGCGAAGGAGTAGCCGAAGGTCCGCCGCACGGTCAGCGCGGACACGACGGAAGCGGCCAGCACGGCGATGGTCATGGGCAGGCTGCCCGTGCTTTCCAGGGCCAGGAACGCCATCGTCAGCGGTCCGCCCACCACCGCCACCGCCAGCGCGCTCATCCCCACCAGGGCGCACACCACGGCGGGCAGCGCCTGCGTGGCGGTGACGGTGGCGAGCCCGGCGGCGAACAGCTTGCCCACCATCGCGCCGAGGAACAGGGAGGCGAAGAACAGCCCGCCGCGGAAGCCCGAGCCGATCGACACCGCCGAGGCCACCGACTTGGCCACGATCAGCAGCGCGATGTGCGTGGCGGGATACGGCGCGTCCAGCCCCAGCCGCAGCGCCTCGTGCCCGGAGGACAGCACCTGCGGTGACCACAGCGCCAGCCCGCCAACGACGATCCCGCCCAGCGCCGGGCGCAGCCACATCGGCACCCCGCTGCGGCGAAACCAGGATTCCACCAGCGTCACCCCGCGCATAAGCCCGATGCCGCCCAGCGCGCAGACCACGCCCAGTACCAGCACCGGCAGGTAATCGGCCGGGTCCAGCACCGTCGGCACCCGGATGTCGAACCCGGCGCCCTGGGTGTTGAGCACCCGCGTCACCAGCACGGCGCAGATGGCCGACACCACCACGGGCGCCAGGGTCACCAGCGAATACGTGCCGATCACCAGCTCGAACGCGTAGAACGACCCGGTGAGCGGCGCCTGGAACGCGGCGGCGATGGCGCCGGCCGCGCCGCACCCGACCAGCAGCCGCAGATCGTTGCGCCGCAGCCGGAACGAGCGGCCGAGCCGGGAGGCGATTGCCGAGCTGATCTGGGTGTAGCCCGCTTCCAGCCCCACGGACGCGCCGACGCCGTTGGACAGCACGGTCTGCGCCGTCACGATCAGGCTGTCGCTGAGCGACATGCGTCCGCCCTGGATGGCGTTGGCTTCGATCGGGTCAACCGTGCGGCGGTTCCACCAGCGCGCCACGGCCAGGCCGACCAGTCCCACCAGCAGCCCGCCCACGGCCGGCACGCCCATGGCGCGCCACGGATCGAGCCCGACCGTGCCGGACACCCGCTCCCCCGCCTGAGTGCGGAACAGCAGTTCGTGGGCGTACTGGGTGGCGGTGGCCATGACGTGGACGCACAGGCCGGACGCCACGCCCACACCGGCCGCCAGCACCACGAGCCATATCTCATCCGTGCGGACCAGTGCCCGCAGTGTCTGCGGCGCGTGGACCATCGCATCCAGCGCGCGCCGGATACGCTCAGCCTGCCGATCCATGAGCCGAGGGGCCGGGATCGTGCCAGACCCGGGAGGGGCGGCTCGCGAAGACATGGGCCTGGAAGACATGGGCCTGGAAGACATGGGCCTGGAAGACATGGGCCTGCCAGCTCCTGTGAACGACCGCGGCCCAGGACGGATCCGGGCGATCCCGGCTTTCATGGAACCAAGCGGTGGCTCATTCAATCGCAGACGGGTCAATAACTACTTAATTTCGCGACATGTCATCGCTTTATCGGCAGAAGCGTTATTCGAGGCGACCATAAGGACCGCATGCATGGCTGACCAGAAAATCGCCGTCGTCACCGGTGCGACTGCCGGGCTGGGCAGTTGGGTGGCGCTCGGCCTGGCACGGGCCGGGTTGCACACCGTCATCATCGCGCGCGATCGGGCGCGGGGCGAGGCCGCGCAGGCCTTCATCGCCAAGAATGCGCCCGGGGCTGCGACCGAGCTGGTGCTGGCGGACCTGTCCTCCTTGCAGGGCACGCGCGAGGCGGGCGAGGCGATCGCGGCCGCCCATCCCCGCATCGACATGCTGGTGAACAACGCCGGGCTGATCACCCCCAAGCGGCAGGTGACGGCGGAGGGCCACGAGATGATCCTGGCCGTGAACCATCTGGCCCCTTTCGTGCTGACGACGGCACTGGAACCGGCACTGAAGGCAGGCGCGCCGGCCCGGGTGGTCAACGTCGGCTCCACCGCCTCGGACCGCGCCCGCCTGGACGTTACCGACCTGGAGGGCGAGCGCTCCTGGTACGCGCTGCGGGCGTATGGCCGCTCCAAGCTCGCCCTGATGATGGCCACCTTCGAGCGGGCGCGGCGGCTGGAAGGCGCAGGCGTCACGGTCAACGTGGTGCATCCCGGCGTGGTGGCGACGCGGATCGGCTCGGTTCCCGGGCCGATCGGCTGGGGCTGGGGGCTGATGAAGCCGTTCATGATCACGCCGGAACGCGGCGCGGACACGCCGCTGCACATGGCGCTCTCCCCGCTGGCGGAGGGCGTGACCGGCGCGTACTGGAAGAACAACCGCCAGGCGAAGCCGAACAAGCAGGCGCTGGACCCGGTGCTGGTGCGCCAGCTATGGCGGGAGTCGGAACGGCTGATCGGCTGACATCCTGCTGAACCCTGTCCGGAGACCGACCGCATGACCCTCCCCGACACCATGGCCTTCATCGAGGTCGCAGAACCCGGCGGCCCGGAGTCGATGCGCCTGGCGCGCGGCCCGGTGCCGCAGCCGGGCGAGGGCGAGGTGCTGGTGCGCGTGGCCGCCGCCGGTGTGAACCGCCCGGACGTGATGCAGCGCAAGGGACTTTACCCGCCCCCCGCCGGCGCCAGCCCGCACCTTGGGCTGGAGGTGGCCGGCGAGGTGGCTGCCGCGGGGCCGGGCGCGTCGTGGACAGTGGGAACGCAGGTGTGCGGCCTGGCGAATGGCGGCGGCTATGCCGAGTACTGCGTGGTGCCCGCCGCCCAGTGCCTGCCATGGCCCAAGGGCTACGACGCCGTGCGCGCCGGCGCGGTGCCGGAAACGTTCTTTACCGTCTGGGCCAACCTGTTCGACATCGGCCGCCTGCGCGCCGGCGAGAGCGTGCTGATCCACGGCGGCAGCAGCGGCATCGGCACCACCGCGATTCAGCTGGCGCACGCGCGGGGCGCACGGGTGTACGTGACGGCCGGGTCGGCGGAGAAGTGCGAGGCCTGCGTCAGGCTCGGGGCGGACGCCGCGATCAACTACAAGGCGGCCGACTTCGCCGACAGCATCAGGCAGTTCACCAACGGCGCCGGGGTCGATGTGGTGCTGGATATGGTGGGCGGGCCCTATGCCCAGCGGAACCTGCGCAGCCTGGCGATGGATGGCCGGCTGGTGGTCATCGCCTTCCTGGGCGGTTCCAAGGCGGAGCCGTTCGACCTCGCCCCCATCATGCTGCGGCGGCTGACCGTCACCGGCTCCACCATGCGGCCGCGCACCGCGGCGCAGAAGGGCGACATCGCGCAGTCCTTGCTGCGGGAGGTGTGGCCTATGCTGGAGGACGGCCGCGTGGCGCCGGTGATCCACGGCGTGTTTCCCTTGGCAGAAGCCGCAGCCGCGCACCGCCTGATGGAGAGCAGCGAGCACACCGGCAAGATCATGCTCACGGTCTGACCATGCGGCTGGCGCACCGCGAGGTTGGGTCGGGCAGCCCGGTGGTCCTGCTGCACGGGCTGTTCGGCTCGGCGCGCAACCTGGCCGGGGTGGCCCGGGCGCTGGCGGCGGAGCACCGGGTCGTGTCGCTGGACCTGCGCAACCATGGCGGGAGCGGCCATGACCCGGCGATGGGCTACGCGGCCATGGCGGACGACGTGGCCGAGACGATGGACGCGCTGGGCCTGGCAGCCGTGGCGGTCGTGGGCCACTCGATGGGCGGCAAGGTGGCGATGCGCCTGGCCTTGTCCGCGCCGCAGCGCGTGGCGCGGCTGGTGGTGGCGGACATCGCGCCCGTGCCCTACCCGTCGCGTTTCGGCGCGTTCGCCCGCGCGATGCTGGCCCTGCCGCCGCATGCCTCACGCACTCAAGCAGACGCCCTGCTGACGCCGGACGTGCCGGACGCGGCGGTCCGCAGCTTCCTGCTGCATGATTTCCGCCCCGGGGAAGGCTGGCGCATCGGCCTGGCGCAGATCGCGGCGGCGCTGCCGGTGATCGAGTCGTGGGACGGCACGGGACGCTACGATGGCCCGGCGCTGTTCGTGACCGGGGCACAGTCCGACTACGTGCGCCCGGAGCACCGCCCGGCGATCCTGCTCCTGTTCCCGGCGGCACGGTTCATCGCGGTCAAGCAGGCCGGGCACTGGCTGCACGCGGAACAGCCAGCCGCGTTCAACGCGACGGTGGGGGCCTTCCTGGCGGCCTGAAAGCTGGCTTGGCGGAACGATCGGGACAGCCGATCGGTTTGATCCCGCAATCGCTGTATGTGCCATGAAGCGTTGCTGCCATGGTCGGCTCATGGCGACGCTCAGCGCGGGCCAAGGGGGAGACAGGACCGATGGCAGCAACTGAAAGCCAAGCAGGCGGCCGCAGGCGGTTCCTCGCCGGGGCGGCCGCGGTTGGAATGATGGCCGTGGCGTCCCGCGCCTGGGGCGAGGCCTCCGTCAAGCTGCCGCTGCCTGGGGCGCCGGACGACAGGATGCTGACGACGGGGTTTCCGCAGAAGGGCCGCATGATCCTGCAGCGCACCCGGCCGCCCCTGCTGGAAACGCCATGGGAGGTGTTCGACCAGGGCGTCTACACCCCCAACGACCGGTTCTTCGTCCGCTGGCACTGGGCCATGATCCCGGAGCAGGTGGATGTCGTGACCTTCCGGCTCGCCGTGCGCGGGCACGTCGGCGCGGCGCAGTCGCTGTCCATGGCGGACCTGCTGGCGCTGCCCCGGGTGGAGCTGGCGGCGGTCAATCACTGCTCGGGCAACTCGCGCGGCTTCTTCGGGCCGCGGGTCGCGGGCGGCCAGTGGGCCAACGGCGCCATGGGCAACGCCAAGTGGACGGGCGTGCGCCTGCGCGACGTGCTGGACCGCGCCGGCGTGAGGCCCGGCGCCGTCGCCGTGCGGTTCAACGGCCTGGACGAGCCGGTGGTCGATGGCGCGCCGGACTTCATGAAGTCGCTGGACATCGACCACGCGCGGGACGGCGAGGTGATGCTCGCCTACCAGATGAACGGCGAGCAGCTCCCCCTGCTGAACGGCTTTCCGCTGCGGCTGGTCGTGCCCGGCTGGTATTCGACCTACTGGGTCAAGATGCTGAACGACATCGAGGTGCTGGACGCGCCCGACGACAACTACTGGATGAAGACCGCCTACCGCATCCCGGACACGCCGGGCGCCGACGTGAAGCCTGGGCAGACCGGGTTCAAGACGGTGCCGATCAACCGCATGGCGCCGCGCTCCTTCTTCACCAACGCCAGCCCGGTGACGGCGGTGAAGGCGGGCGCGCCCGTGCCGTTGCGCGGCATCGCGTTCGGCGGCGATTGCGGGGTGGCGCGGGTGGACGTCTCCGTCGATGGCGGAGCGGCCTGGCAGCCAGCGGCGCTGGGCCGGGACGAAGGGGCCTACGGGTTCCGCCAATGGTCGGCGCAGGTCACCGCGCCCCCGTCCGGCAGCATGACGGCCATGGTCCGCTGCACCAACGCCCAGGCAGCCGTGCAGCCGGCGGCGGCGAACTGGAACGGCGGCGGCTTCATGCGCAACGTCATCGAGCAGATCCAGCTGACCGTCGCCTGAACCAACGAGAAGGGAACACTCCCATGTCCGTCAACACAGTCGCCTACGGCGCCGTTGCCGTCGTGGCCCTCGCCCTGTTCGCCATCGGCACGCCTGCCGAGCGGTCCCGCCAGGCCGCGCTGAACCTCCCGCCAGCCTCCGTGGCAGTCGTGGCTGCCGCGCCGGTCGTGACCGCAGCCGGCATCGCGTTGCGATCGGTCAGCTTCAACCTGCCGGTGGCGGACAGCGTCTACCCTGGCGGCGCAGTGGCGGACGTGATGAACGCGAACTGCGCGTCCTGCCACTCGGCCGGCATGGTGATGACGCAGCCATCCCTGACCCGCGCAACCTGGACCGAGGAGGTGAACAAGATGCGCAACACCTACAAAGCGCCCGTCGCGGCGGAGGACGTGCCCGCCATCGTCGCCTACTTGGCCGACTTGCGGCCCACGCGATAAACTAATGCAAACGGCTTTATGCATTGACCTGTCAAAAGCAAGGCTGGGCTCTGCCCAGACCCGCCAAAGGCCCGAGGCCTTTGGAAACCGTTTCATATAAAAGGATTCTAAAGGCTCTGCCTTTGGCGGTGTCCAGAGGCAGAGCCTCTGGCCTGGCTTACTTAACGGCCACCTTCAAAGGCCGCCGGTATAATTCCATCGGCCAGACGCGGATGGTGCTAAAGCCCGCGCCATGGCAACCGACGCCCAAGCCGCCGCCGAATTTTATGCCACCGCGCAGGGGGCCGTAGCGCTGCGGCTGGTGCGGGAGCGGCTGGCGCTGATGTGGCCGGACCTGACGGGGCAATCCGTGCTGGGGCTTGGCTACCCCGCCCCCTACCTGCGGGCGTGGCGGGAAGAGGCCGCGCGCTGCATCGCCGCCGTGCCGTGCGCCGCCGCTAGCTGGCCCGGCGACGGGCCCAACCTGTCCTGCGCCGTCGAGGAGGACAGTCTGCCGTTCGCCGGCCTCTCCTTCGACCGCATCGTGCTGGTGCACGGGCTGGAGAATGCGGAAAACGCGCGCCGGCTGCTGCGCGAGGCATGGCGCGTGCTGAAGGATGACGGGCGGCTGCTGGTGGTGGCGCCGAACCGGGTGGGGCTGTGGGCGCACGTGGAAAGCACGCCGTTCGGCCAGGGACAGCCCTACTCGCCAGGCCAGATCAGCCGGTTGCTGGCCGCCAGCCTATTCCGGGTGGAGCGGCGCGACCGCGTGCTGTACGTGCCGCCCTCCTCCCGCCGCTTCGTGCTGCGCAACGCCCGGCTGTTCGAGCGGGCCGGGCGGCGGCTGACGCCGCACCTGGCGGGCGTGACGATCACGGAAGCGGTGAAGGATGTGTTCGCAGCGTTGCCGGTGGGGGCGCCGGCGCGGCGGCGGCTGGTGCTGTCGGAGGCGGCTTAGGCCCTTGCGCCCAGCGCAAGCTTAGGCTCTTGCGCTGGGCGCGGGCGCGGCATAGCCACCTGCCATGCTCGCCCACCTCGTCCTGTTCGCCGCCGCCGTCATCGCCGGCACGATGAATGCCCTGGCCGGCGGCGGCTCGTTCATCACCTTCCCCGCGCTGCTGCTGACCGGGCTCGACGCGCGGGCAGCCAACATCACGTCCACGATCGCGCTGTTCCCCGGGCAGGTCAGCACCGGGCTGGCCGGGCGGCGACTGGTGAGCGGGCTGCCGTCGCTGCCGTTCCGGGCGCTGGTCGCCATCAGTCTCGCCGGCGGGGTGCTGGGGGCGCTGCTGCTGCTGGCCACTCCGGCCTCGTTCTTCGCGCGGCTGGTGCCCTGGCTGGTGCTGTTCGCGACCGGCGTGTTCGCCTGGGGCAGCTTCCGGCGCAAGCCGGCGGTGGCGGCAGGGATCGGGCGCATCCCGGCGGCGGCGGCGCAGTTCGCCATCTCCATCTACGGCGGGTATTTCGGCGGCGGCATCGGCTTTCTCATGCTGGCGGCGCTGACCGCCGCCGGATTGGCCGTGCGCAACGCGGGGGCGACCAAGAACGTGCTGGCGGGCGTGATGAACGCCTCGGCGGTGGCGGTGTTCATGTTCTCCCCGGCGGTCGCCTGGCGGCAGGC
Organism: uncultured Acetobacteraceae bacterium; assembly: GCA_964246185.1. Taxonomy (GTDB): domain Bacteria; phylum Pseudomonadota; class Alphaproteobacteria; order Acetobacterales; family Acetobacteraceae; genus LMUY01. The sequence continues at coordinate 32,941 of CAXTPP010000024.1, forward strand.
GGTTATCGTGGCGGTGGGCGCCATCGGCGGCGGGCTGCTGGGCGCGTGGGCGCTGCGCCGGGTCAACGAGCGATTGCTGCGCGTGGGCGTCGTGGTGGTGGGCGTCATGCTGACGATCGGCCTATTCATCGCCTCGCCCTAGATGCTGTTCAACTCCCAGGCGTTCATCCTCGCCTTCCTGCCTTGCGTGCTGGGGCTGTACTACCTGGCGGCGGAACGCGCGGCGCTGCGGCAGGGCGTGCTGGTGGCGGCCTCGCTCGTGTTCTACGGCTGGTGGGACGTGCGGTTCGTGCCGCTGCTGGTCGGGCTGACGCTGGCGAACTGGCTGGTGGTGCGCGCCTTCGGCCGGTGGCGGCGGAACGGCTGGCTGCTGGCGGGGATCGTGCTGAACCTGCTGGTGCTCGGCGTGTGCAAATACGCGAACTTCGCCGCCGGGTCGCTGGACGCGCTGCTGGGCACGGTGCATCGGCCATGGAGCATCGTGCTGCCGCTCGGCATCTCGTTCTTCACGTTCCAGAAGATCAGCTACCTGGTGGATTTGCGCCGGGGGGACCGGCACGTGTATGGCCTGCTGGAGTTCGCGGCCTTCGTCACCTTCTTCCCGCAGCTGATCGCCGGCCCGCTGGTGCGCCACAACGAGATCATCCCGCAATTCGCCCTGTCGCCGCGCCGCCCGGCGATGTGGGAGAACCTTGGCCGCGGCACGGCCCTGTTCCTGGTCGGGCTGGCGAAGAAGGCGGCGGTGGCGGACACGGTGGCGCAGGTGTGCGACCCCATCTTCGCCCGCGTGGCCGCCGGGGCGCACCCGGGCCTGGCGGAAGCGTGGGCAGCATCCGGCGCCTACACGCTGCAGATCTACTTCGACTTCTCCGGCTACTCGGACATGGCGATCGGGCTCGGACTGATGTTCGGGCTGCGCTTGCCGCTGAACTTCGCCGCACCCTACCGCGCCGCTTCCATCCGGGAGTTCTGGCGGCGGTGGCACATCACGCTGTCTCGGTTCCTGCGCGACTACCTCTACATCCCGCTGGGCGGCAACCGGGTGGCCCCCGGCCGGCAGGCGGCCAACGTGGTGGCGACCATGCTCCTGGGCGGGCTGTGGCACGGCGCGGCCTGGACGTTCGTGGCCTGGGGCGGGCTGCACGGGCTGGCGCTGGCGGCGCAATCGGCCTGGGACCGCACCGGGAGGCGTCTGCCCCGCCTGCTCGGCTGGCCATTGACGATGCTGTTCGTGATCGGCTGCTGGGTGCTGTTCCGCTCGCCGGACTTCGCCACCGCCACCCGCGTGCTGGCAGGCATGGGCGGGGCGAACG
>CAXTPP010000025.1:0-34005 GCA_964246185.1 uncultured Acetobacteraceae bacterium
CTCCGCCACGCAGGCGCGGGCGGCGATGGGCGGCGGCGGGAGGCTGTCCGGGGCGCGGCGTGGCTCGTAGTCGCCGAGCGGCAGATCCGTTGGAGCGAGGATCTCCGCCGGGTCAAGCTGGCCGAGCAGCGCCGGCAGGTCGGCCACATCGGCCGTCTCGAACAGGCCGGTGGAGATGTCGAGCCATGCCGCGCCGAGCGTCCGCCCGGCGCGGGCCAAAGCCAGCAACAGGTTGGGCCGGCTTGCCTCCAGCAGGGCATCCTCGGTCAGCGTGCCGGGGGTGACGAGGCGGACGATTTCGCGCTTGAGTGGGGCCTTGCCGGTGCGGGCGGACGCCGCTTCCATCTGTTCCGCGACGGCCACGCGGAAGCCGCGGCGGATAAGGCGGGCGAGATAGCCTTCGGCTGCGTGGATCGGAACGCCGCACATGGCGATGGGCTTGCCATCGTGTTCGCCACGAGCGGTCAGGGCGATGCCCAGAGCCGCCGCCGCCGCTACCGCATCATCGAAGAACAGCTCGTAGAAGTCGCCCATGCGGAAGAACAGCAGCGCATCCGGCTGCTGTTCCTTGGCCGCGAGCCATTGGGCGATGACGGGGGAAGCGGCCATGCCACGGCGTACACCGTGGCATGGCAGGGGTGAAGGGGCGGAACTGCCCCTTCCTCTACTTAGCGGGACTTCTGGTAGAGCTTGGTGGCGATCTCGAACATCTCCTCCGGCGCGTAATCCGGGGCGAACGCGCCGTAGTTGCCGGCCAGCTCCGGAATCTTGCCACCCTCGGGATGGCCATCGACCAGCTCAAGCTGACCCGGCGGATCGCCCGGCAGAGCCATCTCGCCGTTGCCCCAGATGCCTGCGGCTTCCGAGTAGTCCTGCGGGCTGAACTTGTACAGGCGGCGATGGCTGCCTTCCTGCAAGTACTTCTGGCACTCCGGGATGCGGCTGAGATTGATGTTCGGCGTCGGCAGCATCTTCTCGATCGCCACGCCCGTCAGCTGCTTCAGCGCCAACGCATAGGCGTGGGCATGGACGGAACCACGGACGAGCAAGTAGCCGCACACCTCACGGCCGGTCGGCTCGCTCATGGTCTCGTACACGCGCAGCTTGTGGATGCGCGCGCCGCATTCCAGGTGGAAGTTATGCAGCAGGTCGATGATCACGTTGCCGGTCGTGGTCACCATGTCCACGTTCCACGACAGGCCGTTGGAGTTGACTGGGGTCGCGCCGCCGCCATTGGACAGGAAGGCGCCCGGCAGGGTGGTGTTCTGCATGTCCTCGAACGGAGCGCCGCTGATGTCCATGTTGGACGTCTGGTTGCCAGGTCCGTTGGCGAGCATCGCGATGCCGCTGCTGACCAACTCGACGTGGCCAAGCTCTTCGCTGAAGATCGAGTTCACGAGGCTGTAGAACGGACGCAGCTTGGACTTGCTGCGGAAGTTGAAGCTCTGGAACATGTAGTTGCCGAGCGTGGACATCTCGCCATACTTGCCGCCCAGCAACTCTTGCAGGGCCGCTGCCGCGTTCGGGTTAGGTTCGGTCGGCTCCGGCAAGGCGGCTTGCAGCTTGTCGATTCGCATGAACATCGGGCGATCTCCTGATCGGTGCATGTGCACCGTGACGCATTAGACGCATCGCATACGGAATCGTCTCACTGCGCCGGTTTACGTGATCGACGGCGCTGAAGCTGGCGTCACGCCGTGATCGCGTCCACCTCAGCCGTCTCCTCCGCGGAAAGCCGCCACTCTCCCGCCGCCGCGTTCTGCCGCACCTGCTCCGCCTGCGTCGCGCCGGCGATCACGCTCGCCACCGGCCCGTGGGACAGCAGCCAGCCGAACGCCAATTCCAGCAGGGTGCGGCCCCGGGCGGCGCAGAAATCAGACAGGGCCTCCACCCGCGGCCAGTGCGCGTCCGTCAGGTAGCGGTCGGCCAGGACTTGCGTGCCTGTCAGCCTGGCGCCTTCCGGCATTGCGGCGTTGCGCCGGTACTTGCCGGTCAGCAGCCCGCTCGCCAGCGGGAAGTACGGCAGCAGGCCGAGGCCGAACCGCTGCATGGCCGGCAGCAGCTCCTTCTCCGCGCCCCGCACCAGCACGGACAGCTCGTCCTGGCACGAGACGAACGGCGACAGGCGGCGGTCGTGCGCCGTCCACATCGCGTCCGCCACCTGCCAGGCGGCGAAGTTGGAGCACCCGGCGTAGCGCACCTTGCCGGCCCGGACCAAGTCGTCCAGCGCGCTCAGCGTCTCCTCGATGGGTGTCTTCGGGTCGGGCGCGTGCTGCTGGTAGAGGTCGATCCAGTCGGTGCCAAGCCGGGCCAGGCTGTCCTCCACGGCTTGGACGATGTAGCGGCGGGATGCGCCGACCCGGCGGCCGCTGCCGTCCATCGGCATGGCGAACTTGCTGGCCACCACCACCTCGCGCCGCCGCGATCCGAGCACCGCGCCCAGGATTTCCTCGGACGCGCCCTTATGGCTGCCGCCGAGCCCGAGCCCGCCGTACACGTCCGCCGTGTCGAACAGGGTAACTCCGGCGTCCAATGCCGCGTGCACCACCGCCCGCGCCTCCTCCAGCCCGATCCGGCCACCGAAATTGTTGCAGCCCAACCCTACTGCCGAAACCTGTAGGCCCGAGCGGCCCAGCGTGCGTTGTTCCATGTGCGACTTCCCTATCCGTTGCTGGACGCGGCTCCGCCCTGCTTGCCGCGCCCAATCGGCGACCTGGGGGGCAACCCAGCGATCTCGCTGATCAGCTTGCGGCTCATGGCCGTCCCGAAGGCCGAAAAGTCGTGCACCTCGACCACGAAGTTGCCGGGTCCGCCAGCGACGTTCTCGCGGTACCAGTTGGCCAGTCCGCCTGGCGGCTGCACGTGGGCGAAGGTGTAGGACACGGGATGGTCGTTGATGATGGCCAGCCCGTTGACCGTGATCCCCAACTCGACTGCCGCGTCCCGCGCTTCCGTGACCGGGCGGCCGGCGTTGCTGGTGCCGTCCCCGGCCACGTCGATCACGGCCCGCGCATCGGCGAACCCAGCCTCGGTCAGCATGGCGGCGGCGCGGTCCAGGCCGGAACCGATCGCGGTCCGGCCGTATGAGCTGCGAGGCGCTGCCAACAGCCGAGCCACCCACGCCTCGGCTGAGGCTGCGTCCGAGATGATGGCCCAGTCCAGCACCGTGCTGACCTGCTCGGCGCCGGAGAACTCCACGTAGGCCAGAGCGATTTGCCCTTCCGGCCCGCCCTGGATGGCGGCAAGCACCTTCGGGTCGACAAAGGCTGCGGCGTAGCCCTGCTTCTCCAGCTTGAACTCGCTGTCGTCGATGGAGCGCGACACGTCAGTCACCAGTACCAGCGCCACATCGGCGACCGGCGACGCTGCCCAGGATGGTGGGGCGGCGAACAGGCAAAGAGCGGCCAGGATGGCGCGGTGCATCCTGGCCGCCGCCGGTCAGCGCTGCAGCGATATCTGGATGCCGTCCGCCGAGCCGGAAAGCTCGGCCCCGCGCGTCACGTCATCGATCCGCAGCTGCACGCCTTGGCCATTGACCAGGAACTCGCCGCCGATGCCTTTGCCAGCGGTGACTGCGCCCGTGGAAGACGCATAGGTGCCGGTGAAGTCACCCAGGCGGTGCAGGTTGTAAACCCGGCCGTGGCCCACGATGCTGCTGAAACCGACGGCCGCGACTGTCACGCCCTTGAGCTGGAAGTGGTACGTGTGATGCCGGTAGGTCAGTGTGCCGTTCCCCCAGTCGTAGCCGACGCCGACGGCTGCCGAGTGGGCGATGATCGTGACCCGGCCGTCGGGCGCGCCTGGGGCCGCCGGGTCAGGCGCTGCCGTGGCCGGCAAGGCGGCGGCAAGCCCGGCGCACAGGGCAAGTCCGCCAAGCAGGCGGCGGGTCGAACGGAACATGGCGAATCCTTGAAACAGTTGCCTAAGCAAGCTGAACGCATCGCGCCGCCAGCCGTTTCCCTTCTCGCCCAACGGCTGGCTCAATGGCTGGCCCAGACGATGCGGTGAACCCAGGCAACCTCCTTGAGGTCAAAGCTGCGATCCCGGTGCGCCGGGTTGAGGCTCTTCAGCTCCACCCGGCGGGCTGAGCGGCGGGCAAGCTGCTTGGCCATCACTTCGCCCTCGATCGTGCGGACCACCACGCGGTCCCCACGGCGGATCGGGGCGGCGGGCGAGACGATCACCACGTCGCCGTCGCGGAACACCGGCTCCATGGACGCGCCAGAGATCTCCAGCGCATAGGCGTTGAGGTCGCCGATCTCAGGCAGGCTGACCTCGTCCCAGCTGCCGCCGACCGGATACCCGCCATCATCGAAGAAACCCTCCGACCCGGCCTGCGCCAGGCCGATGAGCGGGATGCGGCGCTGCTGCAGCGGGCGGGCGATGGAGGTCATGGCACGGGCGCCGGACACCAGGGCGGTGAACGCCTCCAGGCTTGCGCCCGTGGCATTGAGCACCTTGGCCAGGCTTTCCGTGCTCGGCCAGCGCGCGCGCCCGTCCGGCATGCGGCGCTTGGATGGGTTGAACGTGGTCGGGTCCAGGCCCGAGAGCCGTGCCAAGGCCGAAACCGACAGCCCGTTCTCGGCCGCCAGCGTGTCAAGCGCGCGCCAGATGTCCTCGTGCTTCATGGCTTCCCCCGGCTTGGCATAGCGCCTCGTAGGATTTCACGCCAGCCCTGATAGGAATTAACACCGATGTTGGTTGCGACTGTATGCATTATGTGGGTTTATGTTCCTGTCCTGTTCCAGTCAGAGGCCGAAATGCTTGCCCTTCGCCGCACCCACAACCCGGATGCCACCGTGCCGTTCCACAGCGCCCAGGAGGCATGGTTCTGGACCGTGGCGGCGCTGCTGGCCCGCCGGGATGGCGCCGGCGTGGCGTGGCGTCCAGATGGCCCAGCCCGGCCGTGCGACCCGGACGACATCGTGCGCTGCCTGGACCTGCTGTACCGCCATCGCAGCATCGAGCTGCTGCATGCCCGCATCCTGCGCATCTGGGGCGAGCGGCAGATCGCCCCGCGCCCGGACCGGGTGGGCCAGCGGTCGGACCACCGGCTCTGGCACCAGGCGCTCGGCCAGCTGGAGTGGGCGTTGCGGGCACGCGGCATCGTCCGCTGAGGCCTATAAGACTTCTTTCCTAGAAAAAGGTAATCAAGATGAGCTTCGCGATCCGCAACCTGTCCGTGCTCGCCTACGCCAACGGCTTCACGCTGTGGCACTACAAGGCGGAGCAGGACACCCTGCAGGCCCTGCACCAGCCTGGCTACTTCAACGACGCGATGGACATGCTGACTGGCGGGGACATGGTGCTGGCCACCGCGCCCACTGGCGGCGGCGTGCTCTGCATCGCGGACGACGAAGGCCGGCTCGTCGCGTCAGCCCTGGGCTGAAGCGCACCGGGCCAGAACCTGGGCCAGAACCTGGGCCAGAACCTGGGCCAGAACCTGGGCCAGAACCTGGGCCAGAAACTGGGGGGCTTGGCGTGCCTAGCCCACCCCTTCGCTTGGGCCTATAAGGGGTGGCTGGACGCCCGGAAGCGGCCTGCAAACAGCGGCGGCGGATGCCCATATCTCCCGTACGTATCCCTATTGAGGCTGCTTGCCACCCATGAGCCAGACTATCCCGCCTGCCCCTCCCGAAGAGCCCAAGCTGCACCCTGTCATGCTCGAGGAGGAGATGCGCCGCTCCTACCTCGATTACGCCATGTCGGTCATCGTCAGCCGGGCGCTGCCGGACGCGAGGGATGGGCTGAAGCCGGTGCATCGCCGCATCCTGTACGGCATGAACGAGAGCGGCTTCACCCACGACAAGCCCTACCGCAAGTCCGCCCGCATCGTGGGCGAGGTGATGGGCAAGTATCATCCGCACGGCGACTCGGCGATCTATGACGCGCTGGTCCGCATGGCGCAGCCGTTCAGCCTGCGCGTGCCGCTGATTGACGGGCAGGGCAACTTCGGCTCCATCGACGGCGACCCGCCGGCCGCCATGCGCTACACCGAGAGCCGCCTGTCGCGCGCCGCCATGCACATGCTGGCCGACATCGACAAGGATACGGTCGATTTCCAGCCGAACTACGACGAGCAGGACGAGGAGCCGCGCGTGCTGCCGGCGGCCTTCCCCAACCTGCTGGTCAACGGCGGCAGCGGCATCGCGGTGGGCATGGCGACCAACATCCCGACCCACAACGCGGGCGAGGTGATCGACGCGGCCCTGGCGCTGGTCGCCAACCCGGACATCACGCTTGACGAACTGATGCGCATCGTTCCCGGGCCGGACTTCCCCACCGGCGGCATCATCCTCGGCCGCTCCGGCATCCGGCAGGCGTTCGAGACCGGGCGCGGCGGCATCCCGCTGCGGGCCAAGGCGTCGATCGAGGAGATCCGCAAGGACCGCAACGCGATCGTGGTCCACGAGATACCCTATCAGGTCAACAAGAACACCCTGATTGAGCGCATCGCCGAGCTGGTGCGGGCCAAGCAGGTCGAGGGCATCAGCGACCTGCGCGACGAGTCTGACCGCGACGGCATGCGGATCGTGATCGAGCTGAAGCGGGACGCGACGCCGGAGGTGGTGCTGAACCACCTCTACCGGTTCACCCAGCTGCAGACGCAGTTCAGCGTCAACATGCTGGCGCTGGATGGCGGCCGTCCCCGCCTGCTCGGGTTGAAGGATGCGCTGGCCGCGTTCGTGGCCTTCCGCGAGGAGGTCATCCTCCGCCGCAGCCGGTTCGACCTGGCCAAGGCGCGGGAACGCGCCCATCTGCTGGTCGGCCTGGCCATCGCCGTCGCCAACATCGACGAGATGATCCGCGTCATCCGCGCCAGCCCGGACTCCGCCGTGGCCCGCGCCGAGCTGATGGCCCGGCACTGGCCCGCCGGGGACATCGGGCCGATGCTGGCGCTGATCGACGACGTGGGCAACCTGGTCGAGGACGCCGGCCCGGGCCAGACGGTCCAGCTGACGGACGCGCAGGCCCGCGGCATCCTCGAGCTGCGGCTGGCCCGGCTGACCGGGCTTGAGCGCGACAAGATACAGGCCGAGCTGAGCGAGGTCGCCGAGCGCATCACCGCCCTGCTGGAGATCATCGGCAGCCGCCCCCGCCGCCTGGAGGTCATGCGGGACGAGCTGGCGGCGGTGCGTCTGGAAATCGCCACCCCGCGCATGACCGCCATCGTCGATGCCGTGGCGGACCAAGACGACGAGAGCCTGATCGAGCCCGGCCAGATGGTCGTCACCATGACGCGCGACGGGTTCATCAAGCGAACGCCGCTAGACGCCTTCCGCCAGCAGGGCCGCGGCGGGCGCGGGCGCTCGGCCGCCGGCATGCGGGGGGACGACATCGTCACCCGGTCGTTCAACGCCCACACGCACCAGTGGGTGCTGTTCTTCTCCTCCGGGGGCAAGGCGTTCCGCGAGAAGGTGTGGCGCCTGCCGGAAGCGCAGCCCGCGGCCAAGGGCCGCGCCCTGGTGAACCTGCTGCCGGACCTGGGCAGCGACACCATCACCACCGTGCTGCCGCTGCCGCAGGACGAGGCTTTGTGGGAGAACCTGCACCTGCTGTTCGCCACCGCGAGCGGCGGGGTGCGGCGCAACAAGCTGTCCGATTTCGGCCGGGTCCGCTCATCCGGGCTGATCGCCATGAAGCTGGACGAGGGCGACCACCTCATCGGCGTCGCCACCTGCCGCGAGGGCGACGACGTGCTGCTCGCGACCCGGCGCGGCCGCTGCATCCGCTTCCATGTCAGCGACGACGTGGTGCGGGTGTTCGCCGGACGGGACAGCGCCGGGGTGCGCGGCATCCGCCTGGCGCCCGGCGACGAGGTCATCAGCCTGTCAGTGCTGCAGCATGTGGGGGCCAGCGTGCACGAGCGCGCCGCCTTCCTGCGCGTGGCCGCCGCCCGCCGCCGCGCTCAAGGCGAGGAGGTCGACGCGTCCGTGGAAGCTGACGCCGAGGCCGAGGATGCGACCACGGAGGAGTCCGGCCCCGTCGCCAGCGACCGGCTGGACGAGCTGGAGCGGCGGGAGGAGCTGCTGCTGACGGTGACGAACGCCGGGTTCGGCAAGCGGTCCTCCGCCTACGACTACCGGGTGACCGGGCGCGGCGGCCAGGGCATTTCCAACATCATGCTCGGCGGGCGCAAGGGCACGCAGGTAGTGGGCACCCTGCCTGTCCGCCCCGGCACCGACGTGATGCTGGTGACGGACGCCGGCCGGCTCATCCGCATCGGCGGCGACAGCGTGCGGATCACCGGGCGGCAGGCCACCGGCGTCACGCTGTTCCGGGTGAGCGAGGGCGAGCACGTGACGGCGGTGTTCCCGGTGATCGAAGCGGTGGCAGGGCTGGACGACGAACTAGCGGCAATCCCCATTGATCTGGACAGCCCAGCTGAAGCAGACACGGGTGATGCGGATACCGGCGAGGACTTCCTTGGCTGATCTGCGGGAGCTGCCGATCGACCGCCACACCGGCATCTATCCCGGCACGTTCGACCCGGTGACCAACGGCCACCTGGACATCATCACCCGCGCCGCCCGCATCCTCGACCGCCTGGTGGTGGGCGTGGCGGCGAACGACGGCAAAGGGCCGCTGTTTCCCCTGGCGGAGCGGATGGAGCTGGTGAAGGCGGAAACCGACGCCATCGCCGTCAGGACCGGCACCGCCATCGCCGTCACGACGTTCAGCGGCCTGCTGATCGACTTCGCGCGGCAAAATGGCGCAAGCGTGATCGTGCGCGGCCTGCGGGCGGTAAGCGACTTCGACTATGAGTTCCAGATGGCGGGAATGAACTACCGTATGGACCCGGCGATCGAAACGGTGTTCCTGACCGCCAGCGAAACGCACCAGTTCATCTCGTCGCGTTTCGTGAAGGAGATCGCCCGGCTGGGCGGCGACATCTCCACCTTCGTGCCCGCGCTTACGCTGGAGCGCACCTTGTCCCGGGTGCGCCAGGCCTGATTTTCTTTAACGAGAGAGTGTCAATGGACCGCCGCAGCTTTCTCCAAACGATCGCGATCGGAGCCCTCATGAGCGAAGCCGTCACCCCGTCCGAAGCGCAACCGGCGCTGGACCCGCAGAACACGATCTACATGGACGTGAAGGGCGGCCGGGTGGTGATACGCCTGCGCCCTGATTTGGCGCCCCTGCACGTCGAGCGCGTGAAGCTGCTGTGCTCGGAGCATTTCTACGACGGCACGGTGTTCCACCGCGTGATCGACGGCTTCATGGCCCAGGGCGGCGACCCGACCGGCACAGGCACAGGCGGCAGCAAGTACCCGGACCTGAAGGCCGAGTTCAGCAACAGCGCCCACTTCCTGCGCGGCACGGTGGGTGCCGCACGCACGCAGAACCCGAACTCGGCCAACAGCCAGTTCTATATCTGCTTTGCCCCGGCGTCGAACTTGGATGGACAATACACGATCTGGGGCCAGGTGGTGTCCGGCATGGAGTATATCGACCAGCTGAAGAAAGGTTCGGGCAGCAGTGGCTCGGTGAGCAACCCGGACAAGATCATCAAGATGCGGCTGATGGCTGACGAGAACAGCTGATTCGTTGACGTTCGCCGCACCGCTGGGCTAGGCGGTGCGGCTATGGGCCTGTAGCTCAGTTGGTAGAGCACGAGACTTTTAATCTTGTGGTCCAGGGTTCGAGTCCCTGCGGGCCCACCAACCCTTCCCAACTCACCAGAATCGTTCCGTGAGGTTGTAGTGAAATAGCCATCTCACTATCGTTTGCACATGACGATGCAGGCGAGCGCCATTGCCGGCCTGCCGATCTGGCTTGCTGGCCTCCTGATGATAGGCGGCGCCGTCGGTGGCGCAATCATCGTCGAACTGGCAGCTTGGCGGGTAATTCCACTGCGTCTTCGGCTGGACCATAACCACATGATTGCGGCGGTTTTTACCGTAATCGGCACCACCTATGCGGTGCTGTTGGCCTTTATCGCCATGCTGGCGTGGGAAGGATTCAATCGGGCTCAAGCCATCACCGATTCGGAATCCTCCCTGGTACAGAATGTCTATCAGCTGATCGACGGGCTGACCGGGCCGGAGATGCCCGCGATGCGCCAGGATGCCCTGGCCTACGCCGAGGCTGTCGCCCATACCGAATGGCCGGCCCAGTCAGCCGGCCACGCCGTCGCGGAAGACGAACCGCACCTAAACCACCTGACCGTCACTGCTTTGCACCTGCGGCCCAATAATATCGCGGATGGCAACCTGCACACGCTATTACTGGGCGATCTCGCCCAACTGGGTACTGCGCGGCGCGAGAGGCTATTCGCGGCGCGGACGCCGATACCGGCCATACTCTGGTTCGTGCTCATCGTGGGGGGCGTCATCACCGTCGCGGTCGCGTCCTTGCTCGGCGCGCCCAGCTTGCTCATGCACCTCGCGATGTCGTCGCTCCTGGCGGTCTCTGGCGCGCTCGTGCTACTGGTAATCGTAGCCTTGAGCAACCCGTTCCGCGGCGATTTCCACGTCTCGTCCGAGCCGTTCGAGCAGGTGTTGGCGCATATCAAGGCTGGTTAAGCCAAACCCGATGCCGGCTTGCGCGACGTGAGCCGGGTCTGCATGAGCACGACGACCAGCAGGAACAGGCCGCGGATCACCGACTGCCAGTAGGCCGATAAGCTGATCCAGCCGCGCCCGTTCTCGAAGTTGAGGATGTTGAGGATCAGCCCCAGCAGCAGCGCGCCCGCCAGCGTTGTGGCAACCGAGCCCTCGCCGCCGGTCAGCAGCGTCCCGCCAACCACCACGGCTGAGATGGCGAACAGCTCCCATCCGGCGCCTTCCACTGGCTGGCCGGCGCCGAACTGGGCGGCGAGGATCACGCCCGCCAACCCGGCCAGCGCCCCGTTGCCGGCATAGGTGAGCAGCTTCGCCTGGTCCACCGGCAGACCCATCAGCCGGGCCGCATCCTCGTTGCCGCCGGTCGCCAGCACGGTGCGGCCGAACGGCGTGAAGTTGAGCAGCACCGACCCCGCCAGGAACGCCCCGAGCGCGATCCACGCCGGCACCGGCAGGCCGCCGAGGTCGCTCTGCCCGATCGCGGTGAACGCCGTGTCGTAGGACACCGGGACCGATTGATTGCCCGCCAGCAGCAGCGCCGTGCCGCGCGCCGCCAGCATGGTGGCGAGCGTGGCGATGAACGGGACGATCTCCAGGCGCACGATCAGCAAGCCGTTCAACAGGCCCACGGCCAACCCAGCCGCCAGGCCGGCAGCCAGGCCAGCGCCAAGCCCGTAAGGTGAGGCGAGCGCGGCGGCCACGCTGCCGAGCGCGGCCACGGCGCCCACCGACAGGTCGATGCCGCCCGTCATGATGACGAACGCCATGCCGAGCGACACCAGCGCGAACATCGCGTTGTAGCGCAGGAAGCTCGCCACGTTGAACAGCCCGAGGAAATGGTCGTAGCGCAGCGCGCCGAACAGCGTCAGCAAGGCGAGCGCGGCGACGGTGCCGTATCGCGCCACGCTCAGGCCCCCTGTGCGCGGTGCGGACCTCACGTGCGGCGGCCCTGCCGTTGCAGGCCGACCGCAACGACGATCAGGCCCGCCTTGGCCACCATGGCCGCCGCGTCCGGCACGCCGTTGGCAAGCAGCATGTAGCGCACGAGCTGGATGATCAGCGCACCGGTCACCGTGCCGGCGATCGAGGCCCGGCCGCCGCTGAGCAGGGTGCCGCCGACCGCGACGGCGGCGATGGCGTCCAGCTCCACCCCTAGGCCGAGCGCGTTCGCGTCCGACGAGGAGTTGATCGCGATGACGATCAGCCCGGCGACGCCCGCGCACAGCCCGCTGATGACGTAAACCGTCCGCTTCACCCGCCCGACCGGGATGCCGGCCAGGCGTGACGCCCGTTCGTTGCCGCCGACCGCGAGCACGTGACGTCCGAACACCGTCCGCCGCATCGCCCATGCCGCAGCCGCGGCGACGGCCAGCATCAGCAGCGCCTGCACCGGCACGCCCGCCACCTGGCCCAGGCCGATGACCTGGAAGGACGGCTCGGAGAACGTCTGCAGCTGGCCGTTCGTCGCCACCTGCGCCAGCCCGCGTCCGGCGATGAACAGGATCAGCGTCGCCACGATCGGCTGCACCGCGAAGCGCGTCACGAGCAGCCCGTTGCACCAGCCGAGCGCCCCGGTGACAGCGATGGGAAGCGCCAGGGCGAGCGGCACCGCAGCCCAGGCAGGCAACGCCACGATCTTGCCCAGGAAGATCGCCGGCGCCAGCGCCCCGGCGATCGCCATCAGGGAGCCCACCGACAGGTCGATGCCGCCGGTGGCGATCACCAGCGTCATGCCGATCGCCACGATGATGGTGGTGGTCACCTGCGTGAGGTTCACGCTCAGCGTCTGCCAGGCGATGAAGTGCGGCGTGATGGCCATGTTGACCGCGAGCAACGCCAGCAGCGCCGCCAGCGAGGCATGCCGCGCCACCAGCGCCATGCCGCGTCCCGGCTCGAACTGCGTCCGCAGGCGGAGCGCCAGGTCAGGCATCGGCGGCCTCGATCCCACCATGCGCCATGGCGCCGAGCACCGCGTCCTCGTTGAGCGCGGCGCCCGCCAGCTCGGCGGCGATGCGGCCATCGCGCATGACATAGGCGCGGTCCGACCCTTCGGTGATCTCCTCGACCTCCGACGAGACCATCAACACAGCGAGGCCGCCATCGGCCAGCCCGCGGACCACCGCCTGGATTTCGGCCTTCGCGCCGACATCGATGCCCCGGGTCGGCTCGTCCAGGATCAGCAGCTGCGGGTTCATGCACAGCCAGCGCGCCAGCAGCACCTTTTGCTGGTTGCCGCCCGAAAGCTGCCTGACCGGCTGCTCCGGCCCGGCGCAACGGATGCCGAGCTGGGCGATGTAGCGCGCGACGATCTCGGCCTGCGCCTTCTCGTCCACGATCCCGGCGCGGCTCAGCGCAGGCAGCAGGGCGAGGGTAAGGTTCTCGCGCACCGACAGGTCCGGGATGATCCCCTCCAGCTTGCGGTCCTCGGTGACGAAGCCGATGCCGGCGGCGATGGCGGCCTGCGGGTCCGCCGGGCGGTAGCGCCGGCCGCCGAGCGTCATGACGCCATCAGCCGCCGGGTCAGCGCCGGCGATGACGCGGGCCGTCTCCGTCCGTCCAGCGCCCAGCAGGCCGGCCAGGCCGACGATCTCGCCCTTGCGCACCTCAAGATCGACGCAGCCCACGCGCGGCGGCGCGGCCAGGCCCGCCACGGTGAGCAGGGACGGCCCGGCGTCTGCCCCCTTGCGGCCGAACCCGGTGGCGCCCTGGCGTTCGACGGATTGCGCGTTGCGGCCCAGCATGTGGGCGACCAGGTCGATCTTCGGCAGCTCGGCCAGCGCCGCCGCCAGCACGGTGCGGCCATCCCGCATGATCGTCACCCGGTCGCAGACGGCGTACAGCTCGTCCAGCTTGTGGCTCACGAACACGACCGCGACGCCCTCGCCGCGCAACTGGCGAATGACGCCGAACAGCGTCTCCACCTCTCGCTCGGTCAACGAGGAGGTGGGTTCGTCCATGATGACGAGCCGGGCCTGGAAGCCGATGGCGCGGGCGATGGCGACCATCTGCTGCGTCGCCGTGGAATAGCGGGCGAGCGGCTGGCGCACGTCGATCGCGATGCCGAAGCGGGCCAGCAGCGCCGCTGCCTCGGCGTGCATGCGCCGCCAGTCGAGCAGCCCGAAGCGGCGCGTGGTCCGCCCAAGGCAGATGTTCTCGGTGACCGAGCGCAGCCCGACCAGGTTGATCTCCTGATAGATCGTGCTGATCCCGGCCGCTTGCGCCGCCTGCGGGCTGGCGACCTCGAAGCTCTGCCCGGCGAACTCCACCGCGCCCGCGTCGCGGCGGTAATAGCCGGTCAGGATCTTGATCAGCGTCGATTTGCCGGCGCCGTTCTGGCCGATGAGCGCGTGGACTTCGCCGGCCTCGACGGCGAAGTCCACGCCGCTCAGGGCCGGAACGCCGCCGAACCGCTTGTCGATGCCATGCATCTCAAGCAGCGGGGGCATCGCGAGCAGCGGGGCTGCCATGGCGGTGGCTAGAAAGCCGTGCCGATCAGCTTGGCGGCATCAGCCTGGTCATAGAACAGGTCCTTGTTGACGATCCGCGGCGGCACTATCCCGTTGGCGAAGTATTGCGCAGCAGTGGAGAAGGCGACCGGGCCGAAATCCGGGCTGCACTGGCAGATCGCGCCGATCTTGCCGTCGATCACGTCCTGCACCGCGTCCTTCTCGCCGTCGATCGAGCAGATGATGATATCCTTGCCCGGCACCTTGCCCGCGGCCTGCACCGCCGTGATCGCGCCCAGCGCCATCTCGTCGTTGTGGGCATAGATGGCGGTTGCATCCGGGTGGGCCTGCAGCAGCGTCTGGGTGACCTGCCGCCCGGTGTCGCGGACGAAGTCGCCGGACTGGCTGGCCAGGATGACCATGCCGGGATGCGACTTCAGCGCGTCGTCGAAGCCTTTCTTGCGGTCGTTGGCCGGGGACGCGCCGACGCTGCCTTCAAGCTCGATGATCTTGGCATTGCCGCCGGTCTTGGTGACCAGCCACTCGGCGACCCGGCGGCCCTCCTCCACGAAGTCCGACCCGATGAAGGTCAGGTAGTCCACGCCGGGCTTGGCGAGCGCCGGGTCAACGCTGCGGTCGATCAGGATGACGGGGATGCCGGCGCCCTTGGCGGCGCGCACGGCGGGGATCAGCGGGCGCTCCTCGCGCGGCACCAGGAAGATGAGGTCAACGCCCTGCGCGATCATGCTGTTCACGTCCGAGACCTGCTTGGCGGCCGAACTGGCGGCGTCGGTGTAGACGAGCTGCCAGCCGCGCTTCCTGGCCTCCGCCTCCATGCTGTTGGTTTCGGCGATGCGCCATTGGTTGTTGCTCTCGCTCTGCGCGAAGCCGACCTTGTAGACGGATTTGGGCGGCGGCGGCGTCAGGTATGCCGGCTGGGCGCGCGCGCTGGTGTGCGCAATCCCTGCCAGCGCTGCGGCGGCCGTGATCTTGACGAGGTCGCGTCGGAACATGGTCATTCTCCCTGTGGGTGCGCCGGCTTGATGGGGCAGCGCTTGCTTTTGCATCAGACATCCGTGTCAGGCACCAGATCCAGCCGCCGGGTCGGGCAGCCTGTCAATACGCCGGACCTGCCCTGAAGTCGATTCGTTGCTGGAACTATTTGGGCTGCGGCGGTCGGGGAACACCGCGTCGTACGCTGCGACTGCCGCATCGGCACGAGGCCGCAGCTCGGCAAGCCCGAAACCCGGCTGATAAAGACTCGTGCCCAAGCCGAACGCGGTGACGCCGACGGCAGCATAGGACGCGAAGGAAGCGTCCGAGACCCCGCCGACCGCCCCTAGCACCACGCCTGGCGGCAGCACGGCCCGCATCGCGTTGATGCCGGCGGCCCCAAGCACGCCGGCCGGAAAGAACTTCAGCCCCGACGCGCCCGCCGCCAGGGCGGCGAACGCTTCGGTCGGCGTGAACACGCCGGGCAGGCTGACCATGCCCAGCCGGCCAGCCTCGCGCACGACGCCCGGGTCGAAGTTGGGCGACACGACCAGCCGCCCGCCCGACGCGTGGACAGCCGCCGCCCGTTCCGCCGTCAGCACCGTCCCTGCCCCGAGCAGCACATGCGGCGGCAGGCCGGCCGCGAGGCGGGCGATCGTGTCCAACGGGTCGGGCGAGTTGAGCGGCACCTCGATGGCGTCGAACCCGCTTTCCACCAGCGCCTGCGCGAGCGGCAGCGCCTCGCCAGGCCTGATGCCGCGCAGGATGGCGATGAGGTTGCGCCTCAGGTCCGGCCAGGCGACGGGAGTCACGCGACGCGTTCCGGCCAGAGAACCGGCCAGAGAAGCTGCGCCGCGAGCAGCAGGCCGCGCCGCACGGCAGCGCCCGAATCCACGATCCGGGCGGCATGGCCGGCGAGGCTCAAGGCGCGCTCATACAGCGCCGCCAGGCTGCCGGCTGCGATCACCGTCACCGGAGCCCCCGGTGGGATGCCGGCGCTGGCGATCTCCGTGCCGATCAGCAGCCCCGAGAGCGCATCAGCCGCCTGCACGCCCGCGACGCCGCGCAGCAAGCTGGCCGCACGCACGCCGAACAGCGACGCCAGCAGCCGGCCCGGCTCGGCGAGGCCGCGCGCCACGGCCTGCAGGAAGGCCGGCGAGTCCGGGTCGCCGCTCGGCTCGGCGCCGCCCAAGCTGTGCCGGAGCACCGAGTGCTGGCCGAGCACGGCGAACATCTCGCCGGTCATCGCCGTGCTGAAGCCGAGTATCTCGCCCGCGTCCAGGCGCACCCATTTCGAGTGGGTCCCGGGCAGGCACACGAGGCCGCCGAACGACGGCTCGGCTTGCAGCAACCCGAGCAGCTGGGTTTCCTCGCCACGCATCACGTCGTCTCTCCCGCCCTGCCGGTCCGCCAGCCCCGGCAGGATACGCACATCGAGCGCCGCGGCCGGGACCGTCAAGGCATGGCTGCAAAGCGTCCCGAGCCGGGTGGGCGCATCGACGTAGCCCGCCTCGCGCCAACCCTGCTTGGCGCCTGCCATGCCGCACACGACGACCGGCAACGGCGCGCCGCCGGCAGGCAAGCCGAGCGCCGACAGGCGCCGCCGCAGCACCGGCTCGAACTCATCGGGCTGGAGCCGGGACATGCCTTCGTCGGACCGACGCTCCGCCATCACCTCGCCCGATGGCGACAATGCCCACACGCGCAAGCTGCTGGTGCCCCAATCCGCTGCGGCCAGGACGGTGCGTGCCTGTATTGCGGTGATTTGGGGATCACCATCGGAATGGACTGCATCCGGCATGAGCGTCAGCCTAGTCAGGATAAGTTGCACGGTCGAGGCTGCCTGCTCCTTGGGACCCGTCATGTCAGTACGTTAATTGCCTCACCATCGCAGGGTAGCACCGGGCTGGCTAAATTCAGCCGCAATGCGAAACGTTCCCAAGACGGCTTGTTTCTGCCTGAGTATATCCCGAAGCTGTCATCGCTGGTTCAGTGGCAGCATAAAGACTCACGCAGGGAGTGCGCCCATGCCGAACGCGCCTCGTGCAAGTGTTCCAGCCCCAGCGCACCTGGCCTCATCGCTGCCGCCGATGCGAGCCGTCTGCGCAGCCCTCGGCCTGATGCTGGGCGGCGCAGCGTTGGCGCAACAGCCCGCACCTTCCGGCACGAGCGCCGCCACCGAGGCGGCCCGGCGGTTCCCGCAGCCTGTGCGCGTCAGCGACCTGATCGGCCGCACGGTGCTGCGCCCGTTGGAAAGCCGACCGGTGCTGGGGCACGTGGCGCAGGTCGTGCGGTCAAACGAGGGGGCCGTGGAAATCGTGGTCGAGTACGGCGGGCTGTTCGGCATCGGCGGCCGGCCGATCGCAGTGCCGGCCGATGCGATGGCGCTGCTCGGCGCCGATCTGGAGATCGTGGACCTCACGCCGGCCCAGTTGAGCCGCTTGCCGAGGTTCGATGCCGCGGGGTCGGCTCCGATCGCGCTGGACGGCACGATCCGGATGGGCCTGGCCCGGCCCTCGCACTGATGCCGCACCATCCATCCCAGGAGCCACGATGAGCGCCAACCTTTCCAGTGCCCCATCCATCGCCGTGGCGGCGCCACGCGGACGCCGGCTGCACCCAGCGTCCGTCCGCATCATGCACTGGACCAACGCGGCCGCCATGATCGTCATGATCCTGTCCGGCTGGGGCATTTACGACGACGACGTGATCATCAACGGCCTGCACTTCAGCCACTCCCTCCGCCTGGGCAGCTGGGCGGCGCAGAGCCTGCTCTGGCACTTCGCCGGCATGTGGCTGCTCATGCTCAACGGGCTGGCATACCTGGCGTACGGTTTGGTCACCGGCCGTCTGCGCGAGCGCTTGCTGCCGATCCGCGTGCGCGACGTGATCAGGACGGTGCGCGACACGCTGCATTTCAACGTCGATCACAGCGATCTCACGACCTACAACGCCGTGCAGAAAATCCTCTACATCGTGGTGATCCTGGCCGGCGTGTCGCAGGTCGTCACCGGCCTGGCGATCTGGAAGCCGGTGCAGTTTTCTGCCCTGGTCGCGCTGCTCGGCGGCTTCCAGGGCGCACGGCTGGTCCACTTCCTCGGCATGTCGGTGATCGTGGGCTTCCTCGCCATCCACGTCGCCCTCTCGCTGCTGGTGCCGAGCACGCTGTGGGCCATGTTGACCGGCGGCCCGCGGCTGTCGAAAGGGAGGCCAAGCTGATGCGCTCGCCGTTCCGCCCGGCCAAGCTGCCGAACCCGGCGGTGCTGGACGACCACCGCCCGTTGATCCGCTCATTGGAGCGCCGGGGCCTGGTCCGCGGCGGCCTCTCGCTCGGCGCGCTGACCATGCTGACCGGGTGCGACGTGAGCACCTCCGGGGCGGTCGAGGCCGGGCTGAAAGCGATTTCCGCCATGAACGACCGCGTGCAGCAGGCGCTGTTCGACCCAGCCCACCTGGCGCCGACCTATCCGGCCTCGTCGGTGCTCAAGCCGCCCAAGTTCAACGCCTACTACGACGTCCAGGATGTGAAGCCGGTGAACGCGGCGGACTGGAAGCTGGAGCTGTCCGGATCGATCGCGGACAAGCGGCCATGGACGGTGGAGCAGATCGCCGCCCTGCCGCAGACGGACATGATCATCAAGCATGTCTGCGTCGAAGGCTGGGACTACATCGGCGAGTGGTCCGGCCCCACGCTGCGCAGCTTCCTGGAGCGGGTCGGCGCCGACACCCGCGCCAGATACGTCGCCTTCAAGACAGCGGACGACTACCCGAGCAGCATCGACATGGCGACGGCGCTGCACCCGCAAACGCTGCTCGCCACCAAGTACGCCGGCGAGACATTGGCCGACCCGTTCGGCTTCCCGCTGCGGCTGCGCATGTCCACCAAGCTCGGCTTCAAGAACCCGAAATGGATCACTGCGATGGAGGTAACCAACACCTACCCGGGCGGCTACTGGGAAAACCAGGGGTTCAACTGGTTCGCCGGCATCTGAACCGGCCGGACAGGATGGCGCGATTGATGGCCAAGGTTCAGGGATTATTCACACTTAAATCATAACGTCAGGGCAGTTGGCCAAGGAAGCTCATGGCATGTCTGACCCTTCGATCCTTGACGACGCTGAAGCGCAGCTGGTCGCGGAGGACCGGCGCAGGCCAGGCCGCACCGAGGCGGACCCGGCGCTCGTACCCCTGCTGCGGCAGGTCGAGACGGACCTGGATTGGCAGGCGCAATGGCCCGGCGAGTCCGAGGAGGATTGGCAGGACCGTCTAAGCGAAAGGAGCCAAGATGCCCTCGGCAGCGCCCGCGGCATCGCGCTGGGAGTGGCGCTGTCCGTGCCGATATGGCTGTTGCTGGGCTACTGGGTGGCCAAGTAGGCCGACGGGCGTGCCCATTGCACGGTCGTCCGATGGCGTGCGTCTTTCCCGCACCCTGGCGCTTGCCGCCTGCCTCTGCCTGATGGCAGTCCCAGTCTTGGCGCAGCCGACGATGCCGCGCTGCGGACCCGCGCTGGATGGGCAGGCCTGGTCCAATTGCAGCTGCGGCTACGACGGGGGCGGCAGCTTGACAGGGCGCGCTGCCGGATGGCGCTGGGCCTGCGACCTGCTGCGCGGCCCCGGGCCTGCCCCGCCGGTGGAAAGCGCTGGGGACGCAGCGCCTGGCCTGCCCAATGGCTTCACCTACGCGCCCCAGATGGGTGCGCAAATGGGCGCGCAACCGGGCGGCATGAACGGGGCGGTCGGCCAAATGCCGATGCCGAGCCGGCCTCCCTTCCGTTGAGGCTGGGCTGCATGGCGTAAGCTGCCTACTCTGCCGGACAGGCGTCGCGGAGTGGGTGGATGATCGTGCGGTTGGCTGTGCTTGCCATGGGCCTCGGCCTGCTCTGCGGCTGCGGTGGGCAGAAGTTGCTCAAGACCGAGCCGCTGCCTGGGGAGCTTGGCAACAAGCAAGCCGTGCTGGTCGATGACGGCCAGTGCCCCAGAGGCCAGGTCCACCGAGTGGTGGGTCCGGCCTCGCTCACGTCATCGCGGACGTACTCCTGTATCGCCAAACCATGACCCGAGCGATCCACGGCAGATTACCCTGCCTCCCGCACCCGGCGCAGCAGCCAGAGCCCGAGCAGGCCGGCCAGCGCGAACAGGGCCGCCGCCAGCGCCATCTGCGACGTCCGGTCTAGCCGCACCCCGCCGCCCAGCAGCGCGAACACCAGTGTTTGCGGCACGTAGCCGATCGCCGACGCCAGCAGGAACGGCCCAGCCGCAACCGCCGACACGCCGGCCAGCAGGTTCAGCAACAGGTTGCTGCCGACCGGAAGCAGCCGCAGCGTGAGGGTGGCGCTGAACGGGTGCCGGCTGATCTGACGGTCGAGCCGGGCCACGCGGCCCCGGGTGAGCCGCCCGGCCCAGTCCCGCGCCACCAGCCGGGCCCACAGGAAAGCTGCGGCGCACCCGCCAAGCTGCGCCGCGAGGGCCAGCGCACAGCCGGTCCAGGCGCCGAAGCCAAGCCCGGCGGCGTACGCGACCACCTGGCGGGGCACGCCCAAGGCACAGGCTACGGCGGCGGCCAGCACGAACGCCGCCGGGCCAGCCTCCGCCGGTGCATCGAGGATGCTGCGGCCCAGGCCGCCGCGTGACGCCAGGGTTGCGGCCAGCAGCCCGGCCGCCAGCAACGCCGGCTTCCAGAGCATCTTGCCGGCGTGAAGGCTGGCGCTCACTCCGACATGTCCAGCGTTGCTTCTTCCAGCATTGGCCGCCGCCAGCGGCGTTGCAGCCAGAATACCCCAGCCAAGTCGAAGACGCCGACCCAGAGCCGGTCCAGCGTGCCATAGTTCGATCGGCCGCGGGTGCGGGGACGGTGGTTGACCGGCACCGATGCCACCCGGCCGCCGGCGCGGATGAACAACGCCGGCAGGTAACGATGCATGTGGTCGAAGTGCGGCAACGCCAGGAAGTCGTCGCGCCGGAACAGCTTGAGCCCGCATCCCGTGTCCGGCGTCGCGTCCTTGAGCAGCCGCGCACGGATTGCGTTGGCCAGGCGGGAGGCAGCGCGCTTGGCCAGCGTGTCCCGACGGCGCACGCGGTGCCCTATGGTCAGCACCAGCCCGCCAGCGGCCTGGGCGCGGACGAGCAACGCGGGGATGTCCGCCGGGTCATTCTGCCCGTCGCCGTCCAGGGTGGCGATCCAGGCGGCGCTGGCCGCATGAACCCCCGTGATGATGGCGGCGCTCTGCCCGCAGCTGACCCGGTGCCGGAGCATCACCAGCGGCACGGCTGGGCAGTTTTGCAGCGCCTCGCGCAGCGCCTGGGGGGTTTCATCATCGCTGCCATCGTCCACATAGACGATCTCGTGAGCTATATGGCTAAGCGCCGCCTCGATCTCCACGATCAGCGGCGCGATGTTCAGCGCCTCGTTGCGCACCGGCACGACGACGGACAGGATAGGCGGCGGCTGGGTCATCCAGCCAGGGCGGTAGCATCCGCGTGATCGTGCCGGCAAGCGGATGGGCCGTCAGCGAGCCGTGACGTTCAAGCCAGGACCTTGCCGGAAAGGGGTTACGCCGTGCCGTTCGATCTCGACGACACCTACCTCCGCATCGAGACGCCGCGCGAGCGGCTGAACCGGCGGCTGGTCGCCGGTTGGTTGTTCACGGTCTGCGGCATGTTGCTGGTGATGATCGTGCTGGGCGGCGCCACGCGGCTGACCGGGTCCGGGCTGTCCATCATGGAATGGGCGCCGCTGTCAGGCGTGCTGCCGCCTTGGTCGGACGCCGAGTGGCAGCGGCTCTACAAGCTCTACCAGGAGATCCCGCAATACGCGCTGGTCAACCAGGGCTTCGGGCTGGCTGGTTTCAAGCACATCTTCTGGCTGGAATGGACGCATCGGCTGTGGGGCCGGCTGATCGGCGTGGTCTTCCTGATGCCGCTGGTCGTGCTTGGCCTGCGCGGCGCAATCCGGCGAGGCCTGTGGCTGCGGCTGCTCGGGTTCTTCGCGCTTGGAGGCCTGCAGGGCGCAGTCGGCTGGTTCATGGTCGCCTCCGGCTTCGCGGCGGACAGCACGGCGGTGTCCGCCTACCGGCTGGTCGTGCATCTCGCCTTGGCGCTCGCATTGTATGTGGCCATCCTCTGGACGGCCCTTGGCGTGCTGCGGCCAGGAGCCGCGCGCTTTTCCACCAGCTCCGCGTTCCGGCGTATGCTGGTCGCCTGCGCGGTGCTGGTGCCTACGACGATCGTGGCCGGCGGGTTCGTCGCCGGGCTGCACGCGGGGCTGGTCTACAATAGCTTCCCGCTGATGGGTGGCGGACTGGTCCCGCCCGACTACGCGGACTTGCATCCGTTTCTTCGCAACCTGACGGAAAACCTGGGCGCGGTGCAGTTCGACCATCGGCTGCTGGCGACGGTCACGGCGGCCGTGGTGATCGCCACCGTCGCAACCGGGCTGCGCGCCGTGCTGCCCCACGCCCTGCGTCGGGCAGCCTTGGCGATGGGCGGCGTCGTCGTGCTGCAATACAGCCTTGGCGTGCTCACGTTGCTCGGCGGCGTCCCCGTCGTCCTGGCCACGGCGCACCAAGGTGTCGCCGTGCTGTTGCTGACGGCGGTTGTGGTGGCAAACCACCTCGACCGCCGGCTACACTGATCCCTCCTGCCCGACTGGACCCTGCATGATGCCCGCACTCTCCCCCCTGGCCACCACCGACCGGCTGTTCTTCGAGCGGGACGACGCGGCGTTGGACCGCGCGACAGCCGAAGCGGTCACGGCGGAGGCGCTGGCTGGCTGCGACGACGGCGAGCTGTTCCTCGAATACCGGGAGAGCGAGCAGATCTCCTTGGATGATGGCCGTATCCGGCACGCCGGGTTCGAGAGCGGGTCCGGCTTCGGTCTGCGCGCGATCCTGGGGGAGGAAACCGGTTACGCCCACGCTGGCGAGATGAGCGAACCCGCGCTGCACCGGGCGGCTGCGGCGGTGGGCGCGGTGCGCGGGGGGCGCAGCGGCACGGCGGCCGAACCGCCGCGGGCCAGCAACTCGCGGCTGTATGCCGACCTGAACCCGTTGTCCGAGCTGGATTTCGCGGCCCGCACCGCCATCCTGGCGCAGGTTGACGAGTATGCCCGCGGCAAGGACCCGCGGGTGAAGCAGGTTTCAGCCACCATGTACGGGGAGTGGCAGGCGGTCCAGGTGATGCGCGCCGATGGCTGCCGTGTCGCCGACATCCGTCCGCTGGTGCGGCTGAACATTTCCGTGGTGGTGGAACAGGATGGCCGGAGAGAGACCGGCGGCCACGGCACGGGCGGCCGTTTCGGCTACGCCCAGCTGTTGACGGAGGAGACCTGGCGCGCCGGCGTGGACGAGGCGCTGCGCCAGGCCCTGGTGAACCTGGAGAGCCGCCCGGCGCCCGCCGGCGAGATGCCCGTGGTGCTCGGCTCCGGCTGGCCCGGCATCCTGTTGCACGAAGCGGTGGGCCATGGGCTGGAAGGCGACTTCAACCGCAAGAAGACCTCTGCCTTCTCCGGCCTGCTCGGCCAGCGCATCGCCGCACCCGGCGTCACGGTGGTGGACGACGGCACCATGCCGGACCGCCGCGGCAGCCTGACGGTCGATGACGAGGGCACGCCATCCGGCCGGATGGTGATGATCGAGGACGGCATCCTGAGGGGCTACATCCAGGACCGGCTGAACGCCCGCCTGATGGGTGTGGCCCCCACGGGCAACGGCCGCCGGCAGTCCTACGCGCACGCGCCGATGCCGCGGATGACCAACACGGTGATGATGGCGGGGCCGCACACGCCCGAGGAGATGATCCGCTCGGTCAGCCGCGGGCTGTACGCGGTGAACTTCGGCGGCGGCTCGGTCGATATCACGTCGGGCAAGTTCGTGTTCTCCGCCAGCGAGGCCTACCTGATCGAGGACGGCCGGGTGACGACGCCGGTAAAGGGCGCCACGCTGATCGGCAACGGCCCAGACGCGCTGACCAAGGTGACGATGGTAGGCAACGACCTGGCGCTGGACCCTGGGATCGGCACATGCGGCAAGAACGGGCAGGGCGTGCCGGTCGGAGTCGGCCAGCCGACGATCAAGCTGTCCGGCTTGACCGTTGGCGGCACTGCATGAAAAAGCGGTAACGCTGCGTCTTTCGGCTGGATTCCTGCTTTCGATATGCGATGGTTCGGCATGATGCAACGGACTGTTACTGCTTGCGCGCTGATCGCGGCGCTCGGCTTGGCTTCGGCCTCTGCCAGCGCCGAGGAAGCTTGCCCGCCAGGACGTAACCCAGCCCTGGCCCTGCCCGCGACCAAGAAGCGGCTGGCCAGCAACTCCGAAGTGACGATCGTGGCGCTCGGCTCGTCCAGCACGTCCGGCTGGATGGCGACGGCCCCCGCCAGGACCTACCCGGCCCGGTTGCAGGAGGACATGGCAGCGGCTCTCCCCCTCGCCCACATCGCGGTCATCAACCGCGGGATCGGTGGCCAGGACGCGCTGGAGGAGGTCGCGCGGCTCGACAGCGACGTGCTGGCAGTCCGGCCAGACCTGGTGATCTGGCAGGTTGGCGCCAACGGAGCGATGGAGAACTCGGACCCGGCGATTTTCAAAAAACTGGTATCCACCGGCATCGAAAAGTTGAAATTCCTGGGCATCGACGTGGTGCTGATGGACAACCAGCGCTCGCCGATGATCCTGGCATCGCCGGAACACGCCGTGATGGAGCAAACCCTGGCGGACTTGGCCGCGAAGTACAACGTGTCGCTGTTCTCACGCGGCGCTTTGATGGATGGATGGCAGCGCAATGGCTATGGCTACGGTCATTTCCTGGCCGGCGACAACGTCCACATGAACGACCTCGGCTACCGTTGCGTCGCCGCTGCGCTCGCCTTCTCGATCGAAGAGGGATTAGGCCAGGGGACCCGCAAGATAGCCATGGCCCACGCCAGCAATTAATTGAAGTAGGTCAACGAGAATCGGATGCGTCCGCCTTCCGAGCCGAGGGTGAAGGCGGCATCGGCGAACGATGGCGGGCCAAACCGCATCTTGGCGCCGTTGGAAAAGCCGATGCCCTCTTTCGGTATCCCGAAGAAGTTGCGATCGACCTTGCCGTTGTCGTTCTCGTCTTGGTAGGCCTGGGCGGCATAGACCCCTGGCGGCACTCCGGCGATGTGGACCGTGACGACGCCCGGAACAGCCTGGGCGCGTCCCCGGTAGCGGCAAGTCTCCTGCAAAAAGGTCTGCCGGTCACAGATGGCGACCAGCACATGTCCGGCCGATGAGCGGACGCTCGCAATCGTGACATCCACGCCGCCGGGTTCAGCGGCCACAGGCATCGCGGCGAGAACGGCAAGCCCTCCGGCCAGCATGGTCCCAAGCCGTATTTGACGAATCATTGCGCGGGATAGGCCCGGCCGCGCCACATGGCGGGGCGTCCGCGCAGGAAGCGCGCCAAAGCCGCCCATTGCACCGCCAGCAGGGCCAGGATGCCGAAGGGGTGCAGCACCGCGCTCAGCTCCGGCTGGCGGAACCGCACCGCGAGCACCAGGCGCAACCCGATCGACAGCACGAGCGCCGCCATGGCCGCCGTGCTGGGCGCCACGAGCATCAGGACGCCTGGCAGCACCTGGCCGCCACCGAGCAGCACCGTCCACACCAGCAGCGGCAGCGGCCGGGCCATGCCCTCGGTCGCGTTCTTGCCCAGGCCGGACCACAGCTCGGCCGCCGACGAGTACATGCGGCAGGACGCCAGGTCGGTCGCGTCGAACAGCCCCGTCATCTCGCCCACCCGGCGAAAGGCGCGCGGCAAGGTGATGCCGTCGTGCAGAGAGGCGCGGATGGCGCCATGGCCGCCAGCCAGCTCGTAGGCGGCCCGGCGGGCGATGAACAGCTGGCCGCACCCCGCCCCCAGGCCGACGGCCGAGAGCCGCCGCATCAGGGGCATGGGCAGGAAGCCGAGCAGCAGGAAGTGGATCAGCGGCAGCAGCAGCTGCTCCGACCAGCTGCGGACGACCTGGTGCGGGAAACCGCTGCCGAGTCCAACCTTCGTGCGCTCCATGAACCCGGCCATCCGCACCAGCGCGTCGGGCGACAGCCGGACGTCGGCATCGGTGAACACCAGCAGGCTGTGCTGCGCGGCGCGGGCCAACACGGCGCAGGCGTGCTGCTTGCCGGACCATCCGGCGGGCAGCGCCGGGCCGCTGACCACGCGCAGCCGCGGGTCCGCGATCCCAGCCAGGATGGCGGCCGTCCGGTCGGTGGAGCCGTCATCCAGCACCAGCAGCTCGAACGGCACCCCGGTGTTGGCCAGCACGGCCGCCACCGCAGCGCCGATGTTGGCCTCCTCGTTGCGGGCGGGGATCAGCACGGAAATCGGTTCGGGCGCCGCAGCGGGCGCAGGCGGGCGGAAACCCCAGAGGTTCAGCAAAGCGAGCAGGCATGGGCCTCCGGCCAGCACCAGGGCGACCCAGCCGAGCATGCTCAAGCCTCGCCCTCGTGGCTGGCGTCGAACCGACGTCCCGCAGCCCTCGCGCGCAGCCAGCGCCAGGAATCATAGATTCCGCCCACCCCGGAACCGCCGCGCACCAGCGGTTGGAACAGCTTGGGGTCACGGGTCATCGATTCAGCGGCTAAAGTGTCCATGGTCGTAGCCAACGCATGTTCCAGGCGTTCCGTCCAATCGGCGACGCTGCCGCTGCCTTCCTTCTGCAAGGGTTCGCCGAACCGCAGCAAGGCTTCCGGCCGGCTCTCGTTCCAGAACGAATACTCCAGGGCGAGCGGCAGGATGACGGCATCCGGCACCCGGCGGGCCAGGTGCGCCAGACCAGGGCGCAGGCGGATCGGGCGGCTGCGGGAGTCGGTGAAGCTGCCTTCCGCGGTGACCCACAGCATCGCGGACGGCGTCTCCAGCACGGCAAGCGAGGTGCGCAGGAACTGCGCGGCGCCCCGCTTGTCGTCCTGCGCCACGGGAAAGACGCCCATGCGCGCGAGCACGCCGTACTTGCCCAAAGCCGCCGCATCCATCGGGCCGAAGCCGGCGCGGCCGCGGAACAGCATGTCGCAGAGCAGGATGTAGATCGCCGGGTCCCACCATGACGGATGGTTGGAGTAGACGATCAGCGGCCGGCCGGCAGGAGCATGCGGCAGTCCGGTGCGGGACAGGCGGACGGCATGGAGATGGCGGCTGACGTACCAGCGGAGGTATGCCGCGAACAGGCGGAACATCCGCTCCGACCGGCGGGCCATGGTGGCTTTCGCGTCGAGCGCCGGCAGTCCGCCCCCGCCCTCCCCCGCACGCGGGAGAGGTGGGATTTCAGGCACTCAGGGGGGCTGCGTTGGAGGTGCGGTCCCGGTCCAAGCTGTCGGCGGCGATCCAGCCGGACATGAGCACCATCGGCATGCCCGGCCCTGGATGCGCCGCGCCGCCGGCCAGGTAGAGTCCGGCCAAGTCCCGCGAGCGATTGCCGGGCTTGAACGCGCCGAAGAAGCGGCCGTGGCTGGCAAGGCCGTAGATCGCGCCGTTCAGCACCCGGTAACGCTCGTGGATGTCCGCCGGCGTCAGCGTCCGTTCCACCACGATGCGGCTTTCCAGGTCCGGCATCCCGGCGCAGCGCGCCAGCTTCTCCAAGATCACCTTGCGATACTGGGGCAACATCTTCGACCAGTCATGATGCGGGCGAAGGTATGGCGTGTGGACCAGCACGTAGAGCGACTCGCCGCCGGGTGGCGCCACGCCGGGTTCCGTGCGGGACGGGGCGGCGATGTAGCAGGTCGGGTCCGGCGCTGGTTCGCCCTTGTCGTAGATCCAGTCGAACTCCTCTTCCGGGTCTTTGGAGAAGACGAAGCCGTGATGCGCCAGGTGGTCGTATGCCTTGTTCAGCCCGAGGTAGAGCACGACGCCCGAGCACGCCGGGTCCCGCCTCCACCGCTTGGCGAAGCTGGCCGCGGGCTTGCCGCCGACCAGTTCCTGATAGGTGCGCACGCTGTCCATGTTGGACACGACGTTGGAGACCGGCACCGTCTCGCCTGCCTCCGTCTCCACCGCGCTCACCACGCCGCGGTCGGACACGATGCGGCGGATGCCGGTCGAGAGCCGAATCTCGACGCCTAATTCCTCCGCCAGCTTGGCCAGTGCCACCGGTACGGCGCGGGTGCCGCCCATGGGGTACCAGATGCCGCCGTCCGTCTGCATGTGCCCGATCGAGCACAGCACGGCGGGCGAGTTGTACGGCGACGATCCGACATACTGCACGAAATGGTCCAGCATCTGCGCCACCCGCGGGTCGGACACCTTCTTGCGTATCTGCCCGGCGACCGTGCTGCCCATGCGCAGGCTCAGCACGTCCTTCAGCGTCGCCAAGTCCATGTTCTTCCTGAGGTCCATCGTGTCGCGGATGTCCTCGACCGAGCGCCAGAAGAAGAACTTCTGGCTCACGTCGTGCAATCCCTCGCTCATGCGGAGGAAATCGCGGTAGCCCTGGGATTGCCCGGGGCTGTAAGCGTCCAGGCTGGCCGCCATCTTCTCGGTGTCTTCGGTCAGGTCCAGCTGGGAGCCGTCGTCGAAGAAGCAGCGCCACTGCGGGTCCAGCCGGCGGAGGTCCATCGCCTGGTCCAGGTCCCGCCCGGCCTCGGCGAAGATGCGGCGGAGCACGGCCGGCACAGTCAGGATGGTCGGCCCCATGTCGAACCGGTAGCCGTCCTGCTCGAACTCGGCCGCCTTGCCGCCGACCCAGTCGTTCTTCTCGAACAGGATGACCCGGTGGCCGCGCGCCGCCAGCACGCACGCCGCCGCCAGGCCGCCCAAGCCGCCGCCGACAACGCCGACAGGGTCCATCTTGCTCATACCGTCTCCGCGATGGCGGGTTCATATTCGGGCGCCGCCATCAGGGACGGCTCCCAGTGCGGCCGCAGCCCGAGGTCGTCCGCCAGCAGTCGGCTAGTGATGCGCGCGCTCTCGAAAATCACAGGCAGGCCGCTGCCGGGGTGGGTGCCGCCGCCGACCAGGTACACGCCGTCCAGGTCCTCGAAGCGGTTGCGCGGGCGGAAATGCAGCATCTGCTGCAGCGAGTGCGCGAGGTTGAAGGTGGCGCCCCGGTAGACGTTGAGGTCGGCCTCCCAGTCGGTGGGCGTGGTCATCCTCTCGAACACGATCCGCTTCTCGATGTCGTGGATGCCGAGCTTCTCCAGCCGCTTCAGGGTGGCGGCGCGGTAGCCGGCGCGCTCGGCCTCCCAATCGATGCCCGCGCCCACCCGGTTGCCCACCGGCACCAGCACGTATAGCGTGGAGTGGCCACGCGGTGCCATGGCTGGGTCGGTGACGCACACGTTCTGCACGTACAGGGACGGCTCGCCCGGCGGCACCAGCCCCTCCTCAATGTCCCGCACGTTGCGGCGGTAGTTCTTGGACAGGTAGATCGTGTGGTGCGACAGGTCTGGCAGCTCGCCCTCGATCCCGAGGTAGAGCATGAAGGTGGAGCAGGAGTACTTCTTGGTCGCCAGCTTGCGGTCCGTCCAGCGGCGGCGCAGGCGGTCCGGCACCAGGGTTGACATGGCCTGCGCGAAATCCGCGTTGATCACCAGGGCGTCGAACCGGTCCGTGGCCTCCGCGGTGCGCACGCCGGTGGCGCGGCGGCCCTCGAACAGGATTTCCTGCACCGGCTCCGCCATGCGGAACTGCACGCCCATGTCGCGGGCGATGCGCTCCATGGTCGTCATCACCGCGCCGCAGCCACCGCGCGGGTGGAATACGCCGAACTCGTATTCCATGAACGACAGGATGGTGAACAGGCTGGGGCAGCGGAACGGGGACATGCCCAGGTATTTCGATTGGAACGAGAACGCCAGCCGCACCCGCTCGTCGCTGAAGTAGGTGGCGAGGTCGCTGTCGACCGTCCGGTGCGGGCGCATCAGCTTCAGCGACTTCAGCAGGTCCTTGCGGAACAGGTCGCGCGGGCCGTTGAACGGCATCTCCAGGATCGGCTTGAAAGCTGCCAGCTTGGCGCGGTTGTCCGCCATGAAGCGCGGCAGGGCGGCGGCGTCCGCCGGGGCGAGCCGGGCCACTTCCTGCGCCAGCCGCGCCATGTCGCCGGTGGCTTGGATCTCGCCGCCGGCCTCGAACACCAGGTGATATTGCGGATCGAGCCGGATCAGCTCCACCTCGCGGTCCAAATCCCGTCCGCAGGCGGCGAAAATGTCCGCCAGCACGCGCGGGTAAAGGAAGAAGGTCGGCCCCATGTCGAACCGGAAGGTGCCGGCGGCGCTTGGCGCTTCGATGGTGGCGGACCGGCCACCGACGACGCCGTGGCGCTCGAAGACGGTGACGTCCGCCCCTGCCTGGGCCAGCAGCATCGCCGCCGCGAGCCCGCCCGGCCCGGCGCCGACGATGCCCACCCGGCGTTGCGCGGTTGTGCGGGTCAACCCGGCACACCCCATGTCTGGCGAGCGGGGAAGGTCGGGCCGGGCGATGCGCGCATTGGTGAACCTTGCCTTCTATCGGATGAGCCAGACTATCGAGGAGACTGTCAAAGGAAGAGACTATCAAAGCTGGGGCAGCGACGCCGCAGAGGCCACTTGGGGTGCGGAGCAGAGTTGTCACCGTTAACGCAGCGTCCATTGTTGAGGAAGGGGGATGGCGCCTCATGCTGAACCCCGCCTCTCCGCTGGCACGGCTGCTGTCCGCGCCCATGCGGCCCGGCGTCGTGCGTTGGATCGGCTTGCGGCCGGAGCGGCGGCAGCCGGTGCTGGCCATGCCGTCCGCCTGCCTGCAGCCCGGCATGGGCCTGCTCGGGGACCGTTGGCAGGGCCAGCCGGACGGCCGCCGGCAGGTGACGCTGCTGGCGACGGAGGATTTGGCGGCGATCGCCGGGTTCCTGGGCCGCGACGCGGTGACGCCGGAGGAACTGCGGCGCAACATCCTGGTGTCCGGCATCAACCTGCTGGCGCTCAAGGAGCGCCGCGTGCGGATCGGGCCGGCGGTGCTGGAGGTGACGGGGGAGTGCCACCCGTGCTCGCGCATGGAGGCGATCCTGGGGGTGGGCGGCTACAACGCGGTGCGAGGCCATGGCGGGATCACCGCCCGGGTAGTCGAGGGCGGCGAGGTTCGGGTGGGCGACGAGGTGAGGAGGGCGTAAATGGCTCTTGCAGATGAATATGTCGCGGCGTTGGTGCCGCTCAGCCGCGCGTTCCAGGTTTACTTTGTAAAAAACGGCCACCCCTCCCGTGCTTGTTGGCGGGGCAGCTGCGGCGATCTAAACGGACGGGCAATTTCCATCTGGTGATTTCGACGTTGTTGCCATCAATGATGAGAGTTTCGACGCGGCGATGCTGGGATAGGGCTTTGTCCGAGAGAACAGGCTTGGGAAGCTGAAAATCGATTTCTATCACCCGGCCCATCTGAGCTATCGACATGCCATAGCTTCTCAAACGGACAAGTGACGAGTAGGGCAATCCAAGGTTGTTGGGGCCGTGATCAATGGCAGGCGAGGCTGGATGACAACGGTTGCATTAACAGCCATCCAGCAGCAAGTAAGCGCCCGCAAGACGGCGTTTGGCATGGTTGACACCCCGGCCGAGGTAGGAGCCATGCGAAACAAGGGCGAGCGTCGCACCATCCAGAAACGAGAGATCCTGCATAGTGCCGAACATCGGGCCCAGGCGGCGGGCCTTCTGCCAGTAGCGGCTTACTTTTGAAGCGATTTGGCGCATCGCTCCTTTGAGTTTCCGGCCGGCTGCATGACGCATCTTCTAGCGGTTACAGACGAGCACTTTGCGTGGCTTCTCGGGGAAACCAAAGCTCCTAGTGGTTTGACTCAACCGCCAAATGGCGTTGCCGACGAGAGCGTCATTAAGCTGCTCCGCCGGATCACGGCAAAGCTCCACTTCGCCAAATGCAGAAGTCACTGGCTCATCATTGACGAGAACGAAGTCGTAGGCCTCTGCGGGTTCAAGCGGCCACCAGATGAGGAAGGGAATGCTGAAATCGGATATGGCGTCGCAGCAGCGCGACGCTGCAAAGGCTTTGCGACCAGGGCGGTCGCCTTGATGGTGGATGAAGCGCAACGGGACCCGGAAGTGCTCGTGCTGTTGGCCGAGACAGCAGATGGTAACCAAGCATCGCAATCAGTGCTGGCATTCAACGGCCTCATCCAGACTGGCAGACGACAGGACCCGGATGACGCATTCCTGATCCTGTGGGCACATGTGCTTACGTCCACCGCAGGCCGCAGCTAGCTTTCCAGCACCCGTGCCACCGCCTCCCGCAGACCCGGCAGCACGTCCGTCACGAACCACGGGTTGCGCGTCTCCCAGACCCCCGTGCGCCAGGACGGGTGCGGCAGTGGGAAGTAGCGCGGCAGGTGGTGCCGCCAGGCGCGCACCCGGTCCGTCATCATGCCGCGGCCCAGCGCGTCCGCCTGGGCGTAGCTGCCGACCAGCAGCGTCAGTTCCAGTTGCGGCATCAGCCCGAGCAGCCGGGGCCGCCAGAGCTGGGCGCATTCCGGCCGCGGCGGCGCGTCCCCGCCTTTCGGCAGCCGGCCGGGGTAGCACAGGCCCATGGGCAGGATGGCCACCTTGGCGCCGTCGTAGAACTCCTCCGGCGTCAGCCCGAGCCAGCCGCGCAGCCGCTTGCCGCTCTCGTCGGTCCAGGGCGTGCCGCTGGCATGGACCTTGGTGCCGGGCGCCTGGCTCGCGATCAGCAGCTTGGCCGTGGTGCTGACCCGCAGGATCGGGCGGGGGCCGAGCGGCAGCACCCCGGCGCAGGCGGTGCAGGCGCGGGCCTCGGCGGCGGCGATGTTCAGGTTATCGGGCAGGTTATCGGGCAAGCGGGTAATCCACCTCGGGCGTGTAGGCTGCGCCGTCCTTGCCCAGCTGGGAGGAGAACAGGGTGAAGTGCCCCACCGCCACCGGGTCGGCCCGCAACAGGTTGTGCGCCTGCACCCACCTGACCAGGGCGTCCAGTGCGGCATTGTCCAGCCGGGCCAGCGTGACGTGCGGGTTGAACCGCCGCCGCTCCGGTTCGAAGCCCACGCGCTGCACCGCCGTCTCGATCTTGGCCTGCAGGTGGTCGAGCTGCTGGCTGCGGTCCACCCCTGCCCATAGCGTCTGCGGCCGGCCGGCCTTCTCCTGCAAGCCCACCCCGCCCAGCTGCAGGGTGAACGGACGCCCGCGCAGCGCCGCCAGCGCCTCGTCCAGATCCTCCGCGCGGTGGCCGGGAATGTCGCCCATGAAGCGCAGCGTCAGATGGTAGGTTTCGGGCGGCAGCCAGCGCGCGCCGGGCAGCGCGGTGGAACAGCGGGACAGCTGCGTGCGCACGTCCCGCGGCAGCCCGAGCGCCACGAACAGTCTCATCCCCCTTGGCTCATCCCCCTTGGCTCACGACTCGCCCGGCACCTCGCGCAGCAGCCGCTCCACCAACGGCTTGATGCGCGCGACCACATTCCTCACCCCCGCGGGATTGGGATGGATGTGGTCGGGCTGGTTGAGCGCCGGGTCACCGGCCACGCCGTCGAGGAAGAAGGGGTCGTACACCAGCCCTGGCCGCTGGCCGAGCCGGGCGAACGCGGCGCCGAACTCGCGGCTGAACGGTGCGCCGAGGTTGGGCGGTGCGACCATGCCGGAGAGCAGGGCGGGGATGTGATCGCGCGCCAGCGTGTCCAGGATGGCTCCGAGATTGGCTTCCATGTCTGCAGGGTCGGTGCCGCGCAGCCCATCATTGCCGCCCAGCTCCACCAGCACCGCGTCCGGCTTGTCGGTCAGCGCCCAGTCCAGCCGGGAGCGCCCGCCGGCCGTGGTGTCGCCGGAGACGCCGCCGTCCAGGATTTGCACGTCGAACCCGTCGGCTTTCAGCGCGCCGCCCAGCTGCGCCTGGAACCCGTCGGCTTCCGCCAAGCCGTATCCCGCTGCCAGCGAGTCGCCGAACACCAGTAGCTTCACCGGTCGCGCGGCGCCTGCGGCCGACGATGCGCTCAGGATTGCGGCGATCACTATGAGGTTGCGCGCCACCTTAGCCAAACCGCGCACCAGGCCATATTG
>CAXTPP010000026.1:0-32905 GCA_964246185.1 uncultured Acetobacteraceae bacterium
GGGCGCGCGGGGGGCAGGGGTGTGCGGCGGGGCGCGGGCTGCACCGCCGACGATCGCGGTCAGCCCAGCGGACTACCAGGCCTTCGAGCAGCTGCTCAAGGCGATGCAGGCCGCCTGGAGCGCCGAGGACCTCAACGGCCTCCGCTCGATCGCCACGCCCGAGATGGCCGGGTACTTTGCCGAGCAGCTGGCCGCTCTGCGCAGCCGCGGGCTGCGCAACACGGTCACCAACGTCCGGCTGCAGAAGGGAGACCTCGCGCAGGCCTGGGCGGAGGGAAACCGCGAGTATGCGACCGTTGCGATGAACTTCGCCATGCTCGACGTGACGCGGGACGAGCAGAACCGGGTGGTGGACGGCAGCCTGACCGAGGAGCAGGTCATCACGGAAGTTTGGACCTTCGTTCGCAGCGCGGGCGGCCGCTGGATACTCTCAGCGATCCAGCAGGCCCGCTAAGGCTGCATCCAGGTGGCCTGTCGCGGCAACGCGGGCAAGCAGCGCCCGCCGTGCCTGCCCTGCCTCGCGCGCGAGTGCCAGCAGGCCAGCAACCTGTCCCGGATGACGGGCGAGCGAACCCAGCAGGGCGAGCGGCCTGACGCGCCCGCCGGCATCCAGCGCATCCAGGGCCGCCGGCGGCAGGGTGCGGCCGGCGGGATCGCAAACGGCGCGCAGGACGGCGAACGGGATGCGGCACCGGGACGCGACCCGGGCCACCGCACCGCTCTCCATGTCGACGGCGACCGCGCCAGTCCTGCGCCACGCCGCTTCCTTCGCGGCGCGGGTGGCGATGATCTCGGCGGTTGCGAGCAGGGTGCCGGCGGGCTTGCCCAGCAAGGCGGCGAGCGCCGGGTCGGTCGCCCACGCCTCGCCGTCCGACATCACGGCCACCGGCACAATAACGCCGCCGGCCTCCATCCCGGGCGACAGGCCGCCGGCGAGGCCGAAGCTCAGCAGCGCATGTGCGCCACGGCCAGCCAGGCGTTGCGCGGCGGCCAGGGCGCCCTCTGTCCCGCCGCCGCCGACCTCGACCATGCCGCCGAGTCCGCGGGCGATGCGTGCCTCGGCCGCCAACCCGACGACAATGCCGAGCAAGGCTACAGGCCTAGCGCGACCCGGTGGCTGTCAGCCTGCCGCAGGTTGCGGTAGCGCGCGAGGGCGAGCAGCGGGAAGAACAGCCGATAGCCGTGGTAGCGCAGGTAGAACACCCGGGGGAAACCCACGGCGGTGTAAGGCGCCTCGTCCCACTCGCCCGCGGCGGTCTGGGTGCGGCGGAGGTAGTCGATGCCGCTGGCGACCGCGGGATTGTTGACTTCGCCGGCCGCCATCAAGCCGAGCAACGCCCAAGCGGTCTGCGACGGCGTGCTGCGCCGGTAGTGGCCATGCGGCGCGTCGCCGTAGGAGTCCTCGTCCTCGCCCCAGCCGCCGTCGTCGCGCTGGCATGACAGCAGCCAGCAGGCCCCCTTGCGGATCACCGGGTCAACGAGCGGCAGGCCGACGGCGTTCAGCGCGCACAGGGCCGACCAGGTGCCGTAGATATAGTTGGTCCCCCAGCGGCCGAACCAGCTGCCGTCCGCCTCTTGCTCGCGCAGCAGGTAGGCGAGCGCCCGGCGGATCACGGGCTCCTGCCGCGTGTGGCCGAGTTCGGCCAGGAACGACACGCAGCGCGCCGTCACGTCCACGGTCGGCGGGTCCAGCAGCGCGCCGTGGTCGGCGAACGGGATGTGGTTGAGAAACTGGTGGCTGTTGTCGACGTCGAACGCGCCCCAGCCGCCGTTGCCGCTCTGCATGCCGACGATCCAGTCCCGCGCCCGTGCCACCGCTGCAGGGTGCTCCCCGGAGCGGTGCAGCAGCATCGCGACGACAGCCGTGTCGTCCACGTCCGGATAGTGCGGGTTCTCGTATTGGAACGCCCAGCCGCCTGGCGCCAGATCGGGGCGGGACCAAGCCCAGTCGCCGCGCACCGTGGTCACCTGCCGCCCTGCCAGCCAGTCGCAGGCTGCCGCGACCTTGGGCGACCGGTCCCCGTCGGACTCGGCCATGGCGAGTCCGGCAAGGCCGGTGTCCCAGATCGGCGACAGGCAGGGCTGGCAGTAGGCGTGGTCCGGCCCGACGCGCAGCAGGCGGCGGATGGCGGCCCAGGCCGTGGCGGCGTGGGGATGGTCGGCCGGGTAGCCGAGCGCGTCGAACATCATGGCGCTGTTCGCCATGGCGGGATAGATCGCGCCCAGCCCGTCCTTGCCGTTCAGCCGCTCGACGGTGAAGGCTACCGCCGCGTCGATCGCACGCTGCCGTGCGCCGGCGGGGAAGTGGGGCGCCAGCGGGCGCAGCAGGCTGTCCAGCCACTTGAACACGATGCCCCAGGACGAGCGGTACGGCCCGCGAATCCAGTCCCGGACTTGATCCGGCGGGGTGCGGAACAGCTCGGCGATGCTGGCGCCGCTCGGGTTGCGGGCCTGCGGGCGCAGCGTCATCAGCACCACGAGGGGCACCATGACGGTGCGCGACCAGTACGAGACCTTGGAGATGTGGAAGAAGAACCAGCGCGGCAGGTTCATGATCTCCACCGGCATCACCGGCACGGCCCGCCAGGGCACCTGCCCGAACAGCGCCAGCTGGATGCGGGTGAACACGTTGGCGCGCTCCGCCCCGCCCATGGCCAGGATGCGCGCCCGCGCCCGGGCCATGTGCGGGGCTTCGGCCGCATCACCGATGGCCTTCAGCGCGAAATAGGTCTGCACGCTGGCCGAGAGGTTCGATGCGCCGTCGTGGAACAACGGCCAGCCGCCATCGGCGCCCTGGATGCTGCGGAGATAGACGCCGATCTTGGCCTGCAACGCCGGGTCGATCCGGTCGAGGTAGTGCTCCAGCAGGATGTAGGCGGACGGGATCGTGGCATCGGCCTCAAGCTCGAACAGCCAGTGGCCGTCGGCGGATTGCCGGTCGTGCAACGCGGCCTGGGCGGCGTCGATCGCGGATTGCAGGGTGTCGGGTTCAAGGCGGGTTAACGTTTCGCTCGGCATCATCCATCCAGGCTCAAGCGGCAGACCGTAGCGCCGCAGCGGCAGCATGTCCTGACCTGATCGCCCCCTCGATGGTCGCGGGCAGGCCGGTGTCCGTCCAGTCGCCCGCCAAGGCGAGATTCGCCAGGCGGGTGCGCGCGCCCGGCCGCCGGCGGTTTTCAGCAGGCGTGGCGGCGAAGGTCGCGCGTTTCTCCTTTACGACACGCCAGGGCGGGAGCGGAGTCTCAAAGCCGAGAGCGGCGGTCACTTCTGGCCACACTGTTGCAGCCAAGTCACTTGCAGGGCGGTCAACCAGGCGGTTGGCGGCGCTGATCGTCACGGACACGATGCCTGGCTTGACGAAGACCCACTCCGCCGTGCCGTTCAGAAGCCCAATGAAACCCACAGGATGCGGCAGCGTGTCGAGACGGTAGTGCAGGTTGACGATCGACTCGAACGCCTCCGGCCCCTGCAACCCGTCAATCAAGGACTGTGCCACCGGAGCGGGCACGGCCAGGACGATGTCGTCCCCGGCCGCGTCCACCGGGCCAAAATTGGTGGCGATGCGCTGCACCCGGCCGTCCGCCGCCGGCAGCGCGGTCACCCGGCAGCCGGTGCGGATCGTGACGCCGGCCTGGCGCAGGGCGATGATGGCCGGGTCGACGAACGTGGCGGACAGGCCCTCGCGGGGGAAGGTGGGGACGCAGGCTGCCCCGCCGCGCGCCAGGGTCTCGCGCATCACCGCGCCCATCAGCCTGGCGCTGCCGGCGGCAGGGCTGGTGTTGAGGGCGGCGATCACCAGCGGCTCGATCAGCCGGTCATTCAGCGCGCCCGGCGGCATCAGCTCCGCGACGGTCGCGTCCGGGCCGGCGCGCAGCATGGCCAGCAGGCCGGCAAAGTCCCGCAGCCTGGCGCCCGGCACGGCGCGGCCGGGGACGAAGATCCACCAGGGCAGCAGCCCGGCGTTCGGCCGCACCGTCCAGCCCTTGCCGGTCCGCAGGTCGTGGAACGGGAACATCGCCGTGCGGGGGCCGGCCAGGGTGCGCTCGGCCCCGATGCGGCGCAGGAACGCCGCGATCGTGCGGTTGCCGGACAGCCAGAGGTGGTTGCCGTTGTCGATGCGGCAGCCAAGCTCCTTGTCGTCATAGGAGCGGCAACGCCCGCCGGCCACCGGGCCGGCCTCGTACAGCGTCACGGCGCGGCCGGCATCGGCAAGGTCGAGCGCCGCCGCCAGCCCGGCCATGCCTGCGCCGATGACGTGGGCATGCCTCACAGCATATGCCGGGCGGCGATCCATGCCTTGTGCCATTTTGGCAGGCTTACAGGGGTTTGCAGGTCGGTCCAGCCGCGCGCCTCCAGCTTGGCCAGCACGGTCGAATAGGTGGCGGCCATGATCCGCGCCGGCCGCATCGCACGAGGATCGCAGGAGCGCATGGCGGCTTCGGCCAGGCCGAAGCGGCGGCGGGCCTCCGCCGCCATGCGGCCGCACACCTGCGGCAAGGCCGGGGAGGCGAGGGCGGCTTGCGGGTCGTGCGGCGCGCCCGCTTCGTCCAGCCATTCGCGGGGCAGGTAAAGCCGGCCGCGGGCGGCATCCTCGGCAAGGTCGCGCAGGATGTTGGTCAGCTGCAGCGCCCGGCCGAGCGAGAACGCCACCGCGTCCGCCTGCGCCGACCCGTCCCCGAAGGCGCGGACGGACAAGCGCCCGACCGCGGCGGCGGCACGGTCGCAGTACGTGTCGAGCGTGGCCAGGCTAGGGGCGGCGATGACGGTCTCCGCGTCCATCTGCATGCCGTCGATCACGGCGAGGAAGTCCTCCTGGCGCAGCCCGTAGCGCCCGACCGTGCCGGCCAGCACGCGGGTCACGGCATCTCCGGCCTCGCCGGCGTACAGGGCGGCCACGGCGTCGCGCCAGTCATCGAGACGGCTGCGCTTCACCGCCATGTCCGCCGGCTCGTCGGCGATGTCGTCCACCAGGCGGCAGAACGCGTAGATGGCGTACAGCGCCGAGCGGCGGTCGGCCGGCAGGATGCGCATGCCGCGGTAGAACGACGTGCCCGCCTGCTGCACGATGCGTTCGACAGCCAGCACGTCGGTTTGGTCCACAACCAGCGGAGGTGGGACCAGCGAGGGGGGTGGGTCGGCCAGCATCACCGCAGCCTCGGCAGGGCGAGCAGGATGCTGCCGACCACGTCGCTGCGCCGCAGCTTGACCCGGCGGGCCAGCGGGTCCTCGCGGCGCAGCCGGGCGGCCAGGCGGCGGGACAGGTTGGCGATCACCGCCGTCTCGACGCGCAAGCGCCGGTCCCGCACGCAGGCCGGCAGCCCGGCACCGGTGCGGTTCAGCGCGTCCGTTTGGTCCAGCAGCCGGTCCAGCACGCGCCGCAGCCCGGGACCTGTTGCGCTGGCCGCGATGTCCGCCATGTCCACGCCCGCCTCGGCCAGCATGTCCTGCGGCAGGTAGCAGCGGCCGATCTCATCCAGGTCCCGGGCGCAGTCCTGCAGATGGTTGAGCACCTGCAACGCGGCGCACAGCGCGTCCGATGGCTCGTAGGTTTCCCGTCCCTCGCCGTGCAGGTCCAGCACGTGGCGGCCGACCGGCATGGCGGAATGGCGGCAGTAGTCCAGCAGCTCGTCCCAGCTGGCGTATCGGTTCTGGGTGGCGTCCTGCCGGAAGGCGGCCAGCAGATCCAGCGAGTGCTGCGCCGTCACTCCCGTCTGCGCCAGGCTCTCGCGCAGCCGCCGGGCGGTGGGGGCACCGTCCTGGGCGTCGCCGACGAGCACGGCCGCCATCGTGTGCAGGCGCGCCAGTTTCTCCGCGGCTGCTAGGGTGGGGCTGTCGGCGATGTCGTCGGCGTTGCGGGCGAAGTCGTAGAAGGCGTGCACGTGAAGGCGCAGAGCCGGGCGAATCAGACGGGAGCCGACGGGGAAGTTTTCGTCCGACCGGCCCTTGCCGGACGGCGTC
Source organism: uncultured Acetobacteraceae bacterium (assembly GCA_964246185.1). GTDB lineage: Bacteria > Pseudomonadota > Alphaproteobacteria > Acetobacterales > Acetobacteraceae > LMUY01. The sequence goes on from CAXTPP010000026.1 coordinate 5,959, forward strand.
TCGACCGACACGCTCAAGCGCCCGCTTCCCGGTAGGCGCGGCGCTTCCACACTACGCCCCGGCCGCGGTGATGGTCCAGGGCGGAGCCGACCGTGGCGGCCATGTAGAAGCCGGCGACCAGCGGCAGGGCGAGCGCCCACAGCGGCGACTGGCGGAACCGGCGCAGGGTGGGCACGAAGCTGGCGGCCGAGCCGGCCCAGGCGGCGAGCCCCGCCCAGCGCGCCAGGCCGTGGCCGAACAGCGCGGCGGCCGGCGGGACCAGCCACACCAGGACCAACCCGGCGATCGTTCCGGCCAGGATCGCGGGGGAGAAGCGCAGCTGCACGTAGGCGGTGCGGGCCACCATGCGCCACACGTCGGCAGCGGCCGGGTAGGGCCGGACGGAGCGGGCCAGCCGGCTGTGCCCCAGCCAGATCGGGCCGCCGCGCTTGACCGCCTTGGCCAGCGCCACGTCGTCGATCAGCGCGCCGCGCACGGCTTCGATGCCGCCGATCCGGTCCAGCGCAGTGCGGCGGACCAGCATGGTGCCGCCCGCAGCCGCGGCGGTGCGGCTGCACGGGTCGTTCACCCGAGCGAAGGGGTACAGCAGCTGGAAGAAGAACACGAAGGCGGGTACCAGCGCCCGCTCGGCCGCGCTGGTGCAGCGCAGCTCCACCATCTCGGACACCAGGTCCAGCTTATCGGCCTCGATCTTGGCAACCAACGTGGCCACGTGCGCCGGGTCATGCACGATGTCGGCGTCGCACAGCAGCACCAGCGGCGCAGCGCCGCTGGCCACGCCCTGCGCCACCGCCCACAGCTTGCCGCTCCATCCGGCAGGCCGCTCCTGGCCTTCGATCACAAGCAGCCGCGGGTCAGCCAAGGCGTGCGCGATGGCGGCCGTGCCGTCGCTGCTGCGGTCATCGACCAACATGATGCGCAGCAGCCCGGCATAGTCCTGGGCGAGCAGGGAGCGCAGGCTCGCCCCGATGCAAACTGCCTCGTCCCGCGCCGGGATGACGACATCGACGGCCGGCGCGGAAGCTGGCGCGGCGGCGGCCAGGCTTGGCCCGGCAGACCAGAAGCGGCCGTGCCCGGCCAGCAGGTAGATCCAGGCGGCCAGGGCGAGCAACGCCAGCGCCGTCATGCGGGCACCCGGTCCATCTTCGCCAGGTCACGGGCGCGGAACCATGCCACCGCGTCCTTCACCGCCTCGGCGGCCGGGCGGGGCGCGTAGCCCAGCTCGGCGCGCGCCTTGGCTGAGGAGAAGAACATCTTCTTCTTCGCCATCGCCAGGATGTCCCGCGTCACCAGCGGCTCGATGCCGAACGCCCGCGCCAGCCCCTCGCTCGCCAGAGCCACGGGATACAGCGCGCCGTGCGGCAGCTTGACCCGGGGCGGCTTGCGTCCGGCGATGCCCGCGACCAGCGCCAGCAAATCCCCCAGGCTGAAATCCTCGCCGCCCAGGATGTAGCGCTCCCCCACCCGGCCGCGCTCCAGCGCTAGGGCATGGCCCTCTGCCACGTCGTCCACGTGCACCACGTTCAGCCCGGTGTCGACGTAGGCCGGCATCCGCCCGGCCGCGGCGTCGGCGATCATCTTGCCGGTCGGCGTAGGCTTGATGTCGCGCGGGCCGACCGGGGCGCTGGGGTTGACCACCACCACGGGGACGCCCTCGCGCGCCAACTCCAGCACGGCCTGCTCGGCCAGGTACTTGGACCGCTTGTAGGCGCCGATCACCTTGTCCAGCGAGACGGGGGTGTCCTCCGTGCCCGGGGTGCCGTCCCCCACCAGGCCGAGGGCGGCCACGCTGCTACAATAGACTATGCGCTCCGCCCCGGCGCGGTGGGCGGCCAGCAGCAAGGCCCGGGTGCCCTCGACGTTGGCGGCGTTCATGGCCGCCGGGTCAGGCACCCACAGCCGGTAGTCGGCGGCCACATGCACCACGGCGCGGCAGCCTGCCACGGCACGCTCCAGGGATTCCGGATCCTTCAAGTCACCCACGGCGATCTCGGCCGGCAGGCCGGCGATGTTGCCACGGTCGCTGCCCTCGCGCACGAGCAGGCGCAGGCGGTGGCCACGGGCGAGCAGGACGCGGGCGACGGCGGAGCCGACGAACCCGGTGGCACCGGTGACGAGGGTGAGGCCTTGCACCCTGCAGGGGTACAGCAGCCGGCGCCGACGGTCCAGCCTGGGCAGCCAATGGCGTTCCTGGCCCGCGCCGCCGCCTTTAGGGAACCTTCCCGGATATGTGAACAAAGCCTTTGGTTTGGCATACGAATGCGTTACAATGGCTGCACGAAACCGCACGTATGTAGGCGCTGGATGGGAGAAGCGACGACGACCGCACCGGCTGTACTCAGCGTCTCCGACCCGTTGGAGCAGCAGGAGCTTGCCATCCTGCAACGCTCGGGCCTGTTCGAGGGCGAATGGTTCGCCGCCCGCAACACCGACGTCGCCGGCGGCAGCCACGCCGGGCTGGTGCACTGGCACCGCTACGGCTGGCAGGAGGACCGCTGGCCCAACCCGTATTTCGACCCGGCCTACTACCGCAGCCGCAACCCCGGCAGCACGGCCAACCCGCTGCTGCACTACATCAGGCAGGGCGAGGCGGCCGGACGCCGGCCGGTGGCGCATTTCGACCCGGCCTGGTACCGCGCCCGCCATGCGGTGCGCCCCGGCGAGCTGTGCCTCGCGCACTACCTGCGCCACCGCCTCACCGGCGCCGTCAGCCCACTCGCCGAGTTCGACGCGGCGTTCTACTTGCGGGAGAACCCGGACGTGGCCGCCGCCGGCATGGATCCGATGGAGCACTACCTGGTGCGCGGCGCCAGCGAGGGCCGTGCGCCGTGCCCGCGGTTCAACCCCAAGCGGTGGGGCGGGGCAGGGCTGCACGCGAACCCCCTGCTGGGCCTGCTGCGCTGGCGGGAGGAGGCGCGGCTGGACACCGGCGCGCCCAACATCGCCGAGGAGGTGCGGCGCAACACCCGCCCGGCGGCAGGGTTCGAGACGGTGCAGCCGCTGCCGCCGGGCCTGCCGCGCCGGGCCATGCTGCTGGCTTACTACCTGCCGCAGTTCCATCCGGTGCCGGAGAACGACTCCTGGTGGGGCAAGGGCTTCACCGAATGGACCAGCCTGGGCCGCGCGCTGCCCCGGTTCGCCGGGCACTACCAGCCGCGCATCCCGCGTGACCTGGGCCACTACCGGCTGGACGGCGGCGACACGCTACGGCGGCAGGCCGAGATGGCGCGCGGCGCGGGGCTGCACGGCTTCGTCTTCTACTTCTATTGGTTCAACGGCCGCCGCCTGCTCGAAGCGCCGCTGGAGGCGCTGCTGGCCGACCGCGGCATCGACCTGCCGTTCTGCCTGATGTGGGCCAACGAGAACTGGTCCCGCCGCTGGGACGGCTCGGACCAGGAAGTGCTGATCACCCAGGACTACCGCACCCGCGACGAGCCGGCGCTGATCGCCGAGTTCGCCCGGCACTTCGCCGACTCCCGCTACATCCGCCTGGGCGGCCGCCCGGTGCTGATGGTGTATCGCGCCCAGCTGATCCCGGACACGGCGGCGACGGTGGATCGCTGGCGGCGGCTGTTCCGCATCGCGCACGGCGAGGACCCGCTGTTCGTCATGGCGCAGAGCTTCGGCGAGCACGACCCGCGCCCCGCCGGGATGGACGCCGCGGTGGAGTTCCCGCCCCACAAGCTGACCGGCCGCACGCCGATGATCACGGACGCGCTGCACGTGCTCGACCCGGCGTTCGATGCCGAGGTGTACGACTACGCCGCCATCGCGCGCGCCTCCGTCGAGGAGCCGGAGCCCGCCTACCCCCTCATCAAGACGGCGGCGCCGGGCTGGGACAACGACCCGCGGCGGCAGGGCGCCGGCACCGTGCTGCATGGTGCTAACCCGGCGCTGTACCAGGCCTGGCTGGAGGACCTGATCGGCTTCGCCCGGCGCAACCCCGTCGAGGGCGAGGCCATCGTCTGCATCAACGCCTGGAACGAGTGGGCGGAGGGCGCCGCGCTGGAGCCGGACGTGCACTGGGGCGGCGCGTTCCTCAACTCCACCGGGCGGGCCGTGGCCGGGCTGCCGGCGCCCGGCGCGCGCACCCGCATCCTGCTGGTGGGGCACGACGGCCTGGTTCACGGCGCGCAGGCCTTGCTGCTGCGGCTCGGCCGGGCGCTGCGGGCCAACCATGGGGTGGACGTGGCCTTCCTGCTGCTCGCTGGCGGCCCGCTGGAGGCGGAGTGCCGGGCGGTGGCGCCCACGGTCGTGGCGAACGGCCCCGACCAGCTGGACGTCCTCATCCGGTCCGCGCGGGCGGCCGGCTGCACGGCGGCCATCCTCAACACCGCGGCCAGCGCCGGGATGGCCGCCATGCTGGAATGCCACCAGATCCCGTCCGTGCTTCTGGTGCACGAACTGCCCCGGCTGCTGCGGGAGAAGGACCTGATCGGCCGGCTGCGCGACGGCATGGCCAGCGCCCGCACCGTCGTGTTCCCGGCCGAGCTGGTGCGGGACCGCTGCCTGGAGGCGCTGGGTGCCATGGCGGCGCACGCCATCATCCTGCCCCAGGGCATCAAGGCGAAGCAGCCGGCGTCCGGCGCGCGCAACGCGGTGCGCGCCGGGCTGCACGTGCCGCCGGGCGCCGTCCTGGCGCTCGGGATGGGCTATGCCGACCTGCGCAAGGGGTTCGACCTGTTCCTGCAGGTGTGGCGCGCCATGCGGGACCGGGGCGCGCCGGTCAGCTTCGCCTGGGCGGGCGGCATCGACCCGGCCACGGAGGCGCATTTCGGGGCAGAGATCGCGGCGGCGGAAGCGACCGGCTCGTTTCGCTTCCTGGGCCAGCGCGACGACCCGGCGGACCTGCTGGCCGCCGCCGACGTGTTCCTGCTCACCTCCCGCGAGGACCCGCTGCCCTCCGTGGCGCTGGAGGCGATGGCGGTGGGCACCCCCGTGGTGGCGTTCGAGGACACCGGCGGGGTGCCGGACCTGCTTGTGCGGTTCGAGGCGGGGATCAGCGTGCCGCTGGGCGACGTGGCGGCGATGGCCCGGGCGGTGGTCGCGGCGGCGGCCGGGTTCTCGCCGAAGCGCAAGCAGGCGCTGGCCGCCGCGGCCCAGGCGGCGTTCCGCTTCGAGGGCTACAGCGCGGCCCTGCTCGGGCTGGCCCGCCCCGGCCTGCTCCCGGTCTCGGTCGTGGTGCCGAGCTGCGACTACGGCCGCTACATGCCGTCCCGCCTGGCCTCCATCTTCGCCCAGACCTACCCGGTGCGCGAGGTGATCGTGTTGGACGACGCCTCCACCGACGACAGCGTGGCCGCGGCGCGGCAGACGGCGGCGGCCTGGGGGCGGCGCATCGAGGTGGTGGAGCAGGCCCGCCGCTCCGGCTCCGTGTTCCGCCAGTGGCGGCGGGCGGCAGAGCGGGCGACCGGCGACTGGCTGTGGATCGCGGAGGCGGACGACGGCGCGGACCCGGCGTTCCTCGCCGCGGTGGCGGAGGCGGCCGGGCGTGCGCCGGACGCGGCCTTCGCCTTCTCCGACAGCTGCGCGATCGACGAGGGCGGCGTCACGCTATGGCCGGACCATAAGGCGTATTATGGCCCCAGCGTGCTGGCGGCGGACGCGGTGTTCGAGGGCGCGGCCTTCCTGCGCGAGCACCTGGCCGAGCGCAACCTGATCCTGAACGTCAGCAGCGTGCTGTGGCGGCGGGCGGACTTGCTGGCCGCCCTGCGCCGCTGCGAGGCCGACCTGGCGCATTTCCGCGTGGCCGGCGACTGGCGGGTGTACGCCGAGGTGCTGGCGAGGCCGGGCGCGCAGGTCGCCTACGTGAGCCGCCCGCTGAACCACCACCGCCGCCACGGCGCCAGCGTCACGGCGCGGATCGGCGCTGCCGCCCACGTGGCGGAGGTGGCGCGGGTGCACGAGGTGGTGAGCAAGCTGCTGGGGCTGGACCCGGCGCTGCGGCAGCGGCAGCGGCAGTATCGGCGGAGTTTGGTGAAAGGGCCGGTGTGAGCGTCCTAAAAATCACATGAAGCTTAGAGGAAAGAGGCGTTGAAGCTGATCCTGTATGACCAATTGTGGTTCATTCTAAGAATTTAGCGGAAATGTAAATCGAAAGATTGCTACTTATAGTATGTCGCCTGTCGTAGCCTGGAACGATACACCCGCTCATGCCTGATGAGTTGCGGAGCACGTTGGCGGTTAATATGCGCCGGCAACGGTCGCGGTTGGGCTTATCTCAAGACGAGCTTGCTGCGCGTTGCAATCTCCATCGGACATACATAGGCGGCATTGAGCGAGCGGAGCGGAACGTTACGCTTTCCACTTTGGAAAAAGTCGCCAAGGCATTGGAAATGAGTCCTTTGCGGCTTCTTAAGGTGGATGACGATAACGAGAAAGATGAAGGACGGGATGCAATCTAAGGTGGGTCGTCGCACTAACCTTGTTGATGATCCCGAAGCTATCGTGGCCCGCGAGCGGGTCAAATTAATGATAGACGCGATCCCACCGGAAAGGCTGGTGGAGTCGATCAAGAGAGCACCGAGTTTACGTGGTATGATCCTCGGCTACATTGCCGAATTGATGTTTGAACGGCATCTGCCCGAACATTATCACGTCATCCTATCGGAGCACATCGAGTCTCACGACGATCACAACCGAGAGGCGAACAAATCCGACCGGACGGTTACATACAATAGGCGTCGTTACGGTATACAACTTAAATCAATGCAAACGAACAGCATAGGAAGAAATGCAGTTACTGGTCTTCTACAAGCTGACGTGCAAAATGACGCTTCGGATCGCCGCACAGTCAACTTGAGGGATGGTTCGCAACTTGAGACAACGTGCTATGTCCAAGGTGAATACGACATCTTGGCTGTACCGCTATTTCCATTCACTGGCATTTGGGATTTTGCCTACAAACGCAATCGGGACTGCCGTCCATGCAAACCTGGCCGCAGATACAATGAGTTTCAGGCTAGCCATCTGCTGGCGACCACCGAGAGAATTACCTGGCCTTTGTCCGAAGCTTGGGAGATGAACCTGATCCGGCTGCTCGATGACACTATCGGATCAGCTATTGGGCAACCCAAGGTCATCGCGAAGCCAGGGGGCGAAGTTAGAATAGTCGATACGGCGGCGGTGATCTTGCCGCTGAAAGACAAGAAAGTATGAATGATTTTTGCGCGCGTGTTCTTGTTTAAGTAGACGGGAAATAACCGGAGCATTGCGCCGAACAACAACAAATAAATCTTTACAGTAAAAACCGTGGGCTTCGTATGCCCAGACTAATTCTATATGAGTTAACTTCTGTCTGTTTGCTGAAACTTCGTCTTGACATTTCACAATGAAGCGTCCTGAAGAGCGGAGAATGCGCTTTACTTCAGGTACTACGGATAGGTAAGCCTCAAGAACAGCATCGTGGTACTTTCTCACAGAATTTGAGACCTGTAGCGCCCCGTTTGAATAGGCTTCTTGGAAAGCCCGGTGCGTGCCGGACCCGGCTAGCGCTTCTGGCGTCTTGCGATAGAGGCCTTCCATATAGGGGGGATCAAAAACTACCGCGTCAACGGAAGCATTTTTATAAGGAAGCGTGCGCCAGCACTGGCCGAGTTTCAAATCCGAGGATAATAGCCGGTATGCGTCCGCGGGAACATTTCTCCAAAATACCCCTTTGCCGTAGGTAAGATCCGCGATGACCGCACCTTTCTCGACATGCAAGGCAAGGATTTGAGGAAACACCTCTGCGTTATCCGCAACGTGCGCCGACATCACGACGTTTGTGGTAGCGACTCCACCCTGCTTGCGGCGCGGCGTGTGGTTCATTGAGATAGAGTTATCTGCGTCGGTATTAAGCGGCAGCATCGGCTCTAAGTCATTCATCGTGATCAGCCTTTGGCTTGATACTTATAATCATCAAGGCATCATGTATCGTATGTGCACCTTAAAGGGAAGACCCTCTTCTCAATTCTTAGCACCAAAGTTCTTAAGATGCGCTTTTCACTCCTTCAACAAAGCGACCTCGTCAGCAAGCTCCTAAAGTTGCTCCACCAAACCCCGAGTGCATTAGCGTTTCTAATAAATCAGATAAACGTCCGGGTAAGCTTTAATTGATCTGCCACAGTTTGGACCCACGATGTTGCCGCTGCCCCGCCAGCCTGGCACATTATGGCATGAGCGGCCCACTCGCGGCCGCGACCTCGAACGGGACATGCCATGCGCGTTTTGCTCACCGGCGGGTGCGGGTTCATCGGCTCGGCCGTGATCCGCCACCTGATCCGCCACACCGGCCACAGCGTCGTGAACGTGGACAAGATGTCCTACGCCGCCTCTTTGGACGCGCTGGAGGAAGCCGGCCGCGATCCCCGCCACACTCTGGTCCGCGCAGACATCACGGACGCCGCCGCCATGCAGCAGACGTTCGCCGCGCACCAGCCGGACGCGGTGATGCACCTGGCCGCCGAAACCCACGTGGACCGCTCCATCGACGGCCCGGCGCCGTTCGTCCACACCAACGTCATCGGCACCTTCGTGCTGCTGGAAGCCGCGCGCGCCCACTGGGCGGGGCTGGACCCAGCGCGGCGGGCGGCGTTCCGCTTCCACCATGTCTCGACCGACGAGGTGTTCGGCGCGCTCGAAGCAGGTGACCCGCCGTTCACCGAAACGACGCCGTACGACCCGCGCAGCCCGTATTCCGCGAGCAAGGCCGCCTCCGACCACCTGGTACGCGCCTGGTGTCACACCTACGGCCTGCCCACCTTCGTCACCAACACCACCAACAACTACGGCCCCTGGCAATTCCCGGAGAAGCTGATCCCGCTGGTCACGCTCAACGCCCTGGAAGGCAAGCTCCTGCCGGTATACGGCGACGGCTCCAACCAGCGCGACTGGCTGTTCGTGGACGACCACGCCGCCGCCCTCGTGCTGGCGCTGGAGCGGGCCGAACCTGGCGCCACCTTGGCCATCGGCGCGCAGCAGCCCCGCAGCAACCTCGCCGTGGTGCGCGGCATCTGCGCGGCGCTGGACCGCATCCAGCCGGACCCGGGCGGCCCCCGCGAGCGGCTGATCACGTTCGTCGCCGACCGGCCCGGCCACGATTTCCGCTACGAGATCGACCCGACGCGCGCCCAGGCCGCGCTGGACTGGCGCGCCCCGCACGGCTTCGACGCCGGGTTGCAGCGCACCGTGCAGTGGTACGTGGACAACCGGGCCTGGTGGGAGCGCATCCGCGCCGGGCGCTACCAGGGCCAGCGCCTGGGCGCTGCGGCGTGAAAGGCATCCTGCTCGCCGGCGGCTCCGGCACCCGGCTGCACCCGATGACGCTGGCCGCCTCGAAGCAGCTGCTGCCGGTCTATGACAAGCCGATGGCCTACTACCCGCTCTCCATTCTGATGCTGGCGGGCATCCGAGACATCCTCATCATCTCCACCCCGCTCGACCTGCCGATGTTCGAGCGGCTGCTGGGCGACGGCTCGCATCTTGGATGCCGGTTCAGCTACGCCGAGCAGCCCAGCCCGGACGGCCTGGCGCAGGCCTTCCTGATCGGCGCGGAGTGGCTGGCAGGCGAGGCCTGCGCGCTGGTGCTGGGCGACAACATGATCTTCGGCGACCACCTCAGCCAGGCCTTTCAGGCGACCGCGCGCCGCGAGTCCGGGGCCACGGTGTTCGCCTACCAGGTGCGCGACCCGGAACGCTACGGCGTGGTCTCCTTCGACGCCGATGGGAGAGCCACCGAGATCGTGGAGAAGCCGGCCGCGCCGCTGTCCAACTGGGCGGTGATCGGGCTGTACTTCTATGACCGCCGGGTCACCGAGTATGCACGCCGCATCCGGCCCTCATCGCGCGGCGAATTGGAGATCACCGACCTGAACCGCATCTACCTGGAAGCCGGCGAGCTGTCGGTGGAGCGGCTGGGCCGCGGCTGCGCCTGGCTGGACGCCGGCACGCCGGACAGCCTGCTGCAAGCCGCGACGTTCGTGCAAACCATCCAGTCCCGCCAGGGCATGCTGGTCGGCTGCCCGGAGGAGGTCGCGTTCCGCATGGGATACATCGACGCGGCGACGCTGCGGGAACGCGCGCTCGCCCTGCGCAAGACCGAGCTGGGCCGGCTGCTGCTGGAGCTGGCGGACGGGGTGCACGCGTGAGGTTCGGGCGCCTGGCCATCCCCGAGGTGGTGCTGTTCACCCCGGCCCGCTTCGGCGACTCGCGCGGCTTCTTCTCCGAGACCTGGACGGCGCACGGCACGGCGGCGGCAGGCATCGACCTGGCTTTCGTGCAGGACAACCACAGCATGTCGCAGGCCCGCGGCGTGCTGCGCGGGCTGCACTGCCAGCTGGACCCGTTCGCGCAGGGCAAGCTGGTGCGGGTGGCGCGCGGCGCGATCTGGGACGTGGCGGTCGATGCGCGGCGCGGCTCGCCCAGCTTCGGCCAGCACGTGGCCGCCGAGCTGAGCGCCGCCAACTGGCAGCAGCTGTGGGTTCCGCCCGGCTTCCTGCACGGGTTCTGCACGCTCGAGCCGGACACCGAGGTCATCTACAAGACCACCGCGCCGTACGACCGCGCCTCCGAGCGCGGCATCATGTGGGACGACCCGGACCTGGCGCTGCCCTGGCCGGTGTCGGCGGGCGAGGTGCAGCTCTCGGACAAGGACAAGGTGCTGCCAAGCTGGGCGGAGATGCCCGAGTGGTTCCAGCTATGATCCTCGTCGCCGGCGGCACGGGGCAGGTCGCCACCGAACTGGCGCAGCACGCCGGAATCGTGCGGGTGGGCCGTCCGGAGTTCGATTTCGACCGGCCTGACACGATCGAAGCCGCGTTCCAGCGCCACAGGCCGAGCCTGGTGGTGAACGCGGCGGCCTGGACGGCGGTGGACGCGGCCGAGCAGCACCCCGAGGCCGCCATGCGCGCCAACCGCGACGGCCCGGCACTGCTGGCCCGGCTGTGCGCCGCCGCTGGAACGCCGCTGATCCACATCTCGACCGACTACGTGTTCAACGGGCTGAAAGGCGCGCCCTACGTGGAGCAGGACGCGACTTCGCCCACTGGGGTATATGGCGGCACCAAGCTGGCGGGCGAGGCGGCGGTGCTGGACACCTGGGACCGCGCGGTCGTGTTGCGCACGTCCTGGGTCTATGCCGCGGCGGGCAAGAACTTCGTCCGCACCATGCTGGCCGCGGCGCTGAAGGCGAGCACGCTGCGGGTGGTGGGCGACCAGCACGGCTGCCCGACGAACGCCGGAGACCTGGCAGCCGCGATCCTGGCGGTGGCCGCCCAGGTCGAGGCGGGATGGCAGCCCGGCTATGGCGGCGTGTTTCATGCCGCCGGCGCCGGCAACACGACCTGGCACGGCCTGGCGGTGGCCGCGTTCGAGGCAGCGGCGCAGCACGGGCGGCCGATGCCGGCGGTGACCGCGATCGCCACGGCGGACTGGCCCACCCCCGCCCGGCGTCCGCCCGATTCGCGGCTGGACTGCGCCAAGCTGGAACGGGTGTTCGGCGTCCGGCTGCCGCCCTGGCGTCCGAGCCTGGATCGCACGGTGGCAGAGATCGTCACGGCTCCGTAAGTACAAGGGGGCTCTGCCCCGCACCCCGCCATAGGACCGCCGTCCTCTGGACACCTTTATGTAAGGGGTCGAGGGGACGACTGTCCCCTCGCGGGTGCAGGGCAGAGCCCTGCAAAGCCGCACGCGCGCAAGGCGGCCAGCATGTGCGCCGGCGGCGGCGCGGTGGCGTGCAGCGCCGGGTCGAGCGGCAGGGCGATGGCACGGGCGAGCAGGTGCAGCTGGCCACCGCCGCCATACACGGGATCACCCAGCACGGGGCAGCCGAGCAGGGCGCAGTGGACGCGGACCTGGTGGGTGCGGCCGGTGCGGGGGTGCAGCTCCAGCCACGCCATGCCGTCCGCCCGGCCGCGGACGCGCCACTCCGTGATGGCCGCTTGGCCGGCCGGGTCGGCCACCATGCGCCAGCCGGACGGGTCGGAGCGTTTGGCGAGCGCGGCTTCGACCCGGCCCTGGTCAGCGAGCGGCCCGCCTTGGACGAGGGCCCAATAGGTCTTGCGGGCCTGCCCGGTGCTGAAAGCCGCTTGGGCCTCGTGCAGCGCGGCTCGGCGCAGCGCGATCACCAGGCACCCGGCGGTGTCCGCGTCCAGCCGGTGCGCCAGCCACGGCCCGTCCTTGCGGCGGGACAGCGCGGGGAACCAGTCCTCCACGCTCGGCCCGCCGCGCGGCCCCGGGTGGACGGGCAGGCCAGCTGGCTTGTCGAGCACGACGAATCGGCTGTCTTGGAACAGGATAGGCGGCACGGCTGCTGCTTTACCGTGAACGTCTGCCCGGACGAAAACCCGCCTTCAGGCGGCGACGAAGCTCCCGACGGAGTCCAGCTCGCGCACCGCATCATCCGGCAGCGTACACCCGGCTGCCGCAAGGTTCTCCTGCAAGTGCGCGACGGAGGAGGTGCCGGGGATCAGCAGGATGTTGGGCGAGCGGCGGAGCAGCCAGGCGAGCGCCACCTGCATGGGCGTGACGCCAAGGCGCGCCGCGACCTCGGACAAGATGGACGACTGCAGCCGGTTGAACCCGCCGAGCGGGAAGAACGGCACGTAGGCAATGCCGTCACGGGCGAGGTCGTCGATCAAGGCGTCGTCGTTCCGGTGCGCCAGGTTGTACTGGTTCTGCACGCAGGCGATCTCGCAAATTCGGCGGCCGTCCGCGACCTGTGTGGGAGTGACGTTGCTCAGCCCGATGTGACGGATTAGGCCTTGCCGTTGCAGGTCGGCCAGGACGGTGAGCGGCGCTTCGAGCGATCCCTCGGCCGGGCCGTGCGGGTCCAGCATGCTGCGCAGGTTGACCATTTCGAGCGCGTCCACGCCCAGGTTGCGGAGGTTGTCATGGACCGCTTGGGTCAGCTCCCCTGGCGAGAAGGCCTTGTTCCATGACTTGTCCTCGCCGCGCCGGGCGCCGATCTTGGTGACGATGACCAGGTCGCCGGGATAGGGTGCCAGCGCCTCGCGGATCAGCCGGTTGGTGACGTGCGGGCCGTAGAAGTCGCTGGTGTCGATGTGGTTCACGCCGCTCGCGACCGCCTCGCGCAGCACGGCGAGGGCCGCGCCGTGATCCTTGGGCGGGCCGAACACGCCGGGTCCCGCGAGCTGCATGGCACCGTAGCCGAGCCGCTTCACGGTGCGGCCGCCGAGGGTGAACGTGCCGGATTGGTCGATGCTGGACATGGTGGATTCCTTTTCGTGAACGTTTTTCACCTACAGGCGATAGCCGCCCGTCGCTTCCAGCCGCTGGCCGGTGAGCCATCTGGCGTCGTCGCTGCACAGCATCGCCACCGCGCCGCCGATGTCGTGAGGCTCGCCGAGGCGGCCCAGGGGCGTCTGCGCCACGAGCGTTTCCTGGAACTTCGGATTGTTGCGGATCACGGCCCCGCCGAAATCGGTCACGATGCCGCCGGGCGCCACGGTGTTGGCCCTGATGCCGCGCGGCCCGTACTCCGCCGCCACGTAACGCGAGAAGACCTCGATGGCGCCTTTGCAGGAGGCATAGATGGCATAGTTCGGCACATTGAAACGGTCCGCCGCCGCCGTGACGAAGACCACGCCGCCGCCGTCGTTCATCATCCGCAGCGCCTTCTGCGTGAGGAACAGCACGCCCTTGAAGTGGACGTTCGAGAAGGTGTCGAAATCGTTCTCGGTCAGCGTCTCGATCGGGATGGCCTTGCCGATGCCGGCGTTGTTGATCAGGAAGTCAATCTGCCCGGTGCCGAAGGACTCGCGCATGACGGATTTGAGTTGATCCAGGAAACCATCGAATAAAGAGACCTTCGAGACGTCGAGTTGCAAGGCCGCCGCCTTGCCTCCCAAGGCTTGGATCTCGCCGACGACGTCGCCGGCCTCCTGCCTGTTGGTGTTGTAGGTCAAGGCGATATCCACCCCCGCTCGGGCGAGGGAAAGCGCGATATCCTTTCCAAGGCCTCGATTTCCACCGGTCACCAGGGCGACTTTCTTGATTGCAACTTTTGGCATTGATTTCTCCGTCGTCGATCAACTGCAACAAAGCTCGAAGCCCAGGTTGGCCCCCTGCGACTGGGATGTAGCTGGGCATGGCCCATGCGCCCGATAACGGGGTAGAAAACGCACAGGCTGTGCGGAGCGGCGAACAGTGAGGGCTGATTTAGGTGACCTGAACGCCTTCGTCGTGGTGGCGCGTGCCAGGGGCTTTCGCCAAGGCGCCCGCGCAAGCGGCGGCAGCGCGTCCGGACTCAGCGAAGCGGTGAGCCGGCTGGAGGCGCAGCTCGGCGTGCGGCTGCTCAACCGGACCACCCGCAGCCTTGCGCCCACCGAAGCCGGCGAGCGCCTGCTGGAGCGGCTTGGCCCGGCGTTGACCGAGGTGGCGGACGCCCTCGACGTGGTGAACGGCTTCCGCGACCGGCCAGCGGGCACGCTGCGCCTCAACGTGCCGGTCAGCGCGGCGCGGCTGGTGCTGCCCGCGATCGTGCCGCCGTTCCTTACCGCCTATCCCGACATCCGGCTGGAGGTGGTTGCTGACAGCAGCTTCGTCGACGTGCTGGCGGCCGGGTGCGACGCCGGCATCCGCTACGACGACCGGCTGGAGCAGGACATGGTCGCGGCGCCGATCGGGCCGCGCGTCCAACGCTTTGCCACCGCCGCTTCGCCGGCCTACCTCGCACAACACGGCCGGCCGGAGCACCCGCGTGACCTGCTCGCCCATGCCTGCCTGCGCAACCGCTTCGCCGACGGCACGATGACGCCGTGGGAGTTCGAGCGCCACGGCGAGGTGGTGCGGGTCGATCCTCCAGGGCCGCTGGTCGTGCGGACGGGTGCTGCGACCGATCTCGCGGTGGCTGCGGCGGTCGCCGGCGTCGGGGTCATCCACCTGTTCGAGGACTGGCTGTGCCCGCATCTGGACAGCGGCGCGCTGCAACCCGTGCTCGAGCCTTGGTGGCAGCGCTTCCCGGGGCCGTTCCTGTACTATCCCGGACGCCGCCTGCTGCCCGCGCCGCTGCGGGCGTTCGTGGACTTCGTCAAGGCATCGGCCGGACCGTGAGGCCTGCTGCTTACGGCAGCACTTTGGCAAACGGGCCTGCCTGGCCTATCATGACCCCATGGACCATGACCGCGACGATGCCCTCCGCAAGCCGCCGCAAGATTGGGTTGACGCGCTCGAACGTGCCAAGGCTGACGTGGCGGCCGGCCGATTGCATGACTGGGCCGACGTGCGAGCCGAGCTGCTTGCCGTTGTCGAGGAGACAGAGGCTGAACTGGCCAGCCGTCAGACGTGACCCAGCTCAGCCGCGAAGCGCGGCAGCAGCTCCGTGCCTTGCGGGACCATTATAGAAAAGTTGAACGGCCGGAAGCGCTTCAGTCCCTTGTCGCCGCAGTTGATTAGGCGATAGAGCAAATCGACTGCGGCGGCGCTGCTGCCATGTCATCCCCCGTCCTTACCCTGAGCTTGCTATGCCGGACCGGGTTTGGTTGAAGTCTGGGCGTTACTGGATTGCTTACAGCAACGTTCCTTGGCCGGTAATCCTGGCTGTATTTTACGATCAGGCGGACATTCCGGGACGAGTCTAGCAACGAGAAACGACGGCTAGCGCGCCGCCTCGAACGTATGCCGCATAAGCTGATCACGTTTCTGGAGATTCGGCGTGGATCGTTTTGTCGTGATCTCTGGGTGCTCGGGCGGCGGCAAATCCGCCCTGCTGGCAGAGCTTGGTCGGCGCGGGCACGCCGTTGTGGAGGAGCCTGGGCGTCGGATCGTCAAGGAAGAGGTGAACGGCGGAGGCTTCGCGCTCCCTTGGACGGACAAGACCGCCTTTGCGCGCCGCGCAATCGCGATGGCACTTGCCGACAGAGCGACAGCGAGTGCGTCAAGCGGCTGGGTGTTTTTCGATAGGAGCTTGATCGATGCCGCAGCCAGCCTTGAGCATTCAGCTGCAGAGCCGATGCTCACCGCGCTCCGTCAATCCCATCGCTACCACCAACGCGTGTTCCTAGCGCCGCCCTGGCCGGAAATTTATGTGACCGATCCCGAGCGGCGTCACGGCTTAGATGCGGCGCTTGTTGAATACTCGCGCCTTCTGAAAGCCTATTCGTCACTCGGCTACGAAATCGCCTTCTTGCCTAAAGTCGGATTGGTGGAACGCGCCGACTTTGTCCTGAGTGTCCTAGCACGCTGATTTGCTTTTAGAGCAGCCGCGCATTGACAGCCTGCGCCACCCGGCCGAAGCACGCCTGCGTGGACGAGGATCGCATCTGCGGCATCAACGCCGTCGCCGCCCTGTTTGCCTGCCGGCCCAGCGCGGTGAAGCGGCTGTTCTACACCGAGGCGATGCGGGAGCAGGCCGGGCCGTACTGCGCCGTCCTGGCCAAGGCGCGCAAACCCTATCGGCTGCTGGACGACGGCGAGATCGACCGCGCCGCCGGCACCACCCACCACGGCGGCATCGTGGCCGTCGCCACGCCGCGCCCGATCGCCATCATCGACTTCGTGCGGCCGCCGCGGATGGCGCTGCTCATCGTGCTGGATGGGGTCAGCAATCCACACAACCTCGGCGCCATCGCCCGCAGCGCCGCGTTCTTTGGCGCGGGCGGGCTGCTGCTGCACGAGACGCCGCGCCAGGCCATGCCGTCGGACGCGGCCTACCGCACGGCGGAAGGCGGGCTGGAGCACCTGGAGCTGCACAAGACGCGCAACCTGCGCAAGGCGTTGGTCGCGCTGGAGCCGCACTACCGCACCGTGGCGGCGGCGCTGACGCCGGACGCGATGCCGCTGCAAACCCTGCCGCGGGACCGGCCGGTGGCGCTGGTGCTGGGCAACGAGGAAGTGGGGGTGTCGTTCGACGCGCTGGAAGGCTGCCGCCGCCGGGTGCGGATCATCGGCGCGGGCCCGGTGCAGAGCCTGAACGTGGCGCAGGCCGCCGCCGTGCTGATCGCGGGCCTGACCAGCCCGGTCGCGTGAGCGAACATGCCTGATGCCAATGGCCTTGGACACTGACCCGTTGAGAGCAAGGCTGGGCCCTGCCCAGACCCGCCAAAGGCCGGAGGCCCTTGGAACCCTTTTTATCAAATAAACGGATTCCAAAGGCTCTGCCTTTGGCGGAGTCCAGAGGCAGAGCCTCTGGCCTTGCTTGACGGTCGCACCCAGGAGCCGGCGGTATGGGCAACCCATAGGAGTTCCACCATGCCCATAAGCCTGGACCGGCGGCAGCTGCTTGCCAGCGCCGGGGCGGCCGCCTTGTCGGCCATGCCCGGGACGCCGCTCGCCGCCGAGGCGACGCCGGTCGTCGTGCCGCCCGCGCCCGCCGCGCGCATCGACCCGGCGACGGACACCTATTTCGGCGAGACCCTGGCCGACCCTTACCGCTGGATGGAGGACAGCCATGACCCGGACTGGCTGCCCTACCTCAAGGCGCAGAACGACCGCACCCGCGCCGTGCTGGACGCGCTGCCGGGGCGCGACGCGCTGGCCGCGCGCATCGGGCAGCTTTCGGGTGACGCCGTCTCGACCCGGCAGGTGCAGCGCGCCGGTGGCAGGCTGTTCTTCCAGCAGCGCCCGCCGGGTGCGGACAGCTTCAAGCTGTTCGTGCGCGACGGCGGCACGGACCGGCTGCTGGTCGATCCCACCAAGCTCGACGGGGCGGCGGGCCATGTGTCGCTGGACTGGTGGCGGGCCTCGCCCGACGGGTCGCGCGTGGCCTACGGCCTGTCGCGGGACGGCAGCGAGGATTCCGTGCTGCACGTCCTGGACGCCGCGGACGGGCACGACCTGCCCGAGCGGATCGCCAACACCGAGAACGCCAGCCCGCAATGGCTCGATGACGGCAGCGGGTTCTTCTACAACAAACTCACCGGCGCCGTCGGCACGCCGGAGCGCTACCTCGACAGCGAGGCCCGCTTCCACCGCCTCGGCTCCGATCCTGACGCTGACCCGGTGCTGATGCGGCGCGGCCTGGTGGCGGATGTCGCCTACGACCGCATCCAGATGCCAGTCATCGCCACCTTCGCCGGCTCGGCCCATGTCCTGCTGATGCTGGGAGACATCCGGCCCGAGCAGCGCTTCCTGGTGGCCCCGGTGGCCGAGTTGCTGGCCGGCACGGCGCGCTGGACGGAGGTCGCCGGGTTCGACGACGAGGTGACGGACGCGGACATCCACGACGGCCGCCTGTTCCTGCTCGCCAACCGCGGCACGCCGCGGGGCCGGGTGCTGGAAACTTCGGCCGCGGAGCCGAACCTGGCCGCCGCCCGCACCGTGGTCGCACAGGGCGGGCAGGTGATCGAGGATTTCCATCGCGCCAGGGATGGGCTGTACCTCAAGATGATGGATGGCGGGATCAGCCGGCTGCGTCGGCTGGGCGCGGATGGCGTTGCTGCGAACATCGCGCTGCCATTCGACGGCACCGTCGCCGCCATGGCTGCCACGCCCGGCGAGGACGGCGTGCTGATGTCGCTATCCGGCTGGCTGACGCCGACCGGCATCTGGTCGGTGGGCGCGGACGGCAGCGTCGCCGACACCGGCCTCACGCCGAAGCCGCCGATCGACGTGAGCGGCTACGAGACGGCGCGGCTGTTCGCGGTGGCCAAGGACGGCACGAAGATCCCCTACAGCCTGATCCACAGGAAGGGCCTCGTGCTGGACGGGTCCGCGCCGGCATGGGTGTCGGCCTACGGCTCATACGGGCTGGCCGCCTACACGCCGGCCTTCGCCGGGCGCACGCTGGCGCTGATCGATGCCGGGGTGGTGGTCGGCTACGCGAACGTGCGCGGCGGCGGCGAGTACGGGCGGGAATGGCACAAGGCCGGCCAGCTGGAGAACAAGCCGAACACCTGGCGCGACCTGATCGCGGCGTGCGAGGACCTTTGCGCGCGCGGCTACACCTCGCCCAGGCATCTGGCGATCGGCGGTCGGTCGGCGGGCGGCATCACCGTGGGGCGGGCGATGACCGAGCGGCCGGACCTGTTCGCGGCCGTGATCGACGGCGTCGGCTGGTCGAACCCACTGCGCTACGTGGTCGAGCAGGACGGCTACGGCGAGGAGCCGGAATGGGGCGCGATCTCCGAGCCGGCCGGCTACCGCGCGCTGAAGGCGATCGACAGCTACCAGGCCATACGCGACGGCACGCCCTACCCGGCGGTGCTGCTGACCACCGGCATCACCGACCCGCGCGTGGCGCCGTTCCACGTCGCCAAGATGACGGCGCGGCTGCAGGCGGCGAGCAGCTCGGGCAGACCCATCCTGCTGCGGGTGGACTACGACGCTGGGCACGGCATCGGCTCGACCCGGGCGCAAGAGGACCGCGAGGCGGCCGACACCTACGCCTTCCTGCTGTGGCAGACGAAAGGGTGAGCTATGGCAGCCTCAGCCCCCACACAAGGCTGATCATCGGCACGCCGACCGCCACCACCAGCACCGACAGCGGCAGGCCGAGCCGCCAGTAGTCGCCGAACCGGTAGCCGCCCGGGGCATAGACCAGCGTGTTGCACTGGTGGCCGATCGGCGTGAGGAAGTCGCACCCGGCGCCCAGCGCCACCGCCATCAGGAACGCGTCGGGGTTGAGGTGCAGCTGGATGGCCAGCGTGCCCGCCACCGGGCCGAGCATCAGCACGGTGGGCGCGTTGTGCAGGAACGGCGTCACGATCATGGTGATGACCAGCACCACGGCCAGCGCGGCCGGGGGCGGCACGTCCTGCAGCAAGCTGAGCAGCTCCCTGGCAATCAGGTCGGTTCCGCCCGTGGTCTGCACCGCGTGGCTGACCGGGATGAGCGCGCCCAGCAGCACCAGGACGTGCCATTCGATCGAGTGATAGGCCTCCTCGGGCGTCAGAAAGCGGAGCAGCACGACCAGCACGGCAGCGCCGAAGAAGGCGACGCCGGGCGACACCACGCGCATCGCCGCCAGGGCCATGGCGACCAGCAGGATGATCACGGGCAGCAGGCTGCGGTTGTTGCTGCCCAGCTCGATGCGACGTTCCGCCAGCGGCAGCACGCGCAGGTCGCCCAGCGCGTCGGACATGCCCTTGGACGCGCCCTTGAACACCACCACGTCGCCCTGGCGGAAGCGCACGGCGGAGAGGCGGCGGCGGATCGCGTCGCCGCTGCGGCTGAGCGCGATCAGGTCCACGCCGTGCCGCGCCGGCAGCGCCGCCTGCGTGCTGGTGAGGCCGAGCAGCGGGCTGTCCCCGGTGACGATGCCCTCGACGACGCTGGCCGGCCCCGGCTCGCGCCCCGGCGCCGCCGTGCCAGCCTCCGTCAGCACCAGGCGGGCGCGCGACACCAGCCGCTCCAGGCTCTGCTGCTCGCCTTCCAGCAATAGCACGTCGCCCTCGGCGAGCACCGAGGCGGGAGCGGGGACGGTGCGGCGGAACCGCTCGCGGATGATGGTGCCGACGGTCACGTCGCCGTCGCCGGCCGCCTCCAGCTCGGCCACGGTGCGGCCGACGAGGGGGCTGCTGGCCGGCATGGACGCTTCGGTCACGTAAGGCTCGATGGTGAAGGCCGCGTCCAGGCCGCCGGCGGGGCGGCGGGGCGGCACCAGGCGATAGCCGAAGGCGAGGAAGGCGAAGCCGAGCGAGGCCACCGTGAGGCCGACGGGCGTGTAGTCGAACATGCCGAACGGCTTGCCTTCCAGGTCCTGCCGCACCTTGGCGATCAGGATGTTGGGCGAGGTGCCGATCAGAGTCACGAGGCCGCCCAGCAGGGAGGCGAAGGCCATCGGCATCAGCAGCGCGGAAGGCGAGCGGCCGCCTCGCCGGGCCAGCTGGAATGCGGTCGGCATGAGGATGGCGAGCGCGCCGACGTTCTTGCAGATCATCGACAGCATACCGGTCGCCAGCACCAGCACCGGCACCTGCGCCTGCACCGAGCGCAGCCGGGTCAGCAGCGGGTGCATCATGGTCTCGATCACGCCGCACCGGGCGATGGCGGTGCTGATCACCAGGGCGGCGCCGATGATGATGACCACGTCGTCCGAGAAACCCTCGAACGCCCGGCTCATCGGCACCAGCCCGGTCAGCACGGCCACCAGCAGCGACAGCATCGCCACCAGGTCATAGGGAAGGCGGCCCCAGACGAAACCCGCGATCGTGACGCCGATGATGGTGAAGGCAAGGCCTTGGTCCATGGTCACGATGGCAAACCCCGGGTAGAGGTGGGAGCGTGGCTGAATTGAGGCTGCAGCCGCAAGCTCCGTTGCGGCTGGCCGAGGCCGTAGCGAGAGGGAATTAGAGTGCATGCACGCCGTACAGCCATGCGCCTGCCGCGATGAGGCGCATCCTGCTGGTCGAGGACCACGAGGAGATCTGGGACTTCCTGTCCCGCCGGCTGAAACGGCGCGGCTTCGAGGTCAGCCTGGCGCATGACGGGCAGCAGGGCGTCGAAAAGGCGCTGGCGGAGCGTCCGGACGTGGTGCTGCTCGACATGAACCTGCCCGTCATGGACGGCTGGACCGCGGCGCGCACCATCAAGGCGGACCCGGCAGGCGCCAAGCTGCCGGTCATCGCGCTCACCGCACACGCCATGTCGGGCGACCGCGAGAAGGCGCTGGCGGCGGGCTGCGACGACTACCACCCCAAGCCGGTCGATTTCTCGCAGCTGCTGACGCAGATCGACGCGCTGGCGCCCGCCAAAGACTAGCATGGCGGGGATCGCCAGCCGGATCGTCAGCCACCTGTTCGCGACGGCGCGCAACCGGGACGGCCAGGCGCCCGGGCTGGAGCAGGTTTCGGGCCTGGCCGGACTGATCCCGACCGGTTCGGAGCGGGAGCTGAACGCCCTGCTGCCGGACGCGGCTGCCGGACGGCCGCCCCGCCGGCGTCCGCGGCGCGGCGACGCGCCGCGGGACGCGCTGGCGCAGAAGGTGCTGCACGGCTGGATGCAGAACCGCAACCAGACCCTGCACCCGCTCACGCTGAATTTCATGGCCCTGAACTCGGTGCAGTCCGGCCTGCTGCTGGACATGGTGGCCCTGGCGCTGGCCGCCGGCGGCGACGTGGGCCAGGTCCAGCTCAGGCGCGCGGCGGCGGCCATCGAGGCGGCCAACGGCGGCGCTGCCCTGGTCGCCCGCCTGCCCGCCCTGCTCGCCAACCCGCGCCCCTTGCATGTGGTGTTCGACGCGCTGCGGGACGCGGACCTGACCGGGTCCGCCTACGCCATTACGGTGGCGGCAGTGGACCAGCGGGACCTCACCAACCGGGCGTTCGCGGCCTACCTCGCCTCCCGCCTCGCCATCCCCGAGACCGTCAGCCGCAGCATCGGCCGCCGCTACCGGCGTTAGAAGCTTAAGGCACTCTCAGGGCTCTGCCCGAACCCCGCCAGAGAACGGTCGTCCTCTGGACACCTTCATGCATCCGCCTCCGTCAGGTTGCGCAGCCCGTCCTGCAGCAGCCGGCTGTCCACCAGCAGCCGGCGCGACAGGTCCGCCAGCGTGACCCACCCGGCCACGCTGCCCGTGGCGGCGAACACGGGCAGGCGGCGGATGTTGTTGGACGCCATCAGGTCCAGCGCGGCCTGCACCCCGTCCTCCTCGCTGCAGCCCACCACGGGTTGCGTCATGACCTGCTGCACGAGGGTGGCGGCCGGGTTCAGGCCGGCGGCCACGACGCGGTAGAGGATGTCGCGGTCGGTCAGCACGCCCTCCAGGCCGGCCTCGCTGCCGATCGGCAGGGCGCCCACGTCCAGCTCGCCCATCATTACCGCGGCGTCCTGCACGGTCGCGTCCGCGGCTAGGAACTCGACGAAGCGGGTCATCACGTCGGCGATGCGCAACTGGGCCATCGGGTGGCTCTCCTGGGCGTGGCGTCCGTCAACTAGCACGGATGGGCCAAAGCACGGGTGGGACAGGCCGGGCGGCGCTGGTAGTCTGCCGCATATGGCCGAATATCCCCCGCTGCAATTGCTGCCTCGCCAGGACCGCCGGCTGCGGGCCGGGTACCCCTGGGCGTTCAGCAACGAGATCGCGATGACGCCGGGCCACCGCGCCTGGCCACTGGGAGCGCCGGTGCGGCTAGAGAGCGCCGAGGGCTGGCGCCTTGGCACGTTCGCCTTCAACCCGCACAGCCTGATCGCCGCCCGCCTGCTCGACCGGGACCCGGCGGCCGTCATCGACCCTGGCTGGGTCCGCGCCCGCGTCGCAGCGGCGGCGGCGCTGCGGGCGCGGGTGTGCGACGGGCCGTTCCACCGCCTGGTCCACGCCGAGGCGGACCGGCTGCCGGGCCTGGTGATCGACCGGTTCGGCGACGTGGCGGTGGTGCAGGCCAATTCGGCCGCCATGGACCGGCTGCTGCCGGAGATCACCGCCGCCCTGGTCGAGCTGCTGCCGCTGCGGGCGGTGGTGGCGCGCAACGACAGCGCCGCCCGGCTGCAGGAGGGATTGCCCCAAGACGTCTGCCTGCTGCATGGCGACGCGGCCGAGGCCGCCATGGAAGCGGGGGTGGAGGAGGGCGGCGTGCGCTTCCCGATCGACCCGCTGGAAGGGCAGAAGACCGGGTTCTACTTCGACCAGCGGCCCAACCGCGACCGGGTGGCGGCGTTGGCGGCAGGCGCGCAGGTGCTGGACGTGTTCTGCCACACCGGCGCGTTCGGCCTGCGCGCCGCCGCCGCCGGGGCCGCCGCCGTCACGCTGGTGGATTCGAGCGCCCCCGCCCTGGACCGCGCCCGCGCAGCCGCCGAACGGAACGGCTTGGCGGACCGGGTGACGGTGCAGCGGGGCGATGCATTCGACGTGATGGCCGCGCTGGCCGCCGCCGGCGAGCGATACGACCTAGTGGTGTGCGACCCGCCAGCCTTCGCCAAGTCCCGCAAGGACGCCGAGGCCGGGTTGCGCGCCTATAACCGCATGACCCGGCTGGCCGCGCCGCTGGTGACGCCGGGCGGTTTCCTGTTCGTGGCCTCCTGCAGCCATCACGCCCCGCTGGACGCGTTCGCCGGCCAGGTCGCCGCCGCGTTGCAGCGGGCGCGGCGGGAGGCGCGGGTGCTGTTCACCGGCGGCGCGGGGCCGGACCATCCCGTGCATCCCAACCTGCCGGAAAGCGCCTACCTGAAAGCGCAGCTGCTGCAGCTTTCATGATGGCGACTCACGCAACCGCGTACTGCGCGCGACTTGCACGCCACGCAGCCGCCGCCACGTCGCGTCAATCAGTTGAGGAATAAACGCATGGCGCAGGTTGTGGTCATCACGGGTGGCAGTGCAGGCATCGGGCGGGCGGCGGCGCAGGCCTTCGCGGCCCAGGGCTACGCGGTGGGGCTGATCGCCCGCGGCGCAGAGCGGCTCGACCGGGCGCGCAAGGAATTGGAGGCGTCCGGCGCGCGAGTCCACACGGTGGTGGCGGACGTGGCGGATGCCGAGGCGATCGAGGTCGCGGCCGACGAGATGGAAACCGCTCTCGGCCCGATCAACGTCTGGGTCAACAACGCCATGGCGACCGTCTATAGCCCGATCAAGGACCTGACGGCGGACGAGCTGAAGCGCGTCACGGAAGTAACCTACCTGGGCTCCGTCAACGGCACGCTGTCGGCGCTGAAGCGGATGAGCGGTGGCGCCATCGTGCAGGTCAGCTCCGTGCTGTCCTGGCGCGCCATCCCGATCCAGGGCGCCTATTGCGGCGCGAAGTTCGCCCTGCGCGGCTTCACCGAGGCGCTGCGGTCCGAGCTGATCCACGACAAGAGCGCCATCCACCTGACCATGGTGCACCTGCCGGCGATCAACACGCCGCAGTTCGACTGGGCGCGCAACAAGACCGGCCGCCAGACCAAGGCGCCCAGCCCCTACCAGCCGGAGGTGGCGGCCGACGCCATCGTGTTCGCCGCCACCCACAAGCGGCGCGACGTGTTCGTCGGCAGCAGCACGCCGGCCGGCATCCTGGCCGCGCGCCTGGCGCCCAGCCTGGTGGACAAGATGCTGGCCAGGACCGGCTACAGCGGGCAGCTGAGCGACACGCCGATAGAGCAGACCGAGGGCAACCTGTACAAGCCCGCACCCGGCAGCGAGCAGGGCGCGCACGGCCGGTTCGACAGCGAGGCGAAAACCAAGCGGGACATCTACACCAGCCGTCAGGGCGACGTGGTCGCCGCGAGCCTGTTGCTGATCGGTGCGATCAGCCTGAAGGCGCTGGCCACCTCGCCGTTCTTCGTCGGCCCCTCGCTGGTGGCCCGGGCCATTACAAGGCGGGCCGTGACGAAGCAGGCGGTCAAGCGACGGTTCGCCTGATCGGACGGAGTGAGCACCCGAAGGTTTACGCCTTGGGCTCCATTATCAAACGATACCAGCGGCGCTGGTTTTTGCCTCTCACGATTCCCATTGCGACGCCGATGTGGTTTGCTCAAGCCTGTTCCAATTCGCATGAGGCAGGATTGGCGGTTGCAATCACTCGGACGGAGTTGGACGCAGCGGGTCTTCGCCATGCATCGGCGCGGGCCAAGGATGCCGGCGCGGCGCATGCCGGCGCTCGCCCTGGTTTTTGAGGGCTGCACCCGCATCGAAGCCGCGCAGAGCTGCGGCATGGACCGCCAGACCCTTCGCGATTGGGTGCATCGCTACAACGACGAAGGCCTGGCGGGTCTGTTGGACCGCAAGGCCCTGAGACCGAAGTCCGGCTTGTCGCTGGAGCAGCAAGCCGAGGTCGCCGCCCTCGTCCGCTCTGGCCCTGCTCTGGCCAAGCATGGGGTTGTCCGCTGACGACGGTGCGACCTGTCGCAGGTGATCGAGGCTCACTACGGCGTGCGACTGCCGAACGCAGTGTGGGGACCTGTTGGCGCGGCTCGGCTTCCGCCACATCTCGGTGCGGCCGCACAACCCAGCCCAGGACCTTGCAGCCACTGAGGCGCATAAAAAACTTCGCGGCCTTGGTCGCCGCTTCCGTTCCCGAGCACGCCTGCGGCAAGCCCATCGAACCCTGGTGGCACGACGAGGCCAGGGTCGGCGAGCAAGGCACACTGACCTATACCTGGGCTGACGAGAGCACCCGCGCGCCTGCTCCGCGCGCCTGCCGATACAGCTGGGCCTACATCTTCGGCGCTGTCTGCCCCGCCCGTGGCATCAGTGCCGCCCTCGTGCTGCCTATGCCGACAAAGAAGCCATGACGCTGCACTTGGCGGAGATCAGCCAGGCCGTTGCATCAGGAGCGCATGCGGTCGTAATCATTGACGATGCCGGGCGGCACAAGCCGGGCGGTCGGCTGAAGCTGCCGGACAACATCAGCACGCTTGTCATCCCCCCCTATAGCCCCAAGCTGAACCCACAAGAGAATATCTGGCAACTCCTCCGCCAGAACTACCTCTCCAACCGTGTGCTCGACACTTACGCCGCCATCGTGGACACCTGCTGCACTGCCTGGAACGCGCTCGCAAGCCAGCCAAAAACGATCACATCCATCGCCACACGAGACTAGGCCAAGCAGGTCACTGTCTGACGCACTTGATATAATGCCGGTGGCACTACGACGAGGGCACTTCCCTCTTAGGACCTGCAAGAGGCTGATGTTATTGAAGTAATCAAGTCACTACTGCTGAGCATTGTTAGCAGACGGAGTCGCCCTTGTTATCCGGTGGTGACGGCGGCCAACCAGCCGAAGGATCAGCTCTGCGGCTCCAGCGTAGCCATCGAGGGAACCTTGAGCCGTCCATCTGGTTCCTCAGGGATCAACCCCTTGATAGTGCTCCCCGTTCGGTGAACCGGTTCGCTGCTCCAGGTGTCGTGCCGATCCTGGGCCATTCTCAGATATATTATATGAATCAATGTATTATGCCGATCCAGAGCGTGGACCAGCATGGCCAAGCATGAACCAGGTCACTGAACCGGTCGCCCGTCTTCGGTCCACGCCGGTTCAGGTACCTGGTGCAAGCAGGACGGATGTCCGCTGCAAGGAATTCGAAGCCAGCGCAAGGGGTTGCCGGGATCGTGCCCCACCACGTGGTGTAGGAGCGGCATTCCTGGATAGCGTGGGCTACC
>CAXTPP010000027.1:0-32528 GCA_964246185.1 uncultured Acetobacteraceae bacterium
CGACGCAAGAAGGGCTTGCGACCGCCGGCGATTTATGTTCTCTGTCCGTTCGTGGATAAGTCACAACCCCCCGCCCTACCAATCGACACCGACGCCCAGCAGGCCGCCGACGCCCAGCACTACCGCGCCATGCTGCACGAGATGATCGACATCGGCATGCGGATGGCCCGCAGGCTGGACCAGCAAGCCGCCGCCAGCGATGAGGCCGTCGCGGACGCCAGCGCGGCGCTCGAGCGGGTCGGGCGCTTCGTCCGCCGCACCGTCCTGACCGCCCAGCGCGTGGCCCAGCCGCTGCCGGCGCGCGCGGTCTCGCCCGCGTCCCGCCGCACCGCCGTTCGCAAGCAGATCATCCGCGCCGTCGAGGACGCCATCCAGCTGCACGCCGGCGACGACGAGCAGGCCAAGGGCGCCTACGCCGAGTTCCGCGAGCGGCTGGACAGCCCGGAGCTGGACGAGGAGATCGCCGACCGCCCGGCGGCCGAGCTGATCCTGGAGATCGTGCGCGACCTGGAGGCGCTGCCCAGCTCGCACCTCTGGAAGCGCCGCACGCCGCAGGATGTCGAGGCGCTGTGCGCCCTGGCCGCCGCGGCGCCGGGCACGCCGGCCTGCGAGCTGCCCTACGTGCCGCCGCCGCTTGCCCGGGGCGGTGCGTTCGGCCACCCGGACGACCTGCTGGACCCGAAGGTGATGACCGACGCCCAGCTGGACGCCGCCATCGAGCGGGAGGACGAACGCGACCGGTTCAACAGCGCCAAGCTCCGCGAGGAACAGCGCCTCAACAGCGGGTGACGGCCGGCAAGCCTCATGCCGCCTTCGCAGCCGTTTCCGACCGCCGCCCCGCCAGCACGTCCATCGCCGCGGCCGCGCCGCCTTGCCGGTGCGGCACGCCTGCGTCGTGCAGCCCCATCTCCACCCCGGACAGCGCGCCCATCAGCATCAGGTCGTTGAGGTCGCCCAGGTGGCCGATGCGGAACACCCGGCCCTTCAGCCGCGCCAGCCCCATGCCGAGCGACATGTCGTAGCGCTCCAGCACCACCTGCCGGAAATGGTCGGAATCGTGCCCGTCCGGCATCACCACGCCGGTCAGCACGGGCGAATGGCCGCGCGCGTCCTGGCACAGCACCTCCAGCCCCCAGGCGCGCACCGCCGCCCGCGTCGCCTCGGCGTGCCGCAGGTGGCGGGCGAACACCGCGGCCAGGCCTTCCTCCTCCAGCATCGCCACCGCCTCGCGCAGGCCGTACAGCAGGTTGGTGGCCGGCGTGTAGGGAAAGAACCCGGCGGCGTTCGGCCCCAGCATGTCGTGCCAGTCCCAGTACGAGCGCGGCATCCCGCCCGCCTTGGCCGCCGCCAGCGCCTTCTGGCTCACCGCGTTGAAGCCCAGGCCAGGGGGCAGCATCAGCCCCTTCTGCGACCCGGCCACCGTCACGTCCACGCCCCATTCGTCGTGCCGGTACTCGACCGAGGCGAGCGAGGAGATGGCATCGACCATCAGCAACGCCGGGTGCCCCGCGCGGTCCATCGCCTCGCGGATGGGCGGGATGCGGCTGGTGACGCCGGTGGAGGTCTCGTTGTGCACCACCATCACCGCCTTGATGGCGTGGCCCGGGTCGGCGCGCAGCCTTTCCTCGATGGCGGCCGCGTCCACGCCGTGCCGCCAGTCGCCGGGGATCAGGTCCACCTCCAGCCCCAGCCGCTTGGCCATAGCGTGCCACAGGCTGGCGAAGTGCCCGGTCTCGGCCATCAGCACGCGGTCCCCGGCGGACAGCGCGTTGACGATCGCCGCCTCCCACGCGCCGGTGCCGGAGCCGGGGAAGATCACCACCGCGCCGGCGCCGAAGATGCGCTGGCAGCCTTCCAGCACGTCGCGCCCGAGCCTGGCGAACTCCGGCCCGCGGTGGTCGATGGTCGGCCGGTCGATGGCGCGCAGCACGCGGTCCGGCACGGCGCTCGGACCTGGGATTTGCAGGAAGTGGCGGCCGCTCCTGTGTGGCATGGGTCCCCTCCGGTGCCTGGTTGCCGGCGTTCATCGCATCTTGGCATCGGCGGCGGCAAGCTTCCCTCCCGCTTTGGCCGCCGCTAAGGATGGCGACGCATGATCCGCGCCGCACTCCTCTGCCTCCTGCTCGCCGGCGCGGCCCATGCCCAGGATCACGTTCCCGCCCCCGGTCACGCTCCTGGCGGCACGCTGCGCCTGGTGTCCAGCGCCGGGGCGGGCACCATCGACCCGCAGATCAACTACACCTCGCAATACGGGCAGATCTTCGCCGTGGTGTACGACGGGCTGCTCGGCTTCCGCCGCGTGCCGGGCGCGGCGGGGCTGGACCTGGTGGGGGACCTCGCGGACGCCGTGCCGGCCCCCTCGGACGATGGCCTGCTCTACCGCTTCCACCTGCGCCCCGGGCTGCGCTTCAGCGACGGCAGCACAGTGCGCCCGAGCGACGCCGCGGCCAGCTTCCGCCGCATCTTCCGCGTCGCCAGCCCGACCGCCGGCAGCTTCTACGCCGGCATCGAGGGCGCGGCCGACTGCCTGCGAGACCCGGCCAGCTGCACCCTGCCCGGCGTCGTGGCCGACGACGCGGCCGGCACCCTCGCCATCCGGCTGACCCGGCGCGACTCGGACTTCCTGCTCAAGGTCGCGTTCCAGCACGCCAGCATCGTGCCCGCATCGACGCCGGACCAGGACGCGGGCACCGTGCCGCTGCTCGGCACCGGCCCGTACCGCATCGCCCAGTACGACCCGGCGACCGGGATGCGGCTGGAGCGCAACCCGTTCTTCCAGGTGTGGAGCACGGACGCGCAGCCCCCCGGCGTGCCGGACGCGATCGACTACCATTTCGGCCTGGAGGGCGAGGCGGAGGTGACGCAGGTGGAGAACGGCCAGGCGGACTGGATGTTCGAGAACCCGCCGCCGCCGGACCGGCAGGGCGAGCTGGGCGCGGACTACGCCAGCCAGGTGCACCTCAACCCGCAGATCGGCATCTGGTTCATGCCGATGAACATGCACGAGCCGCCGTTCGACGACCTGCGGGTGCGCCGGGCGGTCAACATGGCGATCGACCGCGCCGCCGTGGTGAAGCTGTTCGGCGGCCCGCGCCTGGCCGTGCCCTCGTGCCAGGTCCTGCCGCCGGAGCTGCCCGGCTACGTGCCGTACTGCCCGTTTCCGCACGACATGGCGGCGGCGCAGGCCCTGGTGCGGGACAGCGGCACCGCCGGGATGAAGGTCACGCTGGTGATCGACAACTCCGACCTGCAGCGCACCCTGGGCACCTACGTCCTGAGCGTGCTGTCGGACCTCGGCTACGACGCCCGGCTGCGGGTGCTCTCCGCCACCCTGCAGTTCCCCTATATCCAGAACACGCTCAACCACGTGCAGATCAGCATCACGACCTGGTACGACGACTATCCCGGCGCCACCGACTTCCTGCCGACGCTGTTCAGCTGCGGCGCCTTCCATGCCGGCAGCGACGCCTCGGTCAACTTCAGCGGCCTGTGCGACCCGGCGCTGGACGCCCGCATGCAGGCCGCAGCCGACACCGGCGACCCGGCGGCGTGGGCCGCGGTCGACCGTGAGGTGACCGACCTGGCCGCCTTCGCCGTGCTGCTCAACCCGCGCTACGTCGATCTCACGTCGCGCCGGGTCGAGAATTTCATCTACCACGAGCAGTACCACTGGCTGCTCGGGCAGGCGCAGGTGCGATGACCATCCCATCGGGTTCCGCCATCGGCATCGCCCTCGTGGTCATCGCATGCCTGCTGGCCCCGCTCTACGCCGCGCAAATCGCCTGCACCGACCCGTTCCGCTCCAACGTCGAGGCCGTGGTGCAGCGGGGCGGCCAAAGCGTGCCCGTGCTGGCGCAGAACACCGCCGGCCTCGGGCTCGGGTCCACCCCGATCGGACCCGCCTGGGCCGGCCAGTACCCGCTGGGCGCGGACGGGCAGGGCCGCGACGTGGCGGCCCGGCTGCTGTACGGCGGGCGCACCTCGCTGTCGGTCGCGGCCGGCGCAACGGTCATCACCCTGCTGCTCGCGGGCGTGGTCGGCGTGCTGGCCGGGGCGGCGGGCGGCGTCACGGATGGCGTGCTGCGCTGGCTGCTCGACATGCTGTGGGCGTTCCCGGTGTTCCTGCTGGCCATCTCGCTCTCCGCCGTGCTGGCCAGCGCCGGGCTGCGGCTCGGGCCGTTCACGCTGGACGCCGACAACCCAGGCATCACCGTCGTCATCCTCGGCGCGGTGTTCATCCCCTACGTCGCCCGCCCGGTGCGCGCCCAGGTGCTCTCCCTGCGGGAGACCGAGTTCGTGCAGGCCGCGGTCTCGCTCGGCGGCACCTGGCCGCACGTGGTGCGCCGCCACCTGATGCCGCACGTCGCCGCCACGCTGCTGCTGTTCGCGCCCACCGTGATGGCGTTCGACCTGCTGACCGAGGCGGCGCTGTCGGTGATCGGCGTCGGCGTGCAGCCGCCCGGAATCAGCTGGGGCACGCTGATCGCGGACGGGCAGGGGCTGATCTACACCCGCCCCGTCGTCGCCATCGCGCCCGGGCTGGCGGTGGTGGCCGCCGTGCTGCTGCTCAACCGGCTGGCGGACGGGCTGCGCCGCACCGCCTCGTCCCGGTGAGGGTTTCCTCTTTGAAGTTGGTGGGCCGGCTCGGGCAGGCGGCGGCGGTGCTGTTCGGCATCAGCGTGCTGGTGTTCCTGATCTTCTTCGCAACCCCCGGCGCGGACCCGGGCGCGCGCCTGGCCGGGCGCGGCGCCAGCCCGGAGACGCTGGCCGCCGTCCGCGCGCAGTACGGCCTCGACCGCCCGCTGCCGGTGCAGTATGCGCGGCTGATGGCGGGCCTGTTCGTCACGCGCGACCTCACCAGCTTCGTCAACCGCGGCCAGCCGGTCGTGCCGGCGGTGATGGCCGCCGCCCCCGTCACCCTGCTGCTCTCGGCGGGCGCTGCGGTGCTGTGGCTGGCGGGGGGCCTGGGCATCGCGCTGTTCGCCAGCGCGTCCCGGTGGGGCGGCGGGCTGGCCATCGGCGCCGGGCTGGTCGGCGTGTCCATCCCGGCGTTCTGGCTGGGCGAGGTGGTGAACCTGCTCACCCAGCGCACCTTCCACGGCACCTGGCTGTTCCGCTGGGTGCCGCCGCTCGGGGCGGACCTGTCGTTCGCCGGCATGGTGCTGCCGTGCGCCACCCTGGCGCTGCTGTACGCCGGCATCTACGGCCGGGTGCTGCACGCCGGGTTGCAGGACGCGATGCGGTCGGACCCGATCCGCACGGCCAGGGCCAAGGGGCTGGGCGAGGGCGCGGTGCTGCTGCGCCACGCGCTGAGGCTCTCCCTAACCCCGGCGATCGCGCTGTTCGGCCTGGACTTCGGCGCGCTGGTGGGCGGCGGCACGGTGCTGACGGAGGTGGTGTTCGGCCTGCACGGCGTCGGCAAGCTGACCTACGACGCGCTGCAGACGCTGGACCTGCCGATGCTGATGGCGACGGTGATGTACGCCGCCGTGCTGGTGGTGGCGGTCAACGCGGCGGCGGACGCGGCGGTGTGGGCGCTGGACCCGCGCCGCCGTGGGTGACCAGCCATGGGGCTCTGCCCCAAACCCCGCCAGAGGACAGCCGTCCTCTGGACACCTATCCATAAAGGGTCAAGGGACGACCGTCCCTTGCGGGCGCAGGGCAGCGCCCTGCGTCAGGCTGCCGAGCGCAGGCCGTCCGGCTCCGCCTTCTGGGCCACTTCGGCGCAGGTGGTGACGGTCTGCTCCAGGGACGTGACGAAGTAGTCCGCGCCGATGCGGGCCTGCATCGCCTTGTCGCTCAGCGCCTGGTCGTTCACCGGCCACAGCCCCACCAGCACGGGGGCGCCCGGCGGCAGCTTCTGGCGCAGGCGCTGGATCAGGTAGCGCAGGTGCGCCGGGCTGCCCGCGATGTCCAGGTAGGAGATGCACGCCATCGCTACCCCCTCTACGGCCAGGCTATCGATGCCCTCGCGCGACACCTCGGCGTAGCCCACCAGCCGCGCGCCCATGCCGTGCTTGCCGAGCAGCTGCGCCAGCATGGCGGCGGCGGCTTCGTCCAGCGGGCCGCGCCCGGCGATGCAGAGCACGGCGCCGGGTCCGCGCCAGGCGGCCGGCAGCTCGTGCTCGGACGTCGGGGCGCTCTTGGGATCGGGGTTGTGCGGCAGCTCCTTCTCGTCGTCCGGCAGGTCCACTGCGCCGTCATCCGCCTTGGCGGCGGGTGGCTGCTTGTCGTCGTGCCGGCCCAGCCCGTTCACCACGTGCTTGATCGTCGCCTTGATGCCGTCCAGCTGCTCGTGGCCGAGCGCCCCGCGCTTCGCGTCGTTGGCGGCCAGCTGCAGGCCCTTCAGCGCCACCTCGTCGTAGTAGGTCGAGAGCGAACATTGCTTCAGCAGCTGCTCCGCCTGCTCCTGCGTCTCGTCGGCGTCGCCGGCCAGGGCGCGCTGGTAGAAGCTCTCCACCGGCGTCAGCGCCGGTCGGTCGCCGAGCATCACGTCCAGGAACTCCAGCCGCTTCACGTGGCGGCCCATCACCACCAAACAGAGGGTGAGCGGGGTGGACAGGATGAGGCCGATCGGCCCCCACAGCCAGGACCAGAAAATTGCTGCGACCACCACCGAAAAGGGCGATAATCCCGTGCTGTGACCATACACCATCGGTTCTATGACCTGCCCGGTCAGGCCCTCGACCACCGCGTACAGCACCGCCGTCCACAGCATCATCGACCAGCCCGGTTCGACCGCGGCGGCGAGGGCCATCGGCAGCACCGCGGAGATGAACGAGCCGACGTAGGGCACGAACCGCAGCAGGGCCGAGAGGATGCCCCACAGCACCGGCTTGGGCACGCCGACGACCAGCAGCCCGATGCCGATGACCACGCCGAACAGCGTGTTGATGCACAGCTGGGTCACGAAGTACTTGCTGAGCCGGCGGCCGCCGTCGTCCATGGCCAGGGTGGTGCCGTGCAGGTCGTCCGAGCCGACCAGGCGGATCAGGCGGTCCCGCAAATCCTCCCGTTGCAGCAGCGCGAACACCGCCACCACGAAGACGATGCCGAGCGTCGCCAGCGGCGAGAGGACGGACGACAGGTAGCGTTCCGCCAGCGTCAGCGGGGAGGAGCTGTCCTGCGCCGGGGCCGCTGCGGCGGCCGGGGCTGGAGCCTGCCCAGGCGGGCTTGCCGCCGCGACGCCCGGCTTGTTGGCTGTCTCGCCATGGTGCGGCCCGACGCTGCCGGCCAAGTCCGAGAGCCGGCCGACCGTGTAGGACCGCGCGGCCGTGACCTTCGTCTCCACCGTGCCCACGTACTTCGGCAGTTCCGTGGCGAGTTCGGCGACCTGGCTGCCGATCACGCCGCCGATCGCGACCACGATGCCCAGCGCCACCACGACGGCGAGCAGCGCGGACGGCACCCGCCCCAGGTGCAGCCCGCGGAGCAGCTCGACGAGCGGGGCGAGCAGGAATGCCAGCAGCAGGGCGAGGGTGACCGGGACCAGCACCTCCTTGCCGAAGTACAGCGTTGCCACGACCAGGACGAACATCAGCATGACCCGGGACGCATCCGGCGCCGGGGCCGCGGTGACGGGCTTGGGCTGCGGCGCTGGCTCTGGCATGGCGGTCATTCTCCAAGTCGCGGCAGCATCGGACCTCGAGGTCCCGCCCAACGGTCAGCGCGGCTGCGGATTGCCTTGCGGAGCGCCTTGGTTGCCGCTCGCCTGCGGCTTAGCCGTGTGATGCGAGAAGCAGCCCATTTCGTAGCAGCCGAGCAGGGCCGCCGCGCCGACGCCGATGGCGACCTTGGTGCCGGTCGACAAGCCTGGCGATGCAGCCTGCGCTGCCGGGCCAGGTGCGCCGACGCCCGGTGCGCCGATCGTCACCGCGACGCGCTGGGCCTGCGCAGGGCCGCCATTGGCCGGGATGTAGTCCACGCTGGCCGAGGCGCCGGGCGCGATCGAGCCTACGTAGCCGGCGAAGGCGGACAGGCTGGCGAACACCCGCCCGTCGATGGCGATGATCTTGTCGCCGACGGCCAATCCTGCCCGCGCGCCCGGCGAACCCTTGCGGACCTGCTTGATCCCGATGATGTCGAACGTCATGCCGCCATCGGTGATCTGCTGCGCCCGGTCCACGTCGAGGCCCAGGGCGCCGTGGTTGTGCGGCAGGCCAGCCGCATCCTGCGCGGAAAGCAGCTGGTAGCCCATCTGGTTGTCGGCGCGGGCAGGAACGGCAAGCAAGGCCGTCGCTGGCAGGGACAAACCTGCCAGCAAGGCCACCGAAGCGCGCGTGAGGGCCACCCTAACGCCGGCGCGCGTGGGTGAGCAGCCGCAGCATGTACCCGACGGACACGGCGGCGAGCAAGGCGAGCAGCGGCCGCTCGGTGGCCGTCTCCGCCAGGTTGCTGGTCCAGTCGCCTGCCGTGTCCAAGGCGGAGCCGAACGCGTCCTGCACTGTGCCGGCCGCTTCGTTCGCCTTGCCGCGAGCCTGGGTCTCGCTGTCTCCGGTCGCCTCGCCCACCTTGTCCTGCAACTTCCCGCCTAAGTTGCGGGCAGTGCCTTTGATCCGGTTCTCGTCCATGCGCTGTGAGTCCTAGATGGTTGCGGAAGCGTCTATCGGACGGCCCGGCGGCCGGTGATGGCGTGATAGACGAACAGCACCACGACAGCGCCGACGACCGCCACGATGATGCTGTAGATGTTGAGGCCGGTGACCGGCGCCGCGCCGACCAGCGAGAACAGGAAGCCTCCGACCACCGCGCCCACGATGCCGAGCACGATGTCGATCATCAAGCCCTCGCCGCTCTTGTTGACGATCTTGCTGGCGATGAACCCAGCGATGAGCCCGAGGATGAGCCAGATGATGATGGACATGGTTTTGACCTTTCAGGATGGAGGTTTGAGGCGGAGCTTATCGAACGACCTGCTGGGAGACCAGGCGGCGGCGTTGCAGCGCGAGCGAGCCGCCGACGGCCGCGGCGATGGCGCCGATCAGAAGGTCGGCGAAGGCTGCGAACGAAGTCTTGGATGCTGCCGCCGCACTCGCGTCGGCAGCGTTCTTCGCGGTTTGGATGGCCTGCGCCTTCTGCTGCTGCAGCTTCGCTTGGGCGTTGTCGAACTGCTGGGCCGCCTGATCGTGGCTGACGTGCTGCTGGGCCGCCATGATGTTGATCACGCGGTCCTTGGCCGCCGCCGCGCCAGGGCCACCCTTGGCGTAGGTCGCCAGGTTCGTGACGACCTCCTTCTGGGCATCCTGCGGGCTCATCGTCGCCGGGTCCGGATCGGCCGGCTTGAGATAGGCCTGCGCTTGTTGCTGCAGCATGTCCGGCGTGACGCCCGCTGCCTGGGCGACCGGCTGGGCCGCATCCTTGATGCCGCTGCCGGCTGCCGAAGCCAGCCCGCCGAGCGCCGAAGCGCCGCCGCCGACGATGCCGCCGATCGCGGACGAGAGCAGGTACACCGTGAGCAGCGTCGCGATGCCCCACGTGACCAGGCCGTGCAGCACGCCGTCCCAACGGGACTCGATGCCGGCCATCCAGCCCGCCGCGTAGCCGCCGAACAGGAGGGCGATGACGCTGCTGACGACCCACCAGGCGCCTGCGCTGATGCCGAGGCTGCTCGCCGCCGGCGTGGTTCCGGCGTTGGTGTTGACCGTGTCCAGGCCGATGCCTGCGCCGAGCAGGCTCCACAGCAGCTGCACCGCGACCACCAGGATCACGCCGCCGAAGATCGCGGCCCATGAGATGCGCCGGTGCACGTGCGGACCGTTGCCCATCGTGGTGGTGGTGGTTTCGATCACCGGGCCACGATGGGGCGGCTCGTCATAGACGCTGGCGGACATGCGCTTTCTCCAAAAAATCGGCCGGGGCCCCACCCCCGCCCCGCCCCGGGGGGGCACCGAGTGGGGGCGCCCCCGCTTGGGGGGGGTGCTGTTTGCGGGGGGGGGTCTGTGGTTTTACAAAAAAACCGGGGGGGGGCCCCCCCCGGGGCCCCGGCCAGGGTCGCTCAGATCTTGGGCGCGAACGGCTTGGCGGTCGTGCCAGTGGTCGTGCCAGTGGTCGTGCCAGTGGTCGTGCCGGTCGTCGTGGTCTGGGCCGGGATCTGCTCGACCTCGACCTCTTCCTTGCGCACGGTGTCGCGCACCGTCTCGACCCGCTCGGCAGCTTCCTTGCGCAGGGAGACCTCCTCCACCACGCGGGCGGTCTTGCCGACCACAGCCTCTTCCGCCATCGACGTCATCTCGACCGTCTTCTCGCTGAAGTCGGCGTCCGTGACAGGACGGCCATCGGTGACGGGGCGGCGGTCCAGCTGCACCGTCTCGGTGCGCAGCGAAACATCCTGCTGCACCGGGGTCTCCACGACGTAGCGGCGGATGCGCGTGCCGCCGCGGTTCACCAGGCGCTTGCCGATGGCGAGGCTTTCCTCGGCGAGCTGGATCGACTCGCCTCCGGCCGCCGCAGCCCTCGGCATGGCAGGAGCCGTCGCCGCCTGCGTCGTGGCAGTGGTCGTCGTGGCAGCTTGGCCCATCCCGTAGCCGGTCGCCCGCTCGTCGATGTCGATCGGGTGCTGGCTCTCGAGGATGTCCATGACGCGGGCGGCATGAGCCTCCGGCACCTTCACCGTCACGACGGTGGAGCCGCTCGCCATGCTGCGGTCGTACACGGCGGTGTCGGTGTCGGAGGAACCGCCGAACAGGCTGGCCCAGAAGCCTTCCTCGCGCACGGGCGCCGCGGACCCGGCAGCGGCGTCGCCGGACGTGGCGGACGATCCGGCATGGAGGCTTATGGCATTGTCCGGCACGCTCGCGGCGCGCAGGGCGGCAACGGCGGCCTCGGCATGGGCGGCAGTGTCATAGACGGCAACAATGGTCTCGTCACTCATGGTCATTTTCCTTGTGATGTTCGGTTTCGGTTAGCTGAGGCTCTAGTCGACCCAGTTAGGCTGCTCCTGGAAATCAGCCGTCCAGGTCGGTCCGGGTGACAAACACGTCCTGCTCCCGGAGCGTCACGGTCTCGACGTGGCGCTCCGTCGTCCTGACCCGGCGGAGATGCAGCTCCTCCTTCAGCATCAGCCGCCGCTCGATGACGACGACCTCCTCGACCACTGAAAGGATGGTCACGTCACCCTCCTGCCGCGGCGGCGGCACCGCATCCACCGCTCGGCCGATGGCGACGCGTTCGACCACCACATGCTCCCGGAGCAAGTCCTCGTCGACGACCACGTCCCGTGTCTGCGTCTTCCGCGTCGCGCGCACCAAGGTCTTCCGCGCACGCTTGGCGACCGTGACCGCCTCGGCATGCAGCTGTAGCACCTCCGTCTCGGCGACCGGGACGCTGGAAGCGCTGACGGCCGATTCAGGAGTTGGCACAAGAAGTTCCTATCCAACGCCCCGGCATGACTGAGCCCTTCGCTTGCGGCGCAAAATCGTCGTGCGCCGGTGCCGCCCATACGCTAGGGAAAAGGTTTCGTTGCGCCTTATCGCGTAAGATCAACGATATTCCAAGCAGCCGGGCGGCATTACCATAGGACTACTGCGTGATGATTTTTATACTACCGCAGCTTTCCGCCGCCGCGTTTTTGCAGGTTTAACATGCGCTTGGTCCGCAGCGCCGATGCCTCGTTCCCGCGCCCAAACGACCAAGGCGGCCCGCTTGTGCACCCCAAGCTTGGCATAGATCGCGGCGATGTGATTGCGCAGCGTGTTCAGCGAGATGCCGAGCTTGGCCGCGACCTCGCCATCCGGAAGGCCTTGCGCCACCAGGGCCAGCACCTCGCGCGACCGGGCGGGCAGGGCGGCCAGTTCCGGCTGCCTCGCGGCGGAGCCTTTCGCGCGGGTGAGCGTCGCCAGCCGCTCGACGATCTTCTGGCCGAGCCAGGAGGTGTCCTGCATGACCGACTGCACCGCGGCCAGCAGCTCCATCTCCGTCTGCTTGCGCTCGGTGATGTCCAGCATGACGCTGAGCACGCACCGTTCGTGATGGATCGTGACCGTGTCGGCGGACAGCAGGTAGTCGCACAGCACGCCGGCCTTGGACCGCAGCTGGATGTCGGCGCTGCGGACCTGGCCAGTCTGCTTGATCTGCTGCTCCAGCCGGTCGCGCAGCTCGCCTTGCCCCCACATCGCCACCTCCGCCTCGGCGCGGCCGACCACCTCCTCCCGCCGCCAGCCGGTGGCCGCGGTGAAGGCGGCGTTCACGTCGAGGATGCGCAGGCCGTCCAGCGCCATGATCGCCATCGGCCCCGGCGCCATCTGGAACGCCTTGGCGAAACGCTCCTCGCTCTGGCGCAGCGCCTCCTGCGCCTGCTGCCGCGGGTGCAGGTCCGCGAAGGTGAACAGCATGCATGCCTCGTCGCCGATCTGGATCGGCTGGCCGCCGAGCAGCACCGTCTTCTCCCGGCCGTCCGGCAGCAACAGGCAGCCCTCCATCTGCGGGATGGTGCCGCCGGCGTGCAGGCGCTGGACGGCCAGGTCGCGCCTTTCCGCGCCCCGCAGCACATCGACCTCGTGCATCGAGTGCCCGATCAGCGCGCCTTGGCCGTAGCCGGTCAGCTCCAGGAAACCGTGGTTGACCTTCACGTAGCGCATGTCCGACAGCCGGGCGATGATGGCTGGCGCCGGGTTCGCGCCGAACGCGCGCTCGAACCGCTCTTCGGCGTTGAACCGCTCCGTTTCGTCGTTGAGGATCACCACCAGACAATCGGCCTGGCCGTTGCGGTCGGTCAGCGCCAGGGTGCGGACCTCATGCACCCAGCGCTTGCCGTCCGCCCGGCGGACGACCGTGAGGATGGCCCGGTCCAGCACCCGCCCGGCCAGCAGAAGCTGCATGGGATACTCGTCCGGCGGCAGCGCCTGCCCGTCGTGGTAGGCGAGCTGGAAGCGCTCGGCATAGCCGGCCGCCGTGCCTCCCAGATCGGCCAGCTTGCCGACGCCGTGCAGCTCCAGGGCGGTGCTGTCGGCCCAGCACAGCGCGCCGTCCGGCTCGATGATGACCACGCCCACGGTCAGCGCGGCGATGATCTGCTGCAGGTGGGTGGGAGCCGCGTGCTGGTTGGGGATGCGTCCGGTCATTGGCCAGATGCAAAAAGCCCTTTAGGGGTGACAGTCAAGCAAGGCCAGAGGCTCTGCCTCTGGACTCCGCCAAAGGCCTCGGGCCTTTGGCGGGTCTGGGCGGAGTGGCTTCAAGGTTCCGATTGCCTCCTTCAGGCAATTGGAATGGCCACGGAGGGAGAGCCCCGCCTTGCTCTTCAGCAGACCAATATCCCAAGCCACAAGTATGAGCCACGCAACCTGCTCCACGCCTCAGGCTCGGGCCGTGATCCGCACCGGCAGCGTCTCGTAGCCGTTCACGAAGCAGGAATAGACCCGGCGCGGCTCGCCCATCACCTCGATGCGGCCGAACCGGATGAGGATCTCCTCCCACACCACGCGCAGCTGCATCTCCGCCAGCCGCTCGCCGACGCAGCGATGGATGCCGAAGCCGAACGAGACGTGCTTCTTGGGCCGGCTCCGGTCGATGATGAAGCGGCCGGCCTGCTCGATGGCGTCCTCGTCCCGGTTGCCCGAGATATACCACATCGCCACGCGGTCGCCCTTGCGGATACGCTGCCCGCCCAGCTCGGTGTCCTCGGTGGCGGTGCGGCGCATGTGGGCGAGCGGGGTCTGCCAGCGGATGATCTCCGGCGCCATGGAAGCGACGAGCGACGGGTCGGCCAGAAGCTTGTCGTACTGGTCCGGGTTCTGGTGCAGCGCCAGCAGACCGCCGGTGATGGAGTTGCGCGTCGTGTCGTTGCCGCCGACGATCAGCAGCACGAGGTTGCCCAGGAACTCCATCGGCTGCATCCCGCGCGTGCCGTCCGCGTGCGCCAGCATGGACACCAGGTCGGGCGTGGGCGGCGCGTTCACCCGCTGGTTCCACAGCACGGTGAACTCGGCCAGGCAGCTGCGCAGCTCCGTCCTGCGCGCCTCGATCGTCTCGGGGCTGTTGTAGGCCTCTTCCGAGGTTGCCTGATCGGACCACCAGGTCAGCTTGCGCCGCTCCTCCCAGGGGAAGTCGAACAGGATCGCCAGCATCTGCGTCGTCAGCTCGATGGAGACGCGGTCCACCCAGTCGAACGTCTCGCCCACCGGCAGCTCGTCCAGCAAGGCGCCTGCCCGGGCGCGTATGCTGTCCTCCATCGCGGCGAGGGTGGCGGCGGTGAACATCGGGCTGACGGCGGCACGCTGGGCGTCGTGCTTGGGCGGGTCCATGGCGATGAACATCGGCAAGGTGAAATCGGGCGCCGGGTCGCGCAGCGTGAAGCCGCCGTTGCTGACGTCGGACGAGAACACGGCCGGGTTCGACTCGACCTGCAGGATGTCCTTGTAGCGGGTGACCGACCAGTAGGGGCCGAACCGGCTGGCCCGGCAGTAGTGGACCGGCGCCTCCTTGCGCAGGCGTTCGAAGAACGGCAGCACCGCGCCTTCCTGGAACAACCGCGGCTGGGCCGGATCCAATTCGTCCAGCGGCAGGCTGTAGGCCTCGGCGAGGGCGTCAGGCGTGACGGAAGCGTGCATGGTTCACCTCTTGCGTCTTCGCCGACACTAGCCCAGGCGCGATGGCGAGGAAAGCGCGCGGCCCTGTCCGGCCGGGCGTTGGCGGAATCAGCGTTGGTTGCCGATGATGGCGGACAGGTCCACGCCGTTCACCAGCAGCCGGCCGCGGTCCACCGTCACCAGCCAGGCCGCCTGGCTGCCGGTGGTCTTCGCGATGCCTTTGAGGAAGATGATCACCGGCGCCGCCGGCTGCAGCAGCGGGTCCGCCTGCGTGCGCGCCAGCAGGTCGTCCAGCCCGTCCGCGGCCAGCTCGGCCTGCCCGGTCACCGTGTCGGGGCTGGTCAGCACGAATTTGCCCGTGCCGCTCAGCCGGGCGCCCGCCACCTGCAAGACCAGCGAGTCGAAGCCGAAATCGATGCCGCCCTGCGCGAACAGCGCCTGCAGGTCCGGCGATATTCGGTCCGGAACCGTGCCATCCGGCCCGGGGGTGGCCGGCTCCGTCGCGTCCAGCGCCGCCTTGGTCAGCGCGGCCACGCTGAGGTTGGACACGGTCGGGTGGATGGCGAAGTGGGACGGCACGTAGGCGGCCAACTGCGGCGGCAGGCCGTCAAGCGCCAGCCCGTCCAGCTCGAACGTCATGTCGGCGACCAGCAAGGCCTGCGGCGCAGTGCCGCCCAGCGAGACGGCCAGCTTGTCGGCTGACCCGGCGTGCCCGCCGAAATCGAACTTCAGCCCCTCGGCGGCCTGGTCCAGCCGCGCTCCCGTCAGCAGGCCGTGCGCGTCCTGCAGCATGGTCCGCAGCGTCGCCCATTCGGCGGGCGTCGGGCCTTGCGGGCGCGCTTGGTTCGCCCTGGCCTCCAGGCTGAGCTTGCTGATCTGCTGCAGCACCGGGACCAGCGCCGCGTGCGCCAGCCCGGACAGGGACGTCACGGTATGGACCCGGCTGGCGGTCAGCGAGAACTGCGTGCCGTCCGGCAGGTCCGACTGCGACGCGTAGTCCTGGGCCGTGCTGTCGGCCAGCAGGTTGACGTGCGCCGGGTCGACAGGCTCCGTGCTGGCCAGGGTGGCAAGCCGGCCGAAATGCGTGGCGGACACGCCGCTGCCGCCATCCCGCAGGATGTCCAGCGACGCGATGGCGCTGCTGGTCGAGGTGGGGCTGGCCAGCGCCGTGTCGAACGTGCCGCTGGTGTCCTGCTGGCCGAGCTTGATGGTGTAGGCGACCGTTTCGCTGTGGCGGCTTGGGCTTGGGTCTTGGGCGTCCGGCGGGTCCGCCACGTTCTGCCTCGCGGTGAAGGTGAACTCCGGCGGCAGCTTCTGGTCCGCCAGCGACCACAGCGTGCCGCCGAGCGGCGTGGCCTTGGCGGTGAAGGCGGCGTCCTCCGGCTCGACCCGCGGCACGCCGAGCGGCGCCAGCGGGATGCGGACGAGGTAGTGGTCGCCCTCCGCCTTCAGCTGCACGGGCCGGGCCCCCAGCTTGGCCCAGTGCAGGACGGACCCGAGCGCCGCCGCGGCCTGGGCCTCCAGCGCCTGTGCCCCGCTTGCGGAAGGGGGTGTTTGGGCGAGGGCGGCGCCAGGCCCGAACGCGAGGGCCAGGGCGGGCAGCAGGACATGGACAGGGCGCATCAGGGCTCCCGCTTTTCGGTCAAGGCGCAGGCCTGGGCCGCCGGCCTAGTGGTCCGATGCCAACGCGCACTTCAGCGCGTTGGCTGAATCGGCCCATCAAATCAAGCTGGTGCTCTGACACATGCTGAACCCTCACAATGCGTCAGAGCACTAGTCGAGGCTCATCTCGACGGCGGCCACGTCCAGCAGGCGCTCGATCACCTCGGGCTCCTGCGCGCCGGCGATGGCATGGCTGCCGGCGACCACGAAGCATGGCACGCCGTTGATGCCCAACCGGTGCGCCCGCAGGTTGTCGGCGTGCACCCCGTCCAGCTCCGAGTCGCTGCCCAGCATGGCGCGCGCCTCCGCCGCGTCCAGCCCGCACGACGCGGCCACGGCGGACAGCACCGCCGGGTCTCCCAGGTCGCGGCCATCGGCGAAGTGCGCGGCGAACAGCGCCTCCACCACGCCGTCCGCCCGGCCGAACCGCGCGGCCCAGCGGACCAGGCGGTGGGCGTCCACGCTGGAGGGGGTGCGCCGCATCCGGTCAAAGCGGAACTGCACGCCCTCGGCCCGGCCGATCTCGGCGATGGAGTGATACAGCCGGCGCGCCCGGTCCTCGCCGCCGAACTTGCGGACCACGTAGTCGGACCGTGCCATGCCCAGCCGCGGCATGTCGGGATTGAGCAGGAACGGCCGCCAGACGAGATCGACCAGCAGGTCCGGCCGGCGGCGGATGGTGCGGACCAGCCGGCGCGCGCCCAGGTAGCACCATGGGCAGACGAGGTCGTGCACCACTTCGACGGTGAGGCGGGCCTTGGGCGGGGCGAGGACGTTCACCGGAGCACCCTAAGGCCGAGCCGCCGGGGCGTCACATGCTTTCTGCGCGGCGGTTCAGCTTGGCCAGGTCGTCGATGCGAACAGCGTCAGCCGGCTGTGGTGCCTTGCCCCCGCATCCAGGCCCGCTGCCGCACCAGCGCCAGCACCGCCCCGCAGATCGGCGCATCCACCCCCACCCAGCCAGCCAGCTCCACCACCGCCCCCAGCAGCGCCTCGATCTCCAGCGGCCGGCCCAGCTCCAGGTCCTGCAGCATGGACGTCTTGTGCCGTCCCACCTCCGCCGCGCCCTCGATCCGCTTGTCCACGTCGATGGCGAAGCGCACGCCCAGGCCCTCGCCGACCGCCTGGCCTTCCAGCATCATCGCCCGGGCCACGGCGCGGCTGCCCGGGTCAGCCGTGATCACGTCCAGCGTCGCCGTGGTCAGCGCGCTGAGCGGGTTGAACGCCAGGTTGCCCCACAGCTTGACCCACAGCTCGTCGCGGATGCGCGGGCGGACCGGCGCCTTCAGCCCGGCGGCGATCAGCAGGGCCGACAGCGTGGCCGCCCGCTCCGAGCGCTGCCCGTCCGGCTCGCCCAGGCTGAACCGGTCGCCATAGGTGTGGTCGATCACGCCGGGTTCGGCCACGGTGGCGGCGGGATAGACGATGCAGCCGAGGCATTGCGACGGCGGCAGCGCGTCCCACAGCGCGCCGGACGGGTCCACTGCCGCCACCCGGCGTCCGCCGAACGGTTCGGGCAGGCCGTAGGTGTACCACCACGGCACGCCGTTCACCGCGCTCACCACCGTGGTGCCGGGTCCGACCAGCGGGGCGAGCTGCGGCAGCGCCGGCTCCAGCGAGTGCGCCTTGAGGGTGATCAGCAGGTAGTCCTGCGGGCCGATCGCGTCGCCATGCGCCACGGCGCGCGGCCGGGTGACGGTGCGTTCGCCGCCGGATTGCAGCGCCAGCCCATCCCGCTGCACCGCCGCCAAGTGCGGCCCACGGGCCACGAGCGACACAGGGG
Source organism: uncultured Acetobacteraceae bacterium (assembly GCA_964246185.1). Taxonomy (GTDB): domain Bacteria; phylum Pseudomonadota; class Alphaproteobacteria; order Acetobacterales; family Acetobacteraceae; genus LMUY01. Next base: position 17,968 of record CAXTPP010000027.1, read on the forward strand.
TGCCAGCCGCTTCCAGCTTGGCCGCCATGTAGCCGCCGATCGCCCCGGCGCCGAACACGCAGACGCTCGGCATCAGGCCAGTCCGAGCTTGGCCGCCAGTCCGATGCGCTGCACCTTGCCGGTGGCGCCCTTGGGGATGTCATCCATGACCAGCACCTTGCGCGGCACCTTGAACGCCGCGAGGCGGATGGCCGCGAAGGCGCGGATGTCGGCCTCGGTCACGCTCTCGCCGGGGCGGGGCACGACGATGGCGCCGACCTCCTCGCCCAGCTTGTCGTGCGGGATGCCGAAGGTGCAGGCCTGCGCCACCGCCGGGTGGTCCAGCAGCACCACATCGACCTCCAGCGGGCTGATCTTCTCGCCGCCGCGGTTGATCTGCTCCTTCAGCCGCCCGGTGAGGAACAGGTAGCCCTCCGCGTCCACCCGGCCCTGGTCGCCGGTGCGGAACCAGCCGGCGGTGAAGGCCTTGGCATTGGCGGACGGGTTGTTGTCGTAGCCCGGCGTCACGTTCGGGCCGCGGATCACCACCTCGCCCACCTCGCCCTGCGGCAGGATCGCGCCGCCGTCGTCCATCACGGCGATCTCCGGCCCGGCCGCGACGCCGACCGCGCCGGGTTTGCGGGCGCGCGGCGGCAATGGGTTGGACGTCATCTGGTGCGCCGCCTCGGTCATGCCGTAGGCCTCGATGACGGGCGCTGCGAACACGTCCTCCAGTTCCGCCATCACCTGCGGCGGCAGGGAGGCGCTGGACGAGCGGATCAGCCGCAGCCCGGCTGCCCGCGCCGTGTCCGGATGGGCGCGCATCCGCATCAAGATCGCCTGGTGCATGGTCGGCACGGCGGTGTACCAGGTTGGCCGCACCTCCCCGAGCCACTCGCCGAACTTGAAGGCATTGAACCCGGGCGTGCAGCACACGGCGGCGCCGGCGGAGAGCGAGGCGGACACGGCCGCGATCAGCCCGTGGATGTGGAACAGCGGCATGACGTTGAGGCAGGTGTCCGCCGGGCTCAGCTCCAGCGCCGCCGCGATGTGGCGGGCGGAGGCGGCCAGGTTCGCGTTGGTCAGCGGCACGATCTTGGGGCGCGCCGTGGTGCCGGAGGTGTGCAGCACCAGCGCCGGGTCCTCCGGGCGCACCGCCCGCGGCGCGGCGCCGCCGGACGGCAGGCCGGACGCATCGAGCCGGAACGACCCGGCGGCGTCCTCCTCGGAATGCAGCCACAGGATGGGCAGGCCGAGCCGGTCCGCCACGTCCCGCGCCGGCCCGTCCTCGCCCGCCGCCAGCAGGATGGCCGCAGGTTGCAGGTCCGACAGATAGAACTCGAACTCGTCCGCTTTGTAGGCCGGGTTCAGCGGGGCCGCGCAGCAGCTTGCGGCGACAGCCAAGAACGCGGTGGCCATCTCCGGTCCGTTCGGCAGCACGATCGCCACCCGGTCGCCTGGGCCGATGCCGGCGGTGGCCAAGGCGGCGCGGGCCGCTTCGGCCAGGCGGCGCAGGCCGGGGCCGCCCAGCCAGGGCCGGCCGGGTGCGCCGATCGCACGTTCGCCCGTCACGGACGAGACGATATCCCAGACAGTCGAATTCATGCCGTCACCACGTCAGGAAGCCAGAGCTTACTCGGCCGCCAACGGCCCGGCCAGTGTGCCGAGGGTCAGCTCCGGGCGGGATGCAGCGACGGGCATGCGCTTGAGCACGAACATCGCCAGCAAGGCGGCGAGCAGGTTGGCGGCGCTCGCCAGCCAGAACACCGCCAGCCAGCCGTGACTGGCCTGCAGCGTGGCGGAGAGCGGCACCAGCAGCGCCGCCGTGCCCTTGGCGGTGTACATCATGCCGTAGTTCGCCGTGGCGTAGCGCGAGCCGAACCGGTCGCTGCACAGGGCGGGGAACAGGCTGTAGATCTCGCCCCAGGCAAAGAACACCAGGCCGGTCAGCACCACGAACGCGACCGGGTTGTGCGCGAAGGCGACCAGGGCGGCGATGCCGGCGGCCTCGATCAGGAAGGCGATGAACATGGTGTTCTCCCGCCCGATGTGGTCCGACACCCAGCCGAAGAACGGCCGCGTCACCCCGTTCATCACCCGGTCGATCGACAGCGCGAAGGTCAGCGCAGGCAGAGTCAGCCCGGCGATCGACACGCCCATGCCGGCGACGCCATAATCCGTGGCGATGGTCGCCAGCTGCGCCGTCGCCATCAGCCCGCCAGCCGCGACCAGCACGAAGATCAGGTACATCAAGTAGAACGAGGGCTGCCGCAGCACCTGGCCCGGCGTCATCTCCCGCCCGGCGAGGTGCTGCGGGGCGACCGGCGGCTTGCGCAGGAACATCGCCGCCAGCATGACGCAGCCGCCCTGCGCCAGCCCGAACACCAGGAACGCCGACTGGTAGCCATGGCTGGCCACCCATTGCGAAATCGGCACGATGGTCAACGCCGACCCGGCGCCGAAGCCTGCCGCGGTCAGCCCCGCGGCCAGCCCGCGCCGGTCCGGAAACCACTTCACCGCGTTGCCCACCGCCGTGCCGTAGACCAGGCCGGCCCCCACGCCTGTCACCGCAGCGCCGAGATAGAGCAGCGACAGCGTGTCGGCGACCGCGTTCAGCGACCAGCCGGCGGCCACCAGCACGCCGCCCATCGCCGTCGCCGTGCGTGGGCCGATGCGGTCGATCAGGTAGCCTTCGAACGGCAGCAGCCAGGTCTCGGTGACGATGAACACGGCGAAGGCGACCTGGATGGCGGGCCGGCCCCAGTGGTGCGCCGCGTCCATCGGTCCCACGAACAGCGTCCAGCCGTACTGCAGGTTGGCGATGAGGACCATGCCGATGATCCCGAGGAACAGCTGCAGCCACCGATTTCCCACAACGCCGCACTCCCGCCCGCAGGCAGCTTCATCGCACGCGGGGCAGCCGGGATGTTGGCTGGCAGGCCGTAGCCGGTGGTAAACCGGAGCATAGGCTGCAAAGCGGTGTAACGACTTTACAGAGCGGTCCCAAAACGGTTGGGCAGTTCGCCGATGCCGTGGCGTCAGGGCGTAAGGCCCGGGCTTTCCAGCACCGACACGAGATAGAACGGCCGGCGGTGCTCGCTCACGGCCGCGAACGCGGGCGACCAGGCGAATGCGTCATGGATGCGCCGGGACAGCCGGCTGTCGGCGTCGGCCGCGAAGAAGTAGTGGTTTGCCAGCAGGCACAGCCCGCCGGGCCGCAGCAGCGCGGCCACGCGCAGCGCCATGGCCTTGAGCACGGCATCGGTGATCGGCCACGGCAGGTAGTAGAGCATGTCCGCGATCACGACGAGGTCGAAGCAGCCGTCCAGCGAGGCAGGCAGGTCCTGCACGTCGCCGCGCTCGAACGTGAGGTTGGGCACGCCGTGGTGCCGTGCCCGCGCGGCCTCGACCGCACCGAGCGAGATGTCGAGCCCAAGCACGCTGTCCGCCCGGTCCGCGATGCGGCGCGCCAGCAATCCCAGCCCGGCGCCCAGGTCCAAGGCCCGGCCGAACCGGCGATCCGGCAGCAGCCCGGCGATGACGTCGTACTTTCGCCGCTGGTAGCGGTAGCGGCTCTCGCCGGACGCCCAGGGATCGCCGCCGGCATAGGCTGCCTCGAAGGCGGCCTGGTCGCCATCCCGCAGCCGGGTGCGGGTGATCGCCGCGTCGGTGCGGGCGCTGCGCAGGAACAGCCCGATGTCGCGGGGCGCGATGAACAGCCAGCCGCCGAGCCGGTGGCGTGAGACCGGCCCGGTCATTCGCTCGGGCCAACCTCGACGCCCGGGAACGCCCGCAGCGAGTCGAGCGCGGCCTGCAGGATCACCGCGGCCGCCATCCGGTCCACCGACGCGGCCCGGCGCGCACGGTTGGCCCCCTGCGCCGTCAACGCCCGGTTCGCTTCGGCCGAGCTCAGCCGCTCGTCCCACATGGCGGCCGGCAACCCGGTGGCGGCCGTCAGCGCGAAGGTCCAGTCCCGCGCCGCCTGCGCCGCCGGGCCGAGCCGCCCGTCCATTTGCAAGGGCAGGCCGACCAGCAGCCCGCCCACGTCCTCGCGCCTGGCGATGGCGCCGACCGCGTCCGCCGCGTCCGCCAGCTTGCCCCGGCGCAGCGTGCCGAAAGGGCTGGCCAGCACCCGGCGCACGTCGCTCAGCGCCAGGCCGATCGTGCGGGTGCCGGGGTCCAGCCCGAGGAGGCGCTGGTTGCGGCCCAAGCGGGCATGCAGGTCGGTCAGGTTGAACAGGGGCATCGGCTGCCGTTATGCTCGCCAGACCGCATCCAGCCAAGGAGCCCCATGCCGCTCGACCCCGCGACCGTCCGCCGCATCGCCAGCCTCGCCCGCATCCGCGTGACGCCGGAGCAGGTGGCGCCGCTGCAAGCCCAGCTGAACGGCATCCTCGGCTGGATCGAGCAGCTGAACGAGGTGGACGTGGCCGGGGTGGCGCCCTTGACCGGGGCCGCGGACATGGCGCTGCGCCTGCGGGAGGACCGGGTGACCGACGGCGGCATCGCGGACCAGGTGCTGGCCAACGCGCCGGACCGGGCCGGCGGCTTCTTCACCGTGCCGAAGGTGGTGGAGTGAGCGTCCGTTGACCTTCACCGAACTCGGCATCGCCGCCGCCGCCGCCGGGCTGCGTGCCCGGCAGTTCAGCGCGCGGGAGCTGGCGCAGGCGCACTTGGACGGCATCGCGGCGCTGGACGGCGAGCTGAACGCCTTCATCACCCCGACCCCGGACGGCGCGCTGCTGCAGGCGGACGCAGCGGATGCGGCGCTGGCGCGGGGCAGCGCCGGGCCGCTCGCCGGCATCCCGCTCGCCATCAAGGACCTGTTCTGCACCGCCGGCGTGCGGACCACCGCGGCCAGCCGCATCCTCGCCCCCTTCGTGCCGCCGTACGAGAGCACCGTCACCGCGCAGCTGCTGCGGGACGGCGCGGTGTTCCTCGGCAAGACCAACCTGGACGAGTTCGCCATGGGCTCCTCCAACATGAGCAGCGCGTTCGGCCCCGTGACCAACCCATGGTCGCCCGTGGGCCGCAAGCTGGTGCCCGGCGGCTCTTCCGGCGGCTCGGCGGCGGCGGTGGCGGCGGGGCTGGCGATGGGCGCCACCGGGACCGACACCGGCGGGTCGATCCGCCAGCCGGCCGCCCTGTGCGGCGTCGTGGGCATGAAGCCGACCTACGGCCGGTGCAGCCGCTACGGCGTGGTGGCGTTCGCCTCCTCGCTGGACCACCCGGGGCCGTTCGCCCGCTCGGTGGCGGACGCGGCCACGCTGCTGCGTTCGATGGCCGGGTTCGACCCGAAGGACAGCACCTCGGCCGACCGTCCCGTGCCGGACTTCGCCGCCGCCTGCGCCCGCGGCGTGCGCGGCCTGCGCATCGGCGTGCCGCAGGAATACCGGCAGGACGGCACCCCTGCCGCCATTGCCGCCCTGTGGGAGCAGGGGCTGGCCTGGCTGCGCGAGGCGGGCGCCACGGTGGTCGATGTGTCGCTGCCGCACACCCGCTACGGCTTGGCGGCCTATTACATCGTGGCGCCGGCCGAGGCGTCCTCCAACCTGGCGCGCTACGACGGCGTGCGCTTCGGCGCCCGCGTGCCCGGGCGGGACCTCACGGACCTGTATGAGCAGACCCGCGCCGAGGGGTTTGGCGAGGAGGTGCGCCGCCGCATCCTGATCGGCACCTACGTGCTGTCCGCCGGGTACTACGACGCCTACTACACCCGGGCGCAGAAGGTCCGCGCGCTGATCCTGCGGGACTTCACCGACGCCTTCAGCCAGGTCGATGCGCTACTGACGCCGACCACCCCCAACGCCGCCTTCGCGCAGGGGGAGAAGATGGACGATCCCATCACCATGTATCTGAATGACGTGTTCACCGTGCCTGCCGACCTGGCGGGCATCCCCGCGCTGTCCGTGCCCGCCGGGTTGGATGGCGCCGGGCTGCCGCTGGGCTTGCAGGTGATGGGACGGCCGTTCGACGAAGAGACGGTGTTCGCCGTGGGCGCCGCGATTGAACAAGCCGCTGGGTTCACCGCCCGGCCGCGATTGAGGGCAGGAACCTAAGCAGCGTGGCAATCGACCTGAAGAGCAAGAGCGTCAAGGACCTCAAGACCATCGTGGAGAACCACGAGCGGAGCGCCAAGACAGCCGCACCCTCCTACGGCGCGGCCAAGGCCGAGCTGGCCCGCCGCGAGGCCGGGACGCTCGCCATCGACACGACGGTGGACATCATCGCGAGCTACGCCAAGCGCCGCGCCTTCCTTAGCTACAAGGACATTGCGGACGCGAGCGGCGCCATCTGGAACAAGGTCAACCATGCGATGACCAAGCACCTGCTGGCCGTGAGCGAGCACGCCCATGGCCAGGGCTGGCCGATGCTGTCCGCCATCGTCGTGAACAAGCAGCACATGGCGGACGGGCTGATGGAGCCGCCGACGCTGAAAGGCTTCTGCGAGTGCGCGCGCGGCCTCGGCCTGGAAGTCGAGGACGAGGCTGCGTTCCTGAAGGCGCAGCAGAAGGCGGTGTTCGACGCGGCGAGGCAGGGAAAGCTCGTGTGAGCAGGCGGGCATGTGAGCAGGCGGGCATGTGAGTAGGCGGGCATGAGCTACCGTCTCGGCGAGTGGGAGATCGTCTGCGGGCTGGAGGTGCACGCCCAAGTCACCAGCCAGGCCAAGCTGTTCTCCGGCGCCGCCACCGCGTTCGGCGCCGAGCCCAACAGCCAGGTGAGCTTCGTCGATGCCGGGTTTCCCGGCATGTTGCCGGTGGTGAACCAGGAGTGCGTGGCGCAGGCGGTACGCACCGGGTTGGGGCTGGACGCGCAGATCAACCTGGTCAGCCGGTTCGACCGCAAGAACTACTTCTACGCCGACCTGCCGCAGGGCTACCAGATCAGCCAGCTTTACCACCCGATCGTCGGCGCAGGGCACGTGGAGATCGAGGTGGAGGGCGCTGCCCGCCGCATCGGGGTCACCCGCCTGCACCTGGAGCAGGACGCGGGCAAGTCCCTGCACGATCAGGACCGCGACCGCTCCTTCATCGACCTCAACCGGTCCGGCGTCGCCCTGATGGAGATCGTGTCCGAGCCGGACATCCGTTCGCCGGAGGAGGCCGGGGCCTACCTGCGCAAGCTGCGCTCCATCCTGCGCTACCTCGGCACCTGCGACGGCAACATGGACGAGGGCTCGCTGCGCGCGGACGTGAACGTCTCGGTCCGCAAGCACGACGAGCCGTTCCGCACCCGCTGCGAGGTGAAGAACGTGAACTCCATCCGCTTCGTGATGCAGGCGGTGGAGGCGGAGGCGCGGCGGCAGATCGAGGTCTGGGAGTCCGGCGGCACGGTGATGCAGGAGACCCGGCTGTTCGACCACGCCCGCGGCGAGACCCGCGCCATGCGCTCCAAGGAGGACGCGCACGACTACCGCTACTTCCCCGATCCGGACCTGCTGCCGCTGGTGCTGGACGAGGCGTGGGTCGAGGCGTTGCGCGCCGGCCTGCCGGAGCTGCCGGACGCCAAGCGGGCGCGGTTCGTGGCGCAGTACGGCTTGTCCCCCTACGATGCGGCGGTGCTGGTGGCGGAGCAGTCCACCGCCGGGTTCTATGAGAGCGTGGCGCACGGGCGGGACGCGAAGGCTGCGGCCAACTGGGTGATGGGCGACCTGTTCGGCGCGCTCAACCGCACCGGGCGCGCCATCGAGGACTCCCCCGTTTCCGCGGCGGGCTTGGGCGAGATGCTGGACCTGGTGGCGGACGGCACCATCAACGGCCGCATCGCCAAGGACGTGTTCGAGGCGATGGTGGAGACCGGGCAGGGACCCGGCACGATCGTGGAGGCGCGCGGCCTGCGCCAGGTGACGGACACGGGCGCGATCGACGCTGCCATCGCGGCGGTGCTGGCGGCGAACCCGGACAAGGTGGAACAGTATCGTGCCGGCAAGGACAAGCTGTTCGGTTTCTTCGTGGGCCAGGTGATGAAGGCGACTGGTGGCAAGGGGAACCCGGCGCTGATCAACGAGGCGCTGAAGGGCAAGCTGGGCTGACCGGCGTTCCGTCTCGCATGGCTTGCGCCGTTGCTGTTATGCTCCGGCCCTGAGCAACGCCTTGCGCCAACCGATGAAGATGGAGGAGTTCCTGGAGCGGGAGGCGCGCCAGCCCGCTAAGCACGAGTTCGATGGCGAGCGTCCGGTCGTATGGCGGGCGGAACGGTCGCGCACGCTCGCCTTCAGCGTAATCTTGCGATATCGGTTGGCGGCCCGTTGCAGGGCGGTTCGTACGAGCTCCTCGGCAGCGACACGCAGCTCCGGCTGGCGATAACAGTGCGCTATCCGGATGGGACCGTGCGCTGCGGAAATCTGGACGGCGCAAATGTCGGCGTCAGCGACGCGGTCGTCGTCTTTGAAGTCCTGAGCCGGTCCACGGCTGGCGTGGACCGGCTCGTGAAGAACCGCGAGTACCAGGCTGCGCCGTCCGTGCAGCGTTACGTGATGCTGGAACAGGACCGCATCGCCGCCACGGTGTTCGCCCGCACGGGCAGCGGCTGGTCAGGCCAGCCGCTGGGGGCCGGTGACGTGCCGGACGTCGGCATCCGCGTCGCCCTGGACGGACTCTATCTCGGCGTGGACTTGCCCGAGACATAGCAGGGTTGACTGCCAGCACGGCCGCCTGATCCCGTACAAGAGCAGCAAGCGGCCTCTCGCCCCCGGCGCATTCTACCCGTATCGTGCGCCGATGCGCTACATCTCAACCCGCGGGCAGGCGCCCGCCCGCGACTTCGCCGGGGTGCTGCTGGCCGGCCTTGCCGAGGATGGCGGGCTGTTCGTGCCGGAGGCTTGGCCCGCCTGGTCGCACGCCGACCTGCGGGCGTTGCGCGGCCTGCCCTACGCGGAGCTGGCCGCGCGCGTGATGCAGCCGTTCGTCGGCGACGCCGTGCCGTTCGCCACGTTGCAGGCGATGTGCCGGGACGCCTACGCCGGGTTCGCGCACCCGGCGGTGGCGCCGCTGGCGCAGCTCGACACCGGGCTGTGGTCGCTCGAGCTGTTCCATGGCCCCACGCTCGCCTTCAAGGACATGGCGATGCAGGTGCTGGGCCGCCTGTTCGACCACGTGCTGACGGCCCGGGGGGAACGGGTGACGATCGTGGGCGCCACCAGCGGGGACACCGGCTCCGCCGCCATCGAGGCCTGCCGGGGCCGCCCGCGCATCGACATGGCCATCCTGCACCCGCAGGGCCGCACCAGCGAGGTGCAGCGCCGGCAGATGACGACCGTGTACGCCCCCAACGTCGCCAACATCGCGGTGGACGGCACGTTCGACGACTGCCAGGACCTGGTGAAGGCCATGTTCGCCGACGCGCCGTTCCGCGACGCCCTGCACCTGTCGGCGGTGAACTCGATCAACTGGGGCCGCATCGCCGCGCAGATCCCGTACTACGTGGCCGCGGCGCTCGCCTTGGGCGCACCGGAGCAGGAGGTGGCGTTCAGCGTGCCCACCGGCAACTTCGGCAACGTGCTGGCGGCGTGGGCGGCGCGGCGCATGGGGCTGCCGGTGGCGCGGCTGGTGGTGGCCAGCAACCGCAACGACATCCTGACCCGCTTCCTGGCCGGCAACGACATGAGCATGATGCCGGTCGAGCCCAGCCTGTCGCCGTCCATGGACATCCAGGTCAGCTCGAACTTCGAGCGGCTGCTGTTCGAGATGCTGGACCGCAACGGCGCTGCCACCGCGGCGGCGATGGCCGGGTTCCGCGCCACCGGCCGCATGGACGTGCCGCAGGCCGCCTGGCGCCGGGCCACGGCGGTCATGCACGGCTTCCGGCTGGACGACGAGGGCACGCTGGACGAGATACGCCGCCTGGACCGCGAGTGCGGCTACCTCGCGGACCCGCACACCGCCATCGGCATCGCCGCCGCCCGGGCCATGCCGTGCCGCCATGTGCCCACCATCGCCGCCGCCACCGCGCACCCGGCCAAGTTCCCGGACGCCATGGAGCGCGCCACCGGACGCCGCCCGGCGCTGCCAAAGCATCTGGCCGACCTATATGACCGGCCAGAACGGTTCACCACGGCCCCCAACAGCCTCGACGCGGTCGAGGCGCAGGTGCGGGCTTTCGCATACAGGAACGCCGCATGAGCATACGAGTCTCGCGCCTGCCCTCCGGCCTCACCGTGGTGACGGAGCAGATGGACCGGGTGGAGACGGTGTCGCTCGGCGCCTACGTGGCCGCCGGCACCCGCAACGAGAGCGCGGCGGAGAACGGCGCCAGCCATTTCCTTGAGCACATGGCGTTCAAGGGCACCCAGAAGCGCTCCGCCAGCGGCATCGCGGAGGCGGTGGACAACGTGGGCGGGCACCTCAACGCCTACACCGCGCGCGAGCAGACCGCCTACTACGTCAAGCTGCTGAAGGAGGACTTGGCGCTGGGGGCGGACATCATCGGCGACATCCTGACCCACAGCACCTTCGTGCCGGAGGAGCTGGAGCGGGAGCGCGGCGTCATCCTGCAAGAGATCGGCATGACCAACGACACGCCGGACGACATCGTGTTCGACCATTTCCAGGAGACCGCCTACCCGGACCAGCCGATGGGCCGCCCCACCCTGGGCCGCGAGGACGGCATCCGCGGCATGGGCCGCGATGTGCTGACCGGCTACATGCGGACCCACTACGCCGCCGCCAACATGGTCGTGGCCGCGGCCGGCGCGCTCGACCACGACATCGTGGTCGCCTTGACCGAGCGGCACTTCGCCGACCTGCCGCACGCGACCGCGCCGGGCTGCGCGCCTGGCGCCTACCGCGGCGGCGAGTTCCGCGAGCAGCGGGAGCTGGACCAAGTGCACATCGTGCTCGGCTTCCCGGCGATGGGCTACGGCGACCCGGATTTCTACGCCTCGCTGATGCTGTCCACCCTGCTCGGCGGCGGCATGTCGTCCCGCCTGTTCCAGGAAATCCGCGAGAAGCGCGGGCTGGTGTATTCCATCTACTCCTTCACCGCCCCGGCGATGGACGGCGGCATCTTCGGCATCTACGCCGGCACCGGCGAGGACGAGGCGAAGGAGCTGGTGCCGGTGACGCTGGAGGAGCTGCGCCGGGTGCAGATCGACGCCAACGCCGAGGAGCTGGCCCGCGCCCGCGCCCAGGTGAAGGCGGGGCTGCTGATGTCGCTCGAATCCACCGGCAGCCGGTGCGAGCAGTTGGCGCGGCAGATCCAGGTGTTCGGCCGGGTCATCCCGGTGGCCGAGACGGTGGCCAAGATCGAGGCCGTGACCCTGGCCGACGTGCGCCGCGCCGCCGCCCGCCTGTTCCGCGCCCGCCCTACCCTGGCCGCCCTCGGCCCGACCGGCCACGTCCCGCATCTGGTGGACATCGCCGACCGCCTCGCCGCCTAACCCTTCCCTCACTTCTCCCTCTCCCCACGGGAGAGGGCCGGGGTGAGGGGCAGCCGCACGCACCTAACCAGGGCCCAGCACATGACCCAGCTAGACCTTCTCAGCGCCCTCCTTGACCGTGCCCGCACCGCCGGCGCGGACACGGCGGAGGCGGCCGTCTCCGGCTCCACCTCGCTCTCCGTCTCCCGCCGCCTGGGCGAGACCGAGCACCTGGAGCGCTCCGAGCGCCGCGGCCTGGAGCTGACCGTGTTCGTCGGCAAGCGCAGCGCCACGGTTTCGACCACGGAACTTGCCGCGTCCAACTTCCGCACCCTGGCCGAGCGCGCCGTGGCCATGGCGAAGGTGGTGCCGGAGGACCCCTACGGCGGCCTGGCCGACGAGGCGCAGACGGTGGACGCCGCCCCGCTGGAGCTGGCGGACCACACCGAGCCGACCGTCGAGATGCTGACCGTCCGCGCCGCGGCTGCCGAGGACGCCGCCCGCGCCGTGCCCGGCATCACCAACTCGGAAGGGGCGGAGGCCGGTTACAGCCGCTACGAGTTCACCCTGGCGACCTCCGCCGGGTTCAGCGGCGGCTACGCCCGCACCGGCCACTCCGTCAGCGCCACCGCCTTGGCCGGCGAGGGCACCGGGATGCAGCGGGACTACGACTATCACTCCGCGACCTTCCTGGCCGACCTGGAAGACCCGGCGTCCATCGGCCACCGCGCCGCGGAACGGGCGGTGGCGCGGCTCAACCCGAGCCGTCCCGCCACCGCCAAGCTGCCGGTGGTGTTCGACCCGCGCGTGGCCGGCGGCTTGATCGGGCACATGGCGGGCGCGATCAGCGGCGCATCCATCGCGCGCGGCACCTCGTTTCTGAAGGACAGCCTGGGCAAGGCGATCTTCGCCCCCGGCATCCACATCTACGACGAGCCTCGGCGCCTGCGCGGCCCCCGCTCCAAGCCGTTCGACGCGGAGGGCGTGCCGACCGGCAACATGACGCTGGTGGAGGACGGCGTGCTGATGACCTGGCTGCTGGACAGCCGCAGCGCGCGCCAGCTCGGCCTGCGCACCAACGGCCACAGCAACGGCGGCTCGCCTGGGCTGAGCAACGCCTACATGGCGCCTGGCAAGCACAGCCCGGCGGAGCTGATGGCGGACATCGCGGAGGGCTTCTACGTGATGGAGCTGCTGGGCATGGGCGTGAGCGGCCTGACCGGCGACTACAGCCGGGGTGCGGCCGGGTTCATGATCCGCAACGGCGCGCTGGCGGAGCCCGTGGCGGAGGTCACGATCGCGGGCAATCTGAAGGACATGTTCCTGCGCCTGACCCCGGCGAACGATTTGCGGTTCCGGCGCGCGGTGGACAGCCCGACGGTGCGGGTGGATGGGATGACGATGGCGGGGGGATGACCCCAGCAGTCACCGGCAGTGTCGCCATGGCGTTTTGCCATGGCCTGGGTGGTCAGCCGAGCTTGCGGCGGCGTAAGGCGGCCATGCCGATCAGTCCGCAGCCCAGCAGCGCCAGCGAAGCAGGCTCGGGCACCGGGGTCAGCGAGGACGTGAAGCCGTACGTGCCGCCAGCGGGGTTGGTGAAGTCCAGCGTCACGATCTCGCTTTGGCTGAACGGCCCATGGACTGTCTCGGTGGCGTAGTTGGTTATGACGCTCGACACGTCCGGCAGCGTGCCGCTTGCCAGCAGGACTCCGGCACCGGCCGTGCTGCTGTCGTTCGCATCGTAATAGGCCTGGATCGAAGCGCTGCCGGCCGCGCCGCTGCCGCCTTCGGTGAAAGCGGAGTTGATGGAGCTGGATGCCGCGAACTCCACCAGCTGGGTCGTCGCGTCGGTGATGTTGGTCTCGATGATCTCGATGGTGAGCGGACGGGCGGTGGCGCTGCCGCTGTCGGCCGTCGCTGCGGCGGTCAGGCTGAGATACGAGTTGTTGGAGCCTGCCGCGCCGAAGTTGGAGTCGAGCGTGAAGCGGGCATTCAGCTGGGCATCGGCCAGGGAGACGGTGCCCGAACCTCTCGCCATGTCATGGATACCCGCGCCGTTGGTCACGATGAGGGTCAGCATGGGCGTGGCATGAGCCGACCCAGCCGAGAAAGCGGGAGCGGCGAGCAGGGCTGCACCAAGCAGCAAGAACTTACGCATGAGAACAATCTCCGATATGCCACAGCGGCATCGTCTCATGAGCAGTATCTATGCCAGATATAGATATCAAAGGCTTATCAATCTTATTTTAAATGTATGTCACATTATTTGACACGCTCTTGCGTGCTCGGCAGCCAGCTACCTAGCAACGACGCCGCTCACCGCCGCGGCCAGCACCATGCCGGCTGGATTCACCGTCACCAAATCAGCCGCCAGCCCTGGCGCGATCCGGCCGTGCTGCGGCAGGCCCAGGTAGTCGGCGGGAATGGTGGACAACCGGCGGGACGCTTCGGCCAGCGGCAGACCCAGGCCGAGCAGCGTGCGGAACGCCGCGTCCATGGTGAGCGTGCTGCCGGCTAGCCCACCGCCCGCCAGGCGCACGCTATCGCCCTGCTTGCGAACCCGGTGCTGCCCCATCCGGTATTCCCCATCCGGCATCCCTGCCGCCGCCACGGCGTCCGTCACGCCATACAGCCCCGGGATCGCCCGCAGTGCCGCCTGGATCGCGCCCGGCGCGACGTGCAGCCCGTCCAGGATGATCTCCGCATGGTCCGCATAGGCCAGCGCGCAACCGGCGCAGCCCGGGGCGCGGTGGTGCAGGGGGGACATGGCGTTGAACAGGTGGGTGAAGCCGCTCGCCCCCGCCCGCAGCGCCGCCAGCGCTTGCGCGTCCGTGCAGGCCGTGTGGCCGATCTGCACCCTTATGCCCATCGCCGCCAATTGGGCCAGCAAGCTGCCGTCCGGGTCCATCTCGGGCGCCATCGTGACGACCCGCAGCTTCACCCGGGGCGCGATGGCCTGGACCAGCGCCGGGTCAGGCGGGATGGCGAAGGGCGGCTGGGCGCCCAGCATCGCCGGGTTGATGAACGGTCCTTCCAGGTGCAAGCCCAGGATGCGTGCGGCGCCTGGGCCGGGGCGGGCGGCGGGGACGCCCTCGGCGGCGCGCAGCAGATCGGCGGCGGGCGCGGTCACCGTCGTGGGGCGCCACCCAGCCCGGGCCGGGCCGGGCGGGGCCCCGGCGTCGCAGATGGGCCCGCTCGTCACCGCGGAGCACTGTGAGCGGGTCCG
>CAXTPP010000028.1:0-31746 GCA_964246185.1 uncultured Acetobacteraceae bacterium
GGCCCATCGCCCGGCCGCGATCCTGCCGGCCGAACCAGGCCATGATGATCTTCACTCCGGCGGCGTAATCCGCCCCCGCGGTCAGCCCCATCAGCGCCTGCAGCAGCACGCCCATCGCGAGGCTGGTGGTGAAGCTGAACAGGAAGGTGAACAGCCCGAGCGGCAGCAGCGCCGCGGTGAGCATCAGCCGCGGCCCGATCCAGTCCGCACCGAAGCCGCTGAGCGCGGTCGAGACCACGTAGCCGGCGTAGAAAGCGGTGAAGAACACGCCCAGCGTCGCGAGATCAAGGCCCAGGCTGTGCCCGGCCTGCAGGCTGACATTGGCCCAGATCAGCCGGTCGATGAAGGTCAGCAGGAAGCCGAACCAGACCATCAGCAGGATCACCCATCGATAGCGCGGGCTGGTTCGGCTCTGCATCGTCTCGCTGCGCGCGTCCATGTCGAAGGCTGGCACGCCGCGCGGCGCGCCGCTACTGTCGCGCCCTTCGGGCGGGAGGGTTCTCATGCGTCAGATAAGAATCGGCGACGTCACCATCGACAGCATCGTCGAGCGCGATGGCCCGTGGCGCGCGCCCGAAGCGATGTTCCCCGATGCCGATGCCGCGGTGGCGCGCCGGCACCTGTCCGAGATGGAGGATTTCATCTTCGATCCGGCGAGCGGGCGCATGGTGATCACCTATCAGACCTTCGTGGTGCGCACGCCGCGCCACACCATCCTGGTCGACACCTGCACCGGCGAGGACAAGAACTATCCGGCGCCGATGGATTTCGACAAGCAGCCCTGGCTCGACAACCTGCATCGGCTGGGCCTGTCCTTCGATGCGATCGACTACGTGTTCTGCACCCATCTGCATATCGACCATTGCGGCTGGAACACCCGCCTGGTGAACGGGCGCTGGGTGCCGACCTTTCCGAAGGCGAAATACGTGTTCCACAAGCGCGAATACGCGTTCTGGGAAGCGGCCACGGCGCGCGGCGAAGCCCCGCCCGGCGAGGTGTGGCGGATGAACTGCCTGCCGGTGGTCGAGGCCGGGCAGGCGCTGCTGGTCGATGACGACTATGCGCTCGACGACCTGATCACGCTGTCGCCTACGCCGGGGCATTCGCCCTGCCACTGCTGCATCAACATCCGCTCCGGCGGCCAGCGCGCCGTGGTCACCGGCGACCTGATGCACCACGCGCTGCAATGCCGCGAGCCGGACTGGTCGACGATCTTCGACTGGGAGCCGAAACTCGCCGCCCAGTCCCGCCGCCGGTTCCTCGCCGAGATGGCGGGCACCGACACGCTGGTGCTGCCGATCCATTTTCCAGCGCCGACCGCGGGCCATATCGAGGCTGACGGGAGGGCGTTTCGCTACAAGTTCAGTCTTGAAGGCTGACGAGGCGAGGCAAGGCAAGGGCAGGGGCGCTGCCCCAGAACCCCCCGGGGGGGGGGGGGGCCCCCCCCCCCCCGGGGCGGGGGGGGGGGGGCGCCCGCCTAGCCGCTCCACTCCATGAGGTGCTTCGCCAGGGACGGCCGCTGTGCTGGCGACGGCGGGGCGGCTGGGGTGCCCAGGTACAGGAACCCGGCCAACTGCCCCACTCCCAGCGCCGCCGCGACCGCCGGGTCGTAGGCGTTCGGCCCGGTCACCCATTTGGCTCCGAAACCCAGCGCGTGCGCCGCATCCAGCATGTTCATCGCCGCCGCCGCCACGGCCATCACCTGCTCGATCTCCGGCACCTTGTGCGCGGGCGTCAGATGCACGCCCAGCGCCAGGATCAGCGGCGCCGCCATCAGCTTACCGCGCATCCGCACCGCCTCGCTCTCCGGCGCATCCGGCTCGCGTGCGTGCAATGCAGCGACGCACAGCTCGGCGAACCGCGCTCGCGCCTCGCCACGGATCGCGATGAAACGCCAGGGCCGCAGCTTGCCGTGGTCCGGCGCGCACAGCCCGGCCTGCACGATCCGTTCCAGCGCAGCCATATCCGGCGCCGGGTCCTGCAACGCGCCGGCAGAGATGCGGGACAGCAGCATGTCCATCGCCTCCATCACGCGGCAGCCATCGACGCCCGAGCCTGCCTGGTATGCTGCATGAGTCCTCCTGGCCCGGCGCTAAGCCGCCAGCCGTCCCAGCTGAGCTTGCAGGGCTGCACGCAGGAACGCGGCTGCCGCATCCATCGACTGCTTCGCCTCCGGAATGGGAAACAGCTGCCAGGCGTGCGGCACCACCGGCCAGGTCCGCAACGTGACCGACGCCCCGGCGGCGCGGACCCGCTCGGCCAGGCGGCGGCTATCGTCCAGCAGCACCTCGTAGTCGCCGGCATGGATCAGCATGGGCGGGAACCCGGCGTAGTCCCCATACAGCGGCGATGCCAGCGGGTTGCGCGGGTCGGCCCCCGCCAGGTAGGGCTCGACGCCCCGTTCAATGCCCTTGCCGTCGAACATGGCATCCCGCGCGGAGTTGGTGACCAGCGTTCCTCCCGTGGCGGCCAGGTCCGTCCAGGGCGAGAACAGCGCGGCCGCCGCGGGCAATGGCTCCCCGGCATCCCGCAGGCTGAGCAGCATGGCCAAGGCCAGGCCGCCACCCGCCGAGTCGCCCGCGACGGTGAGCGACTCAGGCGTCACCCCCTGCGCCAGCAGGCCGCGGTAGACCGCCACCGCATCGTCCACCGCCGCTGGGAACGGGTGCTCCGGCGCCAGCCGGTAGTCAGGCGCGAAGACGCTCCATCCGCGCCGGGCGAACCCGCCGGTGACGGGCCGGTGCGTCACCGGCGAGCACGCAAAATAGCCGCCGCCATGCAGGTAGAGCAGGGTGCCCTGCGTTGCGCCGGACGCGGGCCGCATCCATTCGCCGGGCACGCCGCCGACCCGGCCGTCCACCGCACGCGCGCCGTTAGGCACTTTCTGCTTGACGCCGCCGAGCGTGGCGCGGGCCTTCACCACGTCCACCTCGCCGCTCATCTTGCGCTTGACCTGGTACTTCAGGAACAGGACCATGAGGTGGGCTTGCCAGCTTGCCATGCGGAAATCCTATGTCGGGCGTGCGCCCATCTGCTTGCGTAAGATGGCCCAGTAACCGGTCGGTGCCAGGCGTTGGATACGGTCGATCATGATGGCGTCGCGTCCGATCAGGACCCTGCGCTCGCGCCGCAGGATGCCTTTGACGATGCGGGCCGCCGCTGCCTCGGGCGTCATGACCAGGTGTTGGGCGGTGTATGCCTCGGCAGCGAGCTTGGCCTCAGCCGGGTCAATGGCGGCGCAGACCCGGGTGTTGCGCGCGATGTCGGTGGCGACCCCGCCGGGATTGACCACGGTGACGCCGACGGACGTCGTTTCCAGCTCGTGCCGCAGCGCCTCGCTGAAGCCGCGCACGGCGAACTTGGCCGCGCAGTAGGCGGTGTTGCCGCTGGGCGCCACGATGCCGAAAATCGAGGAGAGGTTCACCAGTTGCGCCATCGGCTCGGCGAGCAGGAGCGGCAGGAAGGCCCGGGTAAAATGCACGGCGGCGGTGAAGTTGATGGCCATCAGCCAGTCGAACTCCTCCGCGCTAAGCTGCCTGAAGGTGCCCATCAGCCCGACGCCGGCGTTGTTCACCAGCAGGTTGACCCGGCCATGGCTGGCCACCACCGCTTCAGGCAGCGCCTTCACCGCTGCGGCGTCGGCCACATCCATCACATGCTCGGTCACCGCGACGCCGCCCTCACGGGCCTGCCTCGCCACGGCAGCCAGGCCGGCCGCGTTCCGGTCCACCAAAGCCAGCGCGCTGTTCCGCCGGGCCAGGTCAAGCGCCAGGGCGCGGCCGATCCCTCCCGCGGCCCCGGTGATGACGGTGACGCTGTTGTCGATCGGGAAGACGGTCCTGGTCGCCATGCCTCAGCTTTGTCACAGGAGGGCGCGCCGTCAAGCAAGCAAGGCCAGAGGCTCTGCCTCTGGACTCCGCTAAAGGCCTCCGGCCTTCGGCAGGTCTGGGCAGCGCCCAGCCTTGCTTTTGGTGTTACGGCTTGCGACCCACCTTGGGCTTCGGCCGCAATCCGAACGGGATGCGCGCCCAGAGCCGCTCGTGCAGGAAGTAGATCGCCATCTTGCCGACCGCGTCCACGCCGCCGATTGCTGCGGACGCCTTGATGTCGCCGATGTAGGCCCACGCGATCGCCGCTGTCGCCAGCGAGCCGAGCGCCCGGTAGGACACCGCCTTGGCCAGGCTGCGGATTTGCGTGTCGCTGGCCGGCGGCATCACGGCCGTGCCCGCCTGCACGAGGCCGAGGGCCACGGTGTCGAAGGTTTCCGGATCGATCAGCACGAAGCCGCCCATGGCGCGGCTGTCCGCGTAGAGGTCGTAGGCGATCGGGCGCTCGAGCGTCATGACCGCGTCGCCCACGTCGTTCTGGCGCAGCGCGTCGGCCGGCTCGGTCAGCCTCGTGTCGAGCGCCACGCACCCGTCGATCCGGGCCAGGTGGGCGGTGACGGTGCGGGTGCCGAGCTTGAGCAGGAAACGGTCCCCCACGGCGCCAGGCGTCTCGGACGACCAGAGCAGCCGCGCCGCCAGGGTCTGGCCCACCTTGGCCGGGGAGTCGGGGGCGGCCAGCACGTCCCCGCGCGAAACGTCGACCGGGCGGTCGAGCACGAGCGTCACCGCATCGCCGGCTTCGGCCAGCGCCGTGTCGCCATCCGGGCCGAGGATGCGCTCGACCCGTGCCGACTGCCGGGCCGGCAGGATGACCACGGGATCGCCGACCCGCACCATGCCACCCGAAATCTCGCCGGACAGGCCGCGGAACGAGGGGTCCGGGCGGTTCACCCGCTGCACCGCCATGCGCAGCGCCGACGGCTCGGACCGCGGCACGGGGACGCTTTCGAGGTGCTCGAGCAGGGTCGGGCCGGCATACCAGCCGCATGACGGCCCACGCCGCACCACGTTCTCGCCGCTCAGCGCCGAGAGCGGGATGACCACCAGGCTCTCGAAGCCGAGCCCGTCGCAGAGCGCCTGCGCCCCTACGCCGACGGCGTCCGCCCGGGCCTCGCTCCAGCCGGCCAGGTCCATCTTGTTGATGACGGCGACGACATGGCGCACCCGCAGCATGGAGGCGATCAGGGCATGCCGCCGGGTCTGCGGGGTGATCCCGGCACGGGCGTCGATCAGCAGGATGGCGAGGTCGGCGGTGGAGGCGCCGGTCGCCATGTTGCGGGTGTACTGCTCGTGGCCCGGCGTGTCGGCGACGATGAAGCGCCGCTTGTCCGTGGTGAAGAAACGGTAGGCGACATCGATCGTGATCCCCTGCTCACGCTCCGCCGCGAGGCCGTCCACCAGCAGGGCCAGGTCGATCGCGTCGCCCTGCGTGCCATGCCGGCGCGAGGCGGCGGTGACGGCCGCGACCTGGTCGTCCGCCACCATGGCGGTTTCCCACAGCAGCCGCCCGAGCAGGGTGGACTTGCCGTCGTCCACCGAGCCGCAGGTGATGAGCCGCAGCTGGTCCTTGCGCTCATGGGCGGCGACGAACTCGTCGAGGTCGAACGGGGGAGGGGACCCCGATGGAAGGACGCCGACATCCATCAGAAATACCCCTCCTGCTTGCGCCGTTCCATAGAGACCGCGTCGGCGGTGTCGATGGCGCGGGCCGCGCGCTCAGAGGTGCGGCTGCCGAGCGTCTCGCCGATCACCTCGGCCAGCGTCGTGGCCTCGCTCTCCACCGCGCCGGTCAGCGGATAGCAGCCCAGCGTGCGGAACCGGACGCTGCGCATCTCGACGGTCTCGCCGGGCGCAGGCTGCAGGCGGTCGTCATCGACCATCAGCAGCGCCCCCCCGCGCGACAGCACCGGGCGCGGCTTGGCGAAGTACAGCGGCACGACAGGGATGCGCTCGGCATGGATGTAGAGCCAGATGTCGAGCTCGGTCCAGTTGGACAGCGGAAACACGCGCATCGTCTCGCCGGGCCGCTTGCGGCCGTTGTAGAGGCGCCAGGGCTCGGGCCGTTGACGCCGCGGGTCCCACTGGTGGCCTGCGGTGCGTAGGGAGAACACGCGCTCCTTGGCACGGGACTTCTCCTCGTCGCGCCGCGCGCCGCCGAAGGCGAGATCGAATCCATGCTGGTCCAGCGCCTGCCGCAGCGCCTGCGTCTTCATCACGTCGGTATGGACATCGACGCCGTGGGTCAGGGGGCCGACGCCGCGGGCCAGGCCCTCGGGATTGGTGTGGCTGATCAGGTCGAGGCCGAGCTCGCGCACCCGGCGGTCGCGGAAGGCGATCATCTCGCGGAACTTCCAGGTGGTGTCCACGTGCAGCAGGCGGAACGGCAGCTTGCCCGGCGCGAACGCCTTCAACGCCAGGTGCAGCAGGACGGAGGAGTCCTTGCCGATCGAGTAGAGCAGCACCGGGTTCGTGCTCTCGGCCACCGCCTCGCGCAGGATGTGGATGCTCTCGGCCTCGAGCGCCTTGAGGTAGCTCCGCCTCGCCGGATGGCTCTCCTGCAAGGCGGCTGGGGCTAACGCCTCGATCATGTCCATCATGCCGTCTCCAGCACCGGACTAACCGCGGGCACGAAGCGGCCATGCAGCCCGCACTCCTTGCGGCCCTCATCCTCCCACCACCAGCGCCCGGCGCGCTCCGGCTCACCCGGCGCCACTGCGCGCGTGCAGGGCGCGCAGCCGATGGACAGGAAACCCTGGGCATGCAGCCGGCTCACCGGGACGTCGTTGTCCTGGGCAAAGCGGGCAGCGTCCTCCCGGCTCCAATCGGCCAGGGGCGACGCCTTCAGCACGCCGAACGCGCCATCCCAGGCGACGAAAGGCGTTTCCGCCCGCGCCTGCGACTGGTCGGCGCGCAGGCCGGTGATCCAAAGGTCAGCCCCCTGCAAGGCTTGCCGCAACGGCACGACCTTGCGGGTGGCGCAACAGGCCTTGCGGTTCTCGATCGAGTCGCGGAACCCCTCCACGCCCTGCTCCGCGACCAGCTGCCTCAATGCGCCCCCATCCGGGGCGAGGCAGGCGATGCCGATGCCGTAACGCCGTTCGGTCGCCGACCAGACCTCGTAGGTCTCGGGGAACAGCCGTCCGGTGTCGAGGGTTGCGAAATGGATCGTGCCCCCGGTCGCCGCCATCGCGGCCGCTGCCGCATGGGTGAGCACCTGATCCTCCAGGCCGAAACTGGTGGTGAGCACGATGCGGGTGAACGGCGTGGCGAGCAACGTGGCGACGCGGCCGGTCAAGCCGTCGGCGGCTGCCAGGGCCGCCTGTAATTTATCTAAGTTCTGGTGTGGAATTACCGTGGGCATCATTCAATTCCCCCGCATCGCAGCGTGATATAGGGGGTCTACACCAAAGAATGCAACTTACTAGAACGTTTGAACGCGGCAGAGTTAGTAGATTGGGGCCTTGCGCCAAACCCCACCAAAGGACGATCGTCCTCTGGGCACCTTCATGTAAAGGGTCAAGGGAATGACTATTCCCTTGCAGGTGCAGGACAGAGCCCTGCTAAACTGGTGATTGATGCCTGCTAGAGCATGACCGTCGCTGATAGGTGCGCCGGTATGCTCTAGCACATTGTTTTAGCGAGCATCTTCATCGGTCAGGTGAGCCAACCTGATCCGGATATGCTCTAACGGCCTGTCATGATACGCTCGACCAGTTCCTTCACCGTCGGGATGTAGCCGTTGGAGTAGAACGGGTCCGACGCGAAGCGGTAGGCGTTGTGCCCGCTGAACATGAGGTTGTTTTCCAATGTCGCGGTCTCGCCCTGGTCGTCGCGGACGGCTTGCAGCGTCTTCTGGATGCAGAAGCTGCGCGGGTCGGCCTTCTTGCCGGTGCTATAGCCAGCGTCGTGCTGTGACCAGTTGGAGAACCGGCACTGGCTCAGGCAGCCCATGCAGTCTGTCTGATCCTGCAGGATTTCGTTGGCGCGCTCCGCGGTCACGAAGACCAGCGTCGCGTCGGGGGTCCGCAGCGCCTCGGTGAAGCCAGCCCGCACCCAGCGCTCGGCCCGGCCCAGATCCATCGGGGTGAGATAGACGATGCGCTGGCGCGGGCCGACGCCGAACGCCGCCGAATGGTCGGCAACCGCCTCGGTGGTGTAGGCCACCTGGTGGTCGGTGCGCTCCCGCAGTTCCTGGATGAAGCCGTTGTTGACGGCTGACGAGTAGAAGCCGGTCGGGCTGAACTTGTTGAGGAACACGTCGCCGGGCTTTAGCGTCAGCAGCCGCTGCTTCCATGCCTCGCCGATCGGGCTTTCGCGCGTCAGCAGGGGGCGGGTGCCGAACTGGAACGCGATCGGCCCCAAATCGGGGTTGTCGATCCAGTCTTCCCACTCCTCCAGCCACCAGACGCCGCCCGCCATGATGATGGGGGTATCGCCCAGCCCGAAAGTGCGCATCATCTGGCGCAGGGCGAGAACGCGGGGAAAAGGGTCTTCCGGCCGCTCCGGGTCCTCGCCGTTGGACAGGCCGTTATGGCCGCCGGCCAGCCAAGGGTCCTCGTACACGACGCCGCCCAGCAGGGAGGCAGCCTTGGAGTAGGCGCGCTTCCACAAGGCGTTGAACGCCCGGGCGGAGGACACGATCGGGTAGTAATGCACCCCGAACCGGGCCGCGATGTCGCTCAGCCGGTAAGGCATCCCGGCCCCGCAAGTCAGGCCATGGATCAGGCCCTTGGCGCCTTCCAGCACCCCGGTGATGACGCGTTCCGCGCCGCCCATTTCCCAGAGCAGGTTGGCGTGGATGCGACCACGCCCGCCGGACAGCTCATGCGCTCGCTGAGCCTGCGCGATGCCGCCGCGGATGCCATACTCGATCAGCTCCTCGTGCCGCTCCCGCCGGGTGCGGCCATAGTAATGCTGCGGGTGGGGCACCCCGTCGTCGTCATAGCTGTCGGCGTTCACCGCGCTGAAGGTGCCCGCACCGCCGGCTTGCGCCCAGTGCCCGGAAGACACGCCGGTCGAAACCGACACGCCTTTGCCGCCTTCGACCAAGGGCAGCACATCGATCCCGCCCATCCGGATCGCATTGATCGCTTTCATGGCAGCCAACTTCCCCAGACTAAGATCAAAGACTGAAACAAACCGCAATATGCCGACAGAACGCAGCGGATGCTAGGGGCAAGCAGCGCACATTTTCCAGTTCGCCCCCGGGAAGGGCGATGACCCCCTTCCCGGGACGAACCGGCTCCCGCTATGCCGCGTCGGCCTCGCGCGGCCGGCCGCCCTTGACGCCGACCTTGTCGCTGATGTCCTCGCCGGTGGCCTGGTCCACCACGCGCATGGACAGCTTCACCTTGCCGCGGTCGTCGAAGCCCAGGCACTTCACCTTCACCGCATCGCCTTGGTTGACCACGTCGGTCGTCTTGTTGACCCGGCCTTGCGTCAGCTCGCTGATGTGCACCAACCCGTCGCGCGAGCCGAGGAAGTTCACGAACGCGCCGAACTCGGCCGTCTTGACCACCTTGCCGTTATAGATCGCGCCGATCTCCGGCTCCGCCACGATGCCGCGGATGCGGTCGATGGCGGCCTGGCTCGCCTCGTCGGTGCTGGCGGCGATCTTGATGGTGCCGTCGTCGTCGATGTCGATCTTGCAGCCGGTGGTCTCGACGATCTCGCGGATCACCTTGCCGCCGGTGCCGATGATCTCCCGAATCTTATCCTTCGGCACGCTGATGGTGGTGATGCGCGGCGCGGTCGCCGCCACTTCACCGCGTGCCCCGGACAGGCCGCGAGCCATCTCGCCCAGGATATGCATGCGGCCCTCGCGCGCCTGTTCCAGCGCCGTGCGCATGATGTCGAAAGTGATGGATGTGATCTTAATGTCCATCTGCAAGCTGGTGATGCCCTGCTCGGTGCCGGCCACCTTGAAATCCATGTCGCCGAGATGGTCCTCGTCGCCCAGGATGTCCGACAGCACGGCGAACCCGCGGTCCTCCTTGATCAGCCCCATGGCGATGCCCGCGACCGGGCGCAGCAACGGCACGCCCGCGTCCATCAGCGACAGGGAGGTGCCGCAGACGGTCGCCATGGAAGAGGAGCCGTTGCTCTCGGTGATCTCGCTCACCACCCGCAGCGTGTAGGGAAACTCGGTCTTGCTCGGCAGCAGCGGGCGCACGGCACGGAACGCCAGCTTGCCGTGGCCGATCTCGCGGCGACCAGGGCTGCCCATGCGGCCTGCCTCGCCAACGGAGTAGGGAGGGAAGTTATAGTGCAGCATGAAATGCTGGCGGCTCTCGCCCTCCAACGAATCCACGATCTGCTCGTCTTGCCCGGTACCGAGCGTGGCCACGCATAGCGCCTGCGTCTCGCCGCGGGTGAACAGCGCCGAGCCGTGGGCGCGCGGCAGGATGCCGACCTCGGCCATGATCGGGCGCACCGTCTTGGTGTCGCGCCCGTCGATCCGCATCCCGGTGTCCAGGATGGCGTTGCGGACGATGTCTGCCTCAAGCTCCTTGAACATGCCCTTGGCCTTGTCGGCGTCCAGGCCTTCCTCGGTGAGCTTGGCGACAGCGGCCTTCTTGGCGGCACCGACCTTTTCCTGGCGCGCCTGCTTGATCCGCTCCTGGTAGGCCTCGGCGATCGGCGCACGGGCCAACTCGCCGATGCGCGTGCTCAGCGCGGCCAGCTCGGGCGCGGGCTCGGGCAGGTGCCACGGCTCCTTGGCGGCGTGCTCGGCCAACTCGATGATCGCCTGGATCACCGGCTGGAAATGCGCGTGGCCGAACTCGACGGCCCCGAGCATCACGTCCTCGGACAGTTCGTGCGCCTCGCTCTCCACCATCAGCACGCCCTCGGTGGTGCCGGCGAGCACCAGGTCGAGCTTGAAACCCTTCATCTGGTCCACCGTCGGGTTGAGCACGTAGGCACCCTCGATGAAGCCGACCCGGGCGCCGGCGATCGGGCCGAAGAACGGGATGCCAGACAGCGTCAATGCGGCCGAGCAGCCGATCATCGCCACGATGTCCGGGTCGTTCTCCATATCGTGGCTCAGCACGGTCGCCACGACTTGGACCTCGTTGCGGAAGCCCTTGGGGAACAGCGGGCGGATCGGCCGGTCGATCAGGCGGCTGACCAGCGTCTCCTTCTCCGAGGGGCGGCCCTCGCGCTTGAAGAAGCCGCCTGGGATCTTGCCGGCGGCGAACGCCTTCTCCTGGTAGTTCACCGTTAGCGGGAAGAAGTCCTGGCCGGGCTTGGCGGAGCGCACGCCGACGGCGGTGCACAGCACGATGGTGTCGCCGTAGCGGGCCATCACCGCACCGTCGGCCTGACGGGCGATCTTGCCCGTCTCAAGCACCAACTTGCGCCCGCCCCAGTCGAGTTCCTTGCGGAAGTGATTGAACATGAAGCTATCTCCTCGAATCGCGCGGGCGACGTGGGAGCAACCGGTGCGGGTGCGGCGTCTCGGGCGGCATGGCGGCGCGGGGTGAGCCGCGACCATGTGGCCGAAAGCGCCGTCGCAGTCCGGATGCCGTGGCGTCCCTGCGCAGCAAGTGCCCGGCGTCACCATTGGCGCCGGGTCGTCATCGGGCTAACGGCGCAGCGACAGACGCCCGATCAGGGTCTGGTAGCGGTCCTTGTCCTTGTTCTTCAGGTAGTCGAGCAGGCGGCGGCGGCGGCCGACCAGCATCAGCAGCCCGCGCCGGCTGTGGAAGTCCTTGGCGTGGGTCTTGAGGTGCTCGGTCAGGTTGCCGATCCGCTCGGAGATCAGGGCGACCTGAACCTCTGGGCTGCCGGTGTCGGCGGCCTGGCGGGCGTAGTCAGTCATGAGCGCAGTGCGGCGCTCGGCTGTGATCGACATCAGATGTCCTCCGGAGGGGGTTACAAAAGGCGTTCCGGCCGGAGCATGCCCTCGGAAAGGCGGCACAGGCCGATCACGCGCGTCCCCGCCATGGCACGGGCCAACCCGCCATCGGGATCGGCCGTCCTTGGAATGCGCCCCATCAAGTCCACCAGGCTGATCGCCTGGCCGCGTGACAGGAAGAAGGCCTCCGCTTCGGTCAAGGCCAGCGCCGGGATGTCGGCCAGCGCGGTCAGGACCGGGAGCAGAAGGTCCGGGGAAGCTGGCGCGGTATCCTCCGCGCCCATGCATTTGTCCAGCGAAATCGCCTGTGCCTCGGTGAACGGCCCGACCCGCAAGCGGCGTAGGGCAGCGACATGGCCGAGCGCGCCGCAGGCAACGGCCAAATCGCGCGCCAGGGAACGCATATAGACGCCCTTGCCGGACTGCACGGCGAAGAGGGCGGTGTCCGCGTCCGGCCGGCCGATCAGCTCGAAGCGGTCGATGCGGGCGGGGCGAGGCTCCAGCACCGGCGCGCGGCCCTCGCGGGCCATGTCGTATGCGCGCTCGCCCGCGACCTTGATTGCGGAGTAGGCCGGCGGCACCTGCATGATGGCGCCGCGAAACGCGGGCAGGGCGGCTTCCAGCTCGGCATCCGTGGGGCGGACGGGAGAGGCGGCGGTGACGGCGCCGTCCGCATCGTCCGTGTCGCGCGCCTCGCCCAGGTGGAGGGTGAAGTGGTAGAGCTTGGTGCCGTCCATGACGTAGGGGACCGTCTTGGTGGCGGCGCCGAACGCGATCGGCAGCACGCCGGTGGCCAGCGGGTCGAGCGTGCCGCCATGGCCGGCCTTCTGCGCGTCGAAGCCCCGGCGCACGCGGTTGACCACGTCCGTGCTGGTCATGCCGGGCGGCTTGTCGATGATGAGCCATCCGTCGAGCGGGCGGCCGCGGCGTCGGCGCATGGGATGTGCCTTAAGTGAGGGTTTCGACGCCCTCGGCGGCTGCCGCCGTGATCAGGGGACCGTCAAACGTGGCGAGGCGAAGCGAGTCCCGTTTGGCCAGCGCGAGATAGGACGCATCGAATATGCTGATGCGATGCCTGCGAGCCGGTGGGAGCAAGATAGGCAGCAGGACATTGGGTGTGCTTGGATCAACGATGAACAGCAGGGAGCGCAAGGACTCGATCTGTTCAGCAAGGACGTGAGGGGCTTGCTTGAAGCGTCTTTCCGCCTTGAGCAAAACCTGTAGCACCTCGAAGTGGAATATCAGGGGGACTGTCGCTGGTATCCATTCAAGGTATTGAATCAGCGATGTTGCCCTTTGTTGCTTTGGTTCGTTCGGCAGCAGCCAAGCCACCGCGACTGAGGCGTCCAACACAAAGCAAGATGTCATGCCGTCTCAGGATTGTCGCGGATGTCACGAAGCATGTCAGGCGAGTAGGTCACCCCCATGGCCCGCAGTTTTTCCCGATTTTCGGCAACCCGCTTCATCATGGCCTTGAATGCATCAGGACTGAGGGGCGCAACAGTTGCCGAAGGCACCAGAGTCGCTATTACCTCACCTGCACGAGTGATCCGTACGCTCTCTCCGCGCTGAACCCGGTCCAACACATCTTCAGTCAGGCGTATTTCGTCCTCTGCCCGCAGCGTCAACCCATCCATCACTCGCCTCCTAAATCCCGCGCCACCGCAGGCTGCCGCAGCAGCGCGTCCACATGCATCGCGTACTCCAGCGCCGCGTCCGGCTGGAAACTCAGCTGCGGCACGACCCGCAGCCGCATGCCCTTGGCCAGCTCGCCCCGCAGGTAGGGTGCCGCCCGCTTCAGCGCCGGCAGCACTGCGGCCACGTCGCTGCGACCCAGGCGCGAGACGAAGGCGGTGGCATTCTTCAGGTCCGGGCTGATCCGCACCTCCGCCACCGTGATCGGCTCGCCGGCCAGCTCCGGGTCACGGAACTCGCCCCGAATGAAGATCGCGGAGAGCAGGTGGCGGATTTCCTCCCCCACCCGCAACTGCCGCTGCGTCGGCGCCTTGGCCGACTTTCGCTTAGCCCCCCTCTTGTCAGCCCCCGTCTTGTCAGCTCCCGTCTTGTCAGCCTGGGACATACTCCACCTCGAAGCACTCCACCTGGTCCAGCTCGCGCAGATCGCTGAACCCGGCGAACGACAGGCCGCACTCGTAGCCGCGCGCCACCTCGCGCACGTCGTCCTTGAACCGCTTGAGCTGGCTCAGCTCGCCCTTGTGCATCACCACGCCGTCGCGCAGCAGCCGCACCCCGGCGCCGCGCTTCACCAGGCCCTCCGTCACCATGCAGCCGGCGACCTTGCCGGTCTTGGTGATGTCGAACACCTTGCGGATCTCGGCGTAGCCAAGGAACCGCTCGCGCGCCTTCGGGGCCACCTTGCCGCGCACCATCTTCTCGATGTCGTCGGCGACCTCGTAGATGATCGAGTAGTAGCGGATGTCCACGCCCTCGCGCAGCGCCAGGTCGCGCGCCTGGCTGGTCGCGCGCACGTTGAACGCCACCACCAGCGCGTTGGACGCCTTGGCCAGCTGGATATCGCTCTCGGTAATCTGCCCGACGCCGGACAGCAGCACCCGCACCCGCACCTCTTCGTGCGCCAGCTTCAGCACCGTGACGTTGATCGCCTCGGCGCTGCCCTGCACGTCCGCCTTCACGACGACGGCGACCTCTTTCTGCTCGCCGGCCTGAATGCGGGCCAGCATCTCGTCCAGCGTGCCGCGCGCCGCCGTTTGCACGCCGGATGCGGTGTCCTTCAGCCTGCGCTGGCGGAACTCGCTGATCTCGCGGGCGCGGCCTTCGTTCTCCACCACCACGAACGGCTCGCCCGCGCGCGGCACGCTGGACAAACCCTGCAGCTCCACCGGCTCGGACGGCCCGGCAGACTTCACCGGCTTGCCCTTGTCGTCCGTCATGGCGCGGATGCGGCCCCACTCAGCGCCAGCCACCACGATGTCGCCGGCGTGCAGCGTGCCCTTCTGCACCAGCACGGTCGCCACCGGGCCGCGGCCACGGTCGAGCCGGCTCTCGATCACCGAGCCTTCCGCCCCGCGGTCCGGGTTGGCTTTCAGGTCCAGCAGCTCGGCCTGCAGCAGGATCGCCTCTTCCAGCTTGTCAAGGCCAGTCTTCTTAGTGGCGCTGACCTCAACATCTTGCGTCTCGCCGCCCATGTCCTCGACCACGATCTCGTGGCTGAGCAGTTCCTGGCGCACCCGGGTCGGGTTGGCATCCGGCTTGTCCATCTTGTTGATGGCCACGATGATCGGCGCACCGGACGCCTTGGCGTGCTTGATCGCCTCGATGGTCTGCGGCATCACGCCGTCATCGGCCGCCACCACCAGCACCACGATGTCGGTCACCGACGCGCCGCGGGAGCGCATGGCGGTGAACGCCTCGTGGCCTGGCGTGTCGATGAAGGTGATCTTGTTGCCGGTCGGCATCGTCACCTGGTAGGCGCCGATGTGCTGAGTGATGCCGCCGGCCTCGCCGCGCACCACGTCGGTCGAGCGCAAAGCGTCCAGCAGGCTAGTCTTGCCATGGTCCACGTGGCCCATCACCGTCACGACCGGCGAACGGGTCGTCATGTCCGTGTCGATGTCGGTCTCGCCCTCGATGCCGAGCTCCACGTCGCTCTCGGAGACCCGGCGCGCACGGTGACCGAACTCCTGCACCACCAGCTCGGCGGTGTCGGCGTCCAGCGACTGCGTGACGGTCGCCATCACGCCCATCCGCATCAACGACTTCACCACGTCGTTGGCGCGGGCAGCCATGCGGGCCGCCAGCTCCGAAACCGTGATGGTGTCGGGCAGGATCACGTCGCGCGTCACCTTCAGCCCGTCCGAGCGCAGCAGCTCCAGTTCCTGCTGGCGGCGCTCACGGTCCCGCTGCCGGCGCACGCTGGCCAGCGAACGGGTCTTCTCGTCCTCGCCCTCGATGGCGGCCTGCACGTCGATGCGGCCGTCGCGCCGGCCTAGCGCACCCTTCTTGGCGATGATGGCTGGAATCTTGCGCGCCGGGATAGTCATGCCGAGGCGGCGGCGCGGCGCTTCCTCCTCCTCGCCGGGCCGCGCGGCCTTCAGCCGAAGCGTCTCCAGCGGCGTTGGCGGCGCACCAGGGGCCGCACCGGGAACGGCAGCGGATGCGGCAGGAGCCGCCGCAACAGGCTGCGCGGCTGCCGGCGAAGCGGCTTCGGCTGCCTGGCTCGCTTCCTCCTGGGCCACCCGCCTGGCTTCCGCCTCTGCGACGGCGGCCTCGCGTGCTGCGTGCTCGGCCGCACGGGCGGCCTCATCGTCCCGCCGGCGCGCTTCCTCGGCGGCCGACAGGATGGAGATCTTCTCCTGCTCCCGCCGCTCGACGTCGCGCTTGGCCGCGTCCTTCTTCTGCTCCTCCAGCACGCGCTGCCGGGTGGCAAGCTCGCTGGCGGTCAGCGCACGCCCGGCGCCCGGGCTGGGGCGCGTGGGCGCAGCCGGCGCGCGCGGCACGCCGGGCATCGCTGGCGGCGGCGCAGCGACAGGCGCTGCGAAGGGCTGGCGCTTCTTGCGCACCTCCACCTGGACTTCCTTGGACCGGCCGTGGCTGAAGCTCTGCCGCACTGACCCGGCGTCCACCGTACGGCCCAGCTCCAGCCGCCCTGCGGGACGCAGCGAAAGCCGTGCCTTGGCCGTATCCTGATCGTTGTTCTCGCTCATTTACCCGTCCGTTCACTCGACCCGCGCCGCCCTTGCGACGCCGGAACCTTTCTCTCGCCGTCTTCCATGGTGTCCGTTTTCATGGTGCCCGGGCTGGTCATGGACCCCAGCCGGAACGCCTCCGCCATCAATGCCGCCGCCAAGCGGCCCGGCGTCACGGCCACGTGCACCACATGGTCACGGCCGAACACCGCTCCCAGGGCCGCAGCGGGCAGGGGCCGCACGACCGGCACGTCCCGCGCTCCCGACAGCAGGCGGCGGCACTCATCGTCGCTGCCGTCCGACGCCTGCACCACCACGCCGGCACGGCCTGCCACCAAGGCCTCGCGCGCCTTGGCATACCCCCCGACCGCCTGCCCAGCGCGCCGGGCCAACCCAAGCAGGTCCGTGACCCGCCGGGTCAGGCCCGTCCGGATCGTGGGGACGAGGGCGGGCGGCAAGGTCACGGGTCCGCGGGCGGCCCGTGCGAACGCGCCCCGGAGTGCGGCGGCTTCTACCACATCGGCCCGGGGGCTCAACCAGAATCCCCGTCCGGGCAGCCTTGCAGCCAGGTCGGGCACCACCGTCCGGTCCGGTCCCAGCACGAAACGGATCATGCGCGCCCGCTCGCCATGCTCCCGGGTGACGATGCAGCGCCGGGTCGGGCCGCGCTCCTCGTCCTCCTCGGCTTCGGCCTGAGTATCGGAGGCCTGCGTATCGGGGACCTGGATGCCGGGGTCAGGCGTCGCCATCCTCCTGGACAGCAGGCGCGGCCTCGCCATCGAACCAGTGGGCTCGGGCGGCCATGATGATGGCGTTGGCAGCCTCCTCGTCGATCGCCTCCGCGCCCACGATCTCGACCAATTCGTCACCGGCGAGGTCGGCCAGGTCGTCCAGCGTCTTCACGCCCTTCTCGCCAAGCTGGACCAGCATCGCCGGGTTCAGCGCCTCCATGGCGGCGATCTCGTCGCTCACGCCCAACTCGCGGCGGCGGTCGTCCAGCTCCACGTTGCGGCGCTGCAGGAACAGGTCGGCGCGGCTGATCAGCTCCGCCGCCACGCTCTCGTCGAAGCCCTCGATGTCGGCCAGCTCATCCGCCGGAGTGTAGGCCAGCTCCTCGATGGAGGTGAAGCCCTCGGTCACCAGCAGGCCAGCGATCATGTCGTCCACGTCGAGCGCCTCGACGAAGATGCCGGTGCGGCGGCGGTACTCCTCCTGCCGGCGCTCGCTCTCCTCCGCCTCGGTCAGGATGTCGATGTCCCACCGGGTTAGCTGGCTGGCCAGGCGCACGTTCTGGCCGCGGCGGCCGATGGCGAGCGACAGCTGTTCGTCCGGCACCACCACCTCCACGCGCCCGGCCTCCTCGTCCATGACGACCTTGGTCACCTCCGCCGGGGCCAGCGCGTTTACCACGAAGGTGGGCGCCTGGGCGGACCAGGGAATGATGTCGATCTTCTCGCCCTGCAGCTCCTGCACCACCGC
The DNA here is from genome assembly GCA_964246185.1 of uncultured Acetobacteraceae bacterium. Lineage (GTDB taxonomy): Bacteria > Pseudomonadota > Alphaproteobacteria > Acetobacterales > Acetobacteraceae > LMUY01. The sequence goes on from CAXTPP010000028.1 coordinate 17,892, forward strand.
CTGCACCCGGCTGCCCCTCATGCCGACGCAGGCACCGACCGGGTCGATCGAGCTGTCCCGGCTGATCACGGCCATCTTGGCGCGGCTGCCCGGGTCGCGGCTGACGGCCTTGATCTCGATGATGCCGTCGTAGATCTCCGGCACCTCCTGCGCGAACAGCTTGGCCAGGAAGGCGGGATGCGTGCGCGAGAGGAAGATCTGCGGGCCGCGCGGCTCCTCGCGAACGTCGTAGATGTAGGCGCGCACCCTATCGCCGTTGCGAAAGCTCTCGCGCGGGATCAGCTCGTCGCGCCGCAGCAGCGCCTCGGCGCGGCCCAGCTCCACCATCAGGTTGCCGTACTCGGTGCGCTTGACCAGGCCGTTGATGATCTCGCCCACGCGGTCCTTGAACTCGTCATACTGCTTCTTGCGCTCATACTCGCGCACCCGCTGCACAATCACCTGCTTGGCGGTCTGCGCGGCGATGCGGCCGAAGTCGATCGGCGGCAGCGGGTCCACCAAGTGGCCGCCGATCTCGATGTCGGGCTGGAACTTGCGGGCGATGTGGACGGGGATCTGGGTCTCCTCGTTCTCCACCACCTCGACCGCCTCGGTCCAGCGCGACAGGCGCACGTCGCCGTTCTTGCGGTCGATGGTGGCGCGGATGTCCTTCTCGCTGCCGTACTTGGCGCGACCGGCCTTCTGGATGGCCTGCTCCATCGCCTCGATCACCTCTTCGCGGTCGATCATCTTTTCCCGCGCGACGGCGTCGGCAACCAGCAGCAGCTCGGGGCGGGAGACGGCGGTGTCCATGGTCCGTGTTCCTTAGTTCAATGCCTGCGGCATTTCTCAGTTCAAGCCCGTGGCATATCTCAGTTCAGCGCCTCCGACGGCGTGTCTGGCTTGGACGGCGCGGTCGCGGCGATCAGCGCATCCGTCAGCACCAGCTTGGCCCGGCGCAAATCCGCTAGCGGCAGCGCCACCTCCGTCCCGTCGTCCAGCCGCAGCCGGGCCGTTGTCTCGTCGGCGCCGAGCACCGTGCCGGTGAAGCGCTTGCGGCCCTCGATCGGCATGTTCACCTCGGCCTTCGCCTGATGGCCGGCGAAGCGCGCCCAATCCTTCGACCGGGTCAGCGGCCGGTCGATCCCGGCGCTGCTGACCTCCAGCGTCCAGGCGGTCTTGATCACGTCCGCCACGTCCAGCGCCGCGCTCACCACGTCGTTGATGCGCTCGCAGTCCTCGATGTTGATCAGCGAGCCATCCGCCCGGTCCGCCATCACCTGCACCGTCGGACGCTCGCGCCCCAGGACGGCGATGCGGACGATCTCATAGCCCATGTAGCCCATGGTCAGCTCGATCTCCGCGGCGATCCGCGCTTCGAGCGTGGCCTGTTGGCTGGAAGGTTCGGTGCTGTCGTTGTCCAAAACGCAAAAAGGTGGCCGGTTAGGGCCACCCTCCAAGAAGCCGGAGAATGATCGAGTGTGCCTAAGCTAACGGGAATTACGCGGGGTTTCAAGCCCGCGTATCCCGCCCGGTCTAGTCTCGTTAGACTGGCTTACCAGCTAAGCTCGATTACTGGCCGTTCTGGTGCTGCGTCAGCTGCTGCTCGTTCAGCTTCGCGGTTTCCGTGTCGCCGCTGCGGTTGCCGGCGTCGTTCTTGTGGTTGACGTGGCTGTAAGGGTGCTTCGCGTTGGCGGCCAAGGCTGCCGGCGAAGCAAGCAGGCCGCCTACCGACAGGGCTGCCAAGGCGGTAAGCACAACGGTGTTCTTCATGATGCTATACTCGTGAGGTTGCGAAGCCGTCCAAACGTCGCGCATACGAATCAGTTGCCTAAAAGGTGAACGCGATTAACGTGCGTAAGGCGTCACCGCACCGGGCGGCGGCGGGTTGCCTCCCTGGTAGTTGCCGTTCAGCTACCCGCGTTCAAGTGGCCCACCTTCGCGTCGCCTGTATCATTGCCGGCATCGTTCTTATGATGGACATTGGCATACGGCTTGCCTGCATGCGCCGCGAAGGCGGGGCTGGCCGATTCGCCCAGAACCAGCGTGAACGCTGAGAGAATGATGGCTGCCTTCATGACGCGCAACTCCCAAGTCAACGCCGCGCAGCGACGTCCTAGCGATGTGAAGGTTCCGCAGGCACCGTGACGCCGATCATGTCGCCATCGCTGACCAAGCCGGCCAGGTCAGCCTCACGCCACCCATCGGTGCCCGGCGGGCGCAGCGGCAGCACCATCCAACGGTAGTCGGCGGTGCTGTCCACCACCTGGATGGCGGTGCCCGGCGGCAGCACGGTCCGCCACTCCGCCAGCACGCCCGCTGGGTCCCGCACGGCGCGGGCGCGATAGGCGGCGGACTTGAACCAGAACGGCGGGTAGCCGAGCACGGCTCGCGGATAGCAGCTGCACAGGGTACAGACGACGAGGTGGTGCAAGCCCAGCTCGTTCGCCAGCACGCCCAGCGGCGGCGCGCCCCGCATCGGGATGCCCGCCTGCTCCGCCGCGGTCGTGCCATCCCGCAGCATCAGCTCGCGGTATGCCGGGTCGAGCCAGGCGCGGGCCACCATGCGGGCGCCCTGGCCGGGGCTGGCGCTGTCGGTCGCGGCGACTCGCTCGGCGATCTCGGCTGAGGACACGATGCCCTTCGCCTCCAGCAGGCTCCTGACCGCGGCGAGCAGGCGTCCGCTGTCCGCCTGCAACAGGGCTAGATCGGCGTCAGCCATGGCTCGAATACCTCCACAAGCAGGGTGGCCGTGCTCCCCGGCCAGATGGGACCGAACGCCACGTGATAAAGCGGCAGCCGGGCCGCTGGGCGGGCGAAGGCGAGGTCTTCCGGGTTGGGGAAGTCGCCCAGGTGGCGCACCACCGTGCCTTGGCGGCCGCGCAGGTAGTGCGGCGTGCGGATGTGCACGGGGCCGTGCGCCTCCGGCCAGTCGTCCCGCACGCGCACGGCTGCGCCCGGCCTGAAGCCCGGCTTGAAACAGGTCATCGCAACGCCGCCGCCAGCTCCGCCGCCGAGATCACGCCGCGGGCCAGCAGGTTGCCGGCGATGGAGCGTATCCACCGCTGGTAGTAGCCGAGCCGGTGGTACTCCGCTTCCGGGATCGCCTCAATGCCCCGGCGCAGCTCGTCCACGCCCATCACGCCTTTGGAGCCCAGCAGGCCGCGGAGCGCGTCCACCTGCCGGTCGAACTCGGTCAGCGCGTGGGCGCCGGTGTCGATCGGCTCGCATAGGAACTTGGGCACCCCGCCGATATCGTGGTGCGCCCGTGCCGGGGCGTCGCCAGGTTCCGTCTTGCCGCTTCCAGGCTCTGTCTTGCCGTTCATTGGCTTGCCGCTCATTGGATGGCCTCGCCGGGGTATGCGCCCCAGAACGCGTCGCGCTTCAGCCAGCCATGATAGTCACCGACCTGCACCTCGCACCAGGGCGCGCTGGCGTCGCAGGCGCGCAGGCGGCCGATCACGCCGGGCTTCAGCCGGGCCACCGGGGCCGCGCCGTCCTGCGGGGCGGACCGCACGGTCTGCTCGCCGCCAGCCACCACGAAGCTGCGCCGGCCGGACAGGGTCGCCTGGTGCACCCAGCCCTTCACGCCCTCCTGGTCCGCCACCAGCCGCCAGACCTCGAATTCGCGTTCGATCTGCACAGGCAGGTCGCGGCGCCTGTATACCCACTCGATCGGGTAGCGCAGGCCGGGGCCGGTGCGCAGGTTCACGTCGTCGGTCTTGAGCGATGCGAAACGCGGCAGCGGCAGGCCGGTGTTGCTGCCTTTCGGGGACTCCGCCGGAATGACGGCCGCGGCAGGCGGAGGCGGCTCTGCAGCCTTGGCGGGTGTCGGCTTGGCGGTCGCGACCGCTGGCTTGCCAGTCAGTGGCTTGCCCGCGACCGGCTTGCCAACCACCGTCTTGGGAGACGCCGTCTTGGGAGAGGCTGAAGCAGTGGTCTTTGCCGCGGGTGCAGGGACATGGTGCACCGGCTTGCCGGGCGGAGCATCCGCTGCGCCGGCGAACACCGGCAGCATGGCTAGTGTCGCGGCACGCAGGGTGCGGCTTCCTGCCAGCCGGCGGCAGGACTGGCGCCTCAGCACGTAATGACGTGACCGCCGCGCACGGCTTCCAGGAACGTGGCGACGCCGGCGACGGCCACGCCCGGCAGCAGCAACGCCGGGTCGATCGACTCTGCCAGCAACCCGGCCTCGCAGGCCAGCATGCGGACGCCGAGTTCGGCCGCCGCCTCCCGCAATGTGTCGAACCCGGCGACGCCGCGGGCGACGATGGCGGCGTCCCGCCCGGCATCCTCCAGGCCACCCCAGTCCACCAGCAGCGCCCGGCACCCGGCGTTGGCGGCGAACAGCGTCACGTCCCGTCCCAGGGCCGCCGCGGCGGTGGCGAGCACGAAGGCGTAGTGCGCCCGGTCATGCGCGCCGGACAGCAGCAGCACGCCCAAAGGTTCAGTCATGAAGGAGGCAGGCCGGCATGGTTGGGGCAGGCCGGGTCCTGCGGCAGGCGGATGGTGCGGAACCGGGCGCCCAACGCGTCCCAGATCAGCAGCCGGCCGGCCAGGCTGTCGCCGACCCCCAGCACCTCCTTCAGCACCTCCGCCGCCTGCAGGGTGCCCATCACGCCGGTGACGGCGCCCAGCACGCCGGCCTCGCCGCATGTCGGGACGGCGCCCGGCGGCGGCTCGGTGGGGTGCAGGCAACGGTAGCAGGGGCCGCTGCGCTTGAAGGTGGCCAATTGCCCGTCGAAGCGCAGCACGGCGGCGGAGACGAGCGTCTTGCCCGCCCTCATGCAGGCGTCGTTCAGCAGGTAGCGGGTCGGGAAGTTGTCGCTGCCGTCGCAGGCCAAGTCGTACGCGCCGACCAGGGCGGCCACGTTGGCGGCGGTCAGCCGGACACGGTGCAGCTCCAGCCGGGTGCCAGGGTTCAGCGCCGCGACGCTGGCGGCGAGGGAGGTCACTTTGGGTTGGCCAATGCGGGCGGTGGTGTGCGCCACCTGGCGCTGCAGGTTGGACAGCTCCACGTCGTCGTCGTCCACCACGCCGATGGCGCCGATGCCGGCGGCGGCCAGGTAGAGCACCAAGGGGCAGCCAAGCCCGCCGGCGCCGACGACGAGCACGCGGGCGGCGCGCAGGGCTGCTTGCCCCGTGCCGCCCACTTCGGCAAGCAGTATGTTGCGCGAGTAGCGCGTGACCTCGTCGTCGGTGAAATCGAGGTCCAAGCCGGGAAGCTCAGACCTTCTCGACCTGGCCATATTCCAGGTCGACCGGGGTGGACCGGCCGAAGATCGAGACCGACACCTTCACGCGGCCCTTCTCCTCGTCGATCTCCTCCACGGTGCCGTTGAACGAGGTGAACGGCCCGTCGGCCACCCGCACCTGCTCGCCGACCTCGAACAGAACGGCGGGGCGGGGACGCTCCACGCCCTCGGCGGACTGCTTGATGATGCGGTCGGCCTCGGCCTCGCTGATCGCCTGCGGCTTAGTCTTGCTGCCGAGGAAGCCGGTGACCTTGGGCGTGTCCTTGATGAGGTGCCAGGTGTCGTCCGTCATCTCCATCTTGACCAGCACGTAGCCGGGGAAGAACTTGCGCTCCGCCTGGATCTTCTGGCCGCGCTTCAGCTCGACGACCTCCTCGGAGGGGACCAGCACGTCGTCCACCAGGTCGGCCAGGCCCTTGCGGGCGGCTTGCTCCTTCACCTGCTCGGCGATCTTCTTCTCGAAGCCCGAATAGACGTGCACGACATACCAGCGCTTGGCCAAAACCTTGAACCTCTGACTAGAGCAATCATCCAAGCAGGGCCCTGCCCTGCACCCAAAGGGGCCGACTTTTGCAAGGGGCGTCCCCTCTCCCCCTTACATAAGGTGTCCAGAGGACGACCGTCCTATGGCGGGGTTCGGGGCAGAGCCCGATCTGCTCCTCGTCGCTTTCTCTACACCCCAACTAAACCGAAGCGCCAAACAGGATACGGACGCCAAGCCCGGACAGCTGATCGACCACGAAGAAGAACACCGCGGCGGCGGCGGCCATCGCGAACACCAGCCCGGTGGTGACCAGCGTCTCCCTGCGGGACGGCCAGGTGACCTTTGCGACTTCGGCGCGGACTTCACGCACGAACTGAGCCGGAGCGACTGCCACGACCATGCCTTTCCAAAAGATGACCTGAGTGGACCGGGCTGGCAGGGGCGGAGGGTCTCGAACCCGCAACCTCCGGTTTTGGAGACCGGCGCTCTAGCCAATTGAGCTACACCCCTGCACGGCCCGAGCGGGCAGGCGCGGTATCAAGAGCGCGGCGCGTTCGATGTCAAGTACGGCATCTCAGTTGCCGAATGTTAACTGAACATACTATAGCATTTGCCATCCCGAGGAGGTGGCACATGGACTCTCTCACTCGCATCGAGTTCGCGCAGGACGACCTTGACAATGTCATGACGAAGCTGACGCCCGACGAGATCGACGCACTGGCTTTCGGCGCGATCCAACTGGACGCGAGCGGCAAGATACTGACGTTCAACACCACGGAAAGCCAAATCACCGGACGCAAGAAGGAAAACGTGATTGGCCGCAACTTCTTCAAAGAAGTGGCGCCCTGCTGCAACAAGCCCGGTTTCCGCGGCGTCTTCGATGCTGGGGTGCGCGCCGGCAAGCTGAATGCGATCTTCGACTATACTTTTGACTACGTAATGAAACCGACGCGCGTCAAGATACACATGAAAAGCGCTGTTGCAGACGGCACCTACTGGGTGTTTGTCAAGCGGCTCTGACCGGCTGCGGCGGGGTGGGTGGAGCGGGTGACGGGGATCGAACCCGCATTGCCAGCTTGGAAGGCTGGAACTCTACCATTGAGTTACACCCGCATATGGATGGCATCGTAGCAAAACGCGGCGGAAACCGCCAGGGAATTGCTCGAGACTCGCCTTCGTAGCCTCGCTTGCCCGCTTACATAGCCGCCTTGGCGGGGGCCGTGTAACCATGCTAAGCGCGCCTCTTGCCTCGACCCGAGGCGCTACGCCCCATCACGGCACCCGGCCTGCAGGATTGGAAGAGACATGAGCGAGATCGCCGACAAGGTTAAGAAGATCGTGGTGGAGCACCTCGGCGTCGAGGAGGGCAAAGTGACGCCAGAGGCCTCGTTCATCGACGATCTCGGCGCCGACAGCCTGGACACGGTCGAGCTGGTGATGGCGTTCGAGGAGGCGTTCGGCGTGGAAATCCCGGAGGACGCGGCCGAGAAGATCGGCACGGTGAAGGACGCGATCGACTACATCGAGAAGCAGAAGGCGGCCTGAGCGGACCTTAGGCCAGCCGGGCAGGAGGGCCAACGGATGCGGCGCGTGGTCGTGACGGGAATGGGCATCGCGTGTCCGCTCGGGGTGGGCGTGCCGCATGTCTGGCGGCGGCTGATCGAGGGCCACTCCGGCATCGCCGCCATCCAGTCCTTCGACACGGCGGAGCTGACAGCCAAGATCGCCGGCCAGGTGCCGCCCGGCGTGCGGGCGGAGGGCGGGCTGGACCTGGGCGAATGGGTCCCGGTCAAGGACCAGAAGAAGATGGACCGGTTCATCCACCTGGCCATGGTCGCGGCCACCGAGGCTGTGGAGGATTCGGGCTGGGTTCCGCAGACCGAGGAGGACCGCTGCGCCAGCGGCGTGATGATCGGCTCCGGCATCGGCGGGCTGCAGTCGATCTACGAGGCGTCCGTCCTGGTCAGCCAGGGCAAGGCGCGCCGCCTGTCGCCATTCTTCATTCCGTCCGCGCTGATCAACCTCGCCTCCGGCCACGTCTCCATCAAGTATGGCTTCAAGGGGCCCAACCATTCCGTGGTGACGGCCTGCGCCACCGGCGTCCACGCCCTGGGCGACGCGGCGCGGCTCATCATGCTGGGCGATGCGGATGTGATGGTGGCGGGCGGCGCGGAAGGGGCGGTCAACCCGTTGGGGATCGCCGGGTTCTGCGCGTCCCGGGCGCTGTCCACCGGCTTCAACGACCGTCCCGCCGAGGCGAGCCGCCCCTGGGACAAGGACCGCGACGGCTTCGTCATGGGCGAGGGCGCCGGGATCGTGATGCTGGAGGAGCTGGAGCACGCCAAGGCGCGCGGCGCAAGGATTTACGCCGAGGTGTCCGGCTACGGCATGTCCGGCGACGCGCACCACATCACCGCGCCGGCCGACGGCCACGAGGGCGCATTCCGCGCCATGACGGCCGCCCTGCGCAACGGCGGCCTGCAACCCGGCGACATCCAGTACGTGAACGCCCACGGCACCTCGACGCCGCTGGGCGACGACCTGGAATTGGAGGCGGCCGAGCGGCTGTTCGGCGACGATTGCGCCAGCGTCTGCATGTCGTCCACCAAGTCCGCCACCGGCCACCTGCTGGGGGCTGCCGGGGCAATCGAGGGCATCTTCTCCATCATGGCGATCCAGGACGGCGTGGCGCCGCCGACGCTGAACCTCGACCACCCGAGCCGGGCCAGCGCGATCGACCGGGTGGCGAAGGAGGCGCAGCCGCGCCGGATCGACGTGGCCTTGTCCAACAGCTTCGGCTTCGGCGGCACCAACGCGAGCATCCTGTTCCGCCGCGCCGCATGAGGCGGCCCGCTTTCCTTTAATGCGCCGCCTCCTGGCCGCCCTGCTCCTGATCCTGCTGGCGGCTGGCGGCACGGCGGCATGGCTCACCAGCCAATACGGCGCGCCCGGCCCGCTTCCCATCACCAGCGTCATCGCCGTCCCGCGTGGCGGACCCGCGGAGCTGGCGGCGGATTTGCGGCGGCAAGGCGTCGTCGCCCATCCCTTGGCCTTCCGCATCCTGGCCCTCGCCACCGCCGCCAACGGCAGGCTGCGCGCCGGCGAATTCGCGTTCCCGGCCGCGGCCAGCGTGCGCCAGGTGCTGGCCGTTCTGCGCACCGCCCGCCCGGTGCAGCACCGCCTGACCATCCCCGAGGGACTGACCGCGGCCCAGGTCGCCCACCTGGTGGACGCGGCGGACGCACTGGCCGGCGACACGCCCATCCCGGCCGAAGGGTCCATCCTGCCCGAAACCTACCAGTACGAGCGCGGCGCCACGCGGGAGCAGCTGCTCGACCGCGCCCGCGCCGCCATGGAGGCGGCGCTACAGCGGGCCTGGGATTCGCGCACGCCGGGCCTGCCGCTGGCTGGTAAGGCGGAGGCGCTGGTGCTGGCCAGCCTGGTCGAGCGCGAGACGGCCAGGCCGGAGGAGCGCCCGCTGGTCGCCGCCGTGTTCCTTAACCGGCTGCGGCAGGGCATGAGGCTGCAATCCGACCCGACGGTGGTTTACGGCGCCAGCGGCGGCCTGGGCGTGCTGGACCACCCGATCACCCGCGCCGAGCTGGACCGCGACGACCCGGCCAACACCTACCGCATCGCCGGCCTGCCGCCCACGCCGATCTGCATGCCGGGCCTCGCCGCCCTGCGCGCCGCCACGCAGCCGGCAGCCACGGACGCGCTGTACTTCGTGGCGGACGGCGCCGGCGGCCACGCGTTCGCCGGCACCGTCGGCGAGCACCTGCGCAACGTGGCCCGGTGGCGCGACATCGAGCGGACGCACCAGCCGCCTACCCCAATTTTGAAGGAGAACTAGCCATGATGGCGCCGGGCCGACGCGGCGTGTGCCTGGTCGTATCCGCCCCGTCCGGCGGGGGGAAGGGCGCGATCACCGGCGCGCTGCTCGCCAGCGAACCGGCGCTCTGCTTCTCGGTGAGCGTCACCACCCGCGCCCCGCGCCCCGGCGAGCAGGAGGGGGTGCACTACCTGTTCCGCACTCCGGACGCCTTCGCCGCCATGGTCGAGGCGGGAGAGCTGCTCGAATGGGCGGAGGTCTTCGGCCGCTGCTACGGCACGCCGCGCGCGCCGGTCGAGCAGGCCTTGGCGGCAGGGCGCGACGTGGCGTTCGACGTCGATTGGCAGGGCCATAGCCAGCTGCGCGCCGCACTCCCGGCGGACGTGGCCAGCGTGTTCGTGCTGCCCCCCTCGCTGGACGCGCTGGGCAGCCGGCTGCACGGCCGGGCCGGGGACGACCCGGCCGAGATCGCCCGGCGCATGGCAGCCGCCCGCGACGAGATCGCGCACTGGCCGGAGTTCGACCACGTCGTGGTGAATGAGCGATTGCAGGACGCGGTCGCCGCCGTCCGCAGCGTGCTGCACGCCGCACGCTGCGCAACGCGGCGGCAGCCGGGTCTGGGCGAGTTCGTGGCGGGACTGGGGTAGGATTAGATCGGGGCTCCGCCTCGAGCCCCGCCATAGGACGGTCGTCCTCTAGACACCTTCACATGAGGGATAGAGGTGCAGAGCCCTGCGTCTTTATGACCTGACGAGCAGCGCCTCCAAGGCCGTCAGCATCTGCATCGAGCCGAACGGCTTGCGCAGCAGCACCTCGGTTTCAGAGAGCCGTCCCACCCGCGCCATCATGTCGGGGCGACCGGTCATAAACACCACGGGCCGGTTGGGATGGCGTGCGGTGAAGCTGCGCGCCACGTCGATGCCGTCAGCGCAGCCAGGCATCTGGATGTCGGTCAGCAGCACGTCGATCCCGTTCACCGTCTTGAGCAGCTGGCATGCCTCGTCACCGGACTCGGCCGCTACGACTACGTAGCCAGCTTCCTCCAGCGTTTCGGCCAGCGTGAGGCGGATCAGGCCTTCGTCTTCCACCAGGAGCACGCAATGGGACATTCGAGCAGGAACCTCGCCAGGCGGAACGCCCGGCACCGTCCCTGTCTAGAGAAACCGCGCCGAAACCCTTGGTAAGAATCCCGAGAGGCAGCCCCTCGCGCGCGACTTTGACGCCGCTGTGTCTGAGTTGTACCGCAATCACCCGCGGCGCTTGCCCCCGCGCACGCCGTTCGCTAGGACAATGACCGCGCTGGCACCCCTGGAGGCCGGCCTTTCGCGCTTGCGGCCTGCCGCGGCGCACATTCGAACGGAGTCTCCATCATGGCCGGTTTCACCACGATCCAGGCCGAGGCGCGCGAGCTAGCAGGCAAGGGGGCGGCACGCGCGACCCGGCGGGCAGGGAAGGTCCCTGCCATCATCTATGGCGCCAAGGAAGCGCCGACGCTCATCTCGCTCGACCCGCGGGAGGTCGTGCGCGAGCTGGTGCGCGGCGGCTGGCGCTCGCGCCTGTTCGAGGTCAGCGTCGGCGGGCAGACGCAGCGCGCCCTGATGCGCGAGGTGCAGTTCCACCCCGTGAGCGACAAGCCGGAGCACGTGGACTTTCAACGCCTCGCCGTCGGGCAGCCGATCCGCGTGGCCGTGCTGGTGAGCTTCACCAACGAGGCGTCCTCCCCCGGGATCAAGCGCGGCGGCATGCTGAACGTGGTGCGCCACAGCGTGGAGGTGCTGTGCGACCCGGACCACGTTCCCGAGGCGTTCGAGGCAGACCTCAGCGCGCTCGACATCAACGACACCGTCCGCTTCTCCGACCTGACCGGGGCGGAAGGGGCCAAGCCGACGATCGCCGACCGTGATTTCGTGGTGGCCACCGTCGTGGCGCCCACCAAGTCGACCGAGGTTCCGGCGGAGGCGGCCCCGGCCGCGGCCAAGGCTGCCGCGCCGGCCAAGGGCGCTGCCCCGGCCAAGGCGGCTGCGGCTCCGAAGGCCGCGAAGCCCGCCGCCAAGAAGTGACGCGTGCAGCTGTGGGTCGGGCTCGGCAACCCTGAGCCCGGCATGGCCCGGCAGCGGCACAACGTCGGCTTCATGGCGATCGACCGCATCGCCGAGCGCCAAGGGTTCTCCCCGTGGCGCAACCGCTTCAAGGGCCTGGTTGCCGAAGGCAGCGTCGGCGGCGAGAAGGTGCTGGTGCTGAAGCCGCTCACCTATATGAACAACAGCGGCGCTGCCGTGCAGCCCGCCGCCGCCTTCTTCAAGCTGGCGCCTGACGGCATCACCGCCTTCCACGACGAGCTGGACCTGGCACCTGGGCGGGTGCGGGTCAAGCGGGGCGGCGGGGCGGCGGGGCACAACGGCCTGCGCAGCATGGACCGCCTGCTGGGCAGCCCGAACTACTGGCGGGTGCGGCTCGGCATCGGCCATCCCGGCCATAAGGACCGCGTGACCGGCCATGTGCTGGGGGACTTCGCCAAGGTGGATGCCGACTGGCTGGCCGGATTGCTGGATGCGGTGGCGGATGCGGCCGGGCTGCTGGCGACGGGCCAGCCGGAAGCGTTCATGACCAAGGTCGCGCTGCACGCGCGGGAGGGCTAGATGGGGTTCAACTGCGGCATCGTGGGCCTGCCCAACGTCGGCAAATCGACGCTGTTCAACGCGCTCACCGCGACCGCCGCGGCGCAGGCGGCCAACTACCCGTTCTGCACCATCGAGCCGAACGTCGGCCGCGTCGCCGTGCCGGACCCGCGGCTGGGCACACTCGCCGCCATCGGCAAGTCGGCCAAGATCGTGCCGACCAGCCTGGAGTTCGTCGATATCGCCGGCCTGGTGCGCGGCGCCAGCCGGGGCGAGGGCCTGGGCAACCAGTTCCTGGCCAACATCCGCGAGGTGGACGCCATCATCCACGTGCTGCGCTGCTTCGACGATGACGACGTGACCCACGTGGAAGGCAGCATCGACCCGATCCGCGACGCCGAGACGGTGGAGACCGAGCTGATGCTGTCCGACCTGGACAGCCTGGAGAAGCGGCTGCTGCCGGCGCAGAAGAAGGCGCGCGGCGGCGACCGAGACAACCTCGCCGCGGTGGCGCTGATGGAGCCGCTGATCGCCGCGCTGCAGGCCGGCCGCCCCGCCCGTGGCGCCATCCCGCCCGGCGAGGCGGAGGCGGTGCGCCGGCTGCAACTGCTGACCTCCAAGCCGGTGCTGTACGTGTGCAACGTGGCCGAAGCGGACGCGGCGGACGGCAACGCCCGCTCGGCCGCCGTTGCCACCATGGCGAAGGCGTCCGGCGCGGCCAGCGTCGTGGTGTCCGCCGCGATCGAGGCCGAGGTCAGCCAGCTTGCGGAGGCGGACCGGGCGGAGTTCCTCGCCGGGTTGGGGCTGGCCGACAGCGGGCTGGACCGGGTGATCGGCGCCGGCTACGGGCTGCTCGGCCTGGCCACCTACTTCACGGTCGGCCCCAAGGAGACCCGGGCGTGGACCATCACCACGCAGACCAAGGCGCCCCAGGCGGCCGCGGTGATCCACAACGACTTCGAGCGCGGCTTCATCGCCTGCGAGACCATCGCGTACGACGACTACGTGGCGCTGCGCGGCGAGGCCGGCGCCAAGGAGGCCGGGCGGATGCGCGTGGAGGGCCGCGACTACGTGGTGCGCGACGGCGACGTGCTGCTGTTCCGCTTCAACGTCTAGGGAGGACTGTCATGAGCGTCATCGGCTGGGTCGTCTTCGGGCTGATCGCCGGCTTCATCGCCAGCAAGCTCGTCAACAAGTCGGGCTCGGGCCTGCTGCTGGACATCGTGCTCGGCATCGTGGGTGCGGTGGTCGGCGGCTACCTGGTCTCGTTCTTCACAGGCGACGAGTGGGAAAGCCACTTCGACATCGCGAGCATGATCGTGGCGGTTCTGGGTGCTGTCGTGGTGCTGGTGGTCTATCACGCGGTGTTCGGACGCCGGGTGAGGTAGGACCAGCATGTCAGTGGTGCCCAAAGTAGCTCAACAGCGCCACGCCTACGCCGATCCCAGCTACGAACACTCCTATCACCTGAAAGACGATGGTGACGAATTAGCGGCGGAGCTGCTGGTTCGCATGATCGATGTTGAAGCGCGTCTTGTCGATATTGGCACTCATTTGCTCGATGTTCGTGATCATCTGCTCGATCCTCAGTTCATGTTCGCGGAATTCCTGGTCGGCGTTCAATGCCATGTAATACCAGCCGTCCGAAGTTCTGACTCACGTTCTGTCTAGGATTCCCCATCGGTGT